>JBGCEF010000054.1:0-7914 GCA_045106175.1 Bdellovibrionales bacterium
CTTCCGATCTTAAGCCATGATTGCTTTTTCAATCGCGTTGATGGGAACCGATTTTTGCATGAGTTTTGCGGTAATCGCTTTTTTGGATTTCCCTGAACGTCTCAGCGATATGACCATGCCACGAATATAGCCTTCGTCATCAAGGTAGCCTTGTTTGAGCAGGTCATCGGTTACTTTGTCTAGTAACTCTATGCAGGTTTGTCGGTCTTGGTCCTTATGGTGGAAGCAAGATTTATTGATTTTACGTGTCATGACCGTTTTAAAATGGCCTGAGCTTGCGGTGAAGCGTTCTAGGTAATATAGCCCTGAATTACGAAGATAACGTTCCGTGATTTTCTTTGGCGCTTTTTTTTGTCTTTTTTGCGCGTATTTTTCTTTGTTTTGTTTGATTTCGGGGTTGATATCGTTCATAGGATGCGTAACTTCATATGCATGAATTCTCAATTATCAGTCAAAACCATTCAAGGGATCAACACGATTGGTCTACTCACCCTTATTAAACGTGAAGTTGGTCGATTTCTCAATGTTTATACTCAAACTATTATTGCGCCGGTTATAACAACGCTTTTGTTTTATACTGTTTTTGCATTGGCTTTTGGCGGTATTCAAAGAGAGGTTGGTGACGTATCGTTTATGGTGTTTCTTGCGCCTGGACTTGTTATCATGACGATGGTGCAAAATTCATTTGCCAATACATCATCGTCTTGGGTGATTTCAAAGGTGCAGGGCAATATTGTGGATGTCTTGATGCCGCCTTTATCGGCGTTTGAGATATTTACGGGATTTGTAACAGGATCAGTCTTGCGGGGGCTTTGCGTTGGGCTTGTTACAATTACAGTCATGCAGTTTTTTATTCCAATTTCTATTCATGCGTCTTTGATTATTATTGTTTATGCGTTTTTAGGGACGTTTATGATGGGGGCTTTGGGGATTGCTGCAGGGATTTGGTCAGAGAAGTTTGATCATATTGCGGCTGTAACGAATTTTATTGTTACACCACTCACGTTTTTATCAGGGACATTTTATTCTATTCATCAACTGCCAGATTTTTGGCGCGATGTTGCTTTGTTTAATCCGTTTTTCTATCTTATTGATGGTTTTCGTTATGGTTTTATCGGTCAGGCTGATGGCAATGTTATGATTGGCATTATCCTTTTGGTGGTTATTGATCTTGCGCTTGCTTTACTTTGCCTTTGGATGCTTAAGACCGGATATAAAATAAAAGCTTAATTCGTGTTATAATTATTAATTATATGAGTGATCAATCCGATATTACATACCCTGCTATTTTGCCAGCAAACGACCTTTCAGATGAGGTGGGTGATAATGTTATTCAAACATTTCAGTTAGAAACGAATGATCTGCGTGGCAGATCGGTGCGTATGGGCAGTGTTTTGGATGATGTTTTGAATGCTCATGATTATCCATTGCCTGTGGCGCATTTGGTTGCGGAGACTATGACGTTAACGGCTTTACTTGCGTCTATGTTGAAATATGACGGTATTTTTACATTGCAAACAAAAGGTGACGGTCCGATCTCGATGTTAGTGGCTGATATTAGGTCGAATGGAGATATTCGCGCGTGTGCGACATTTGATGAAGAGCGATTAGAAGCGGCGCGAGAGCAGCTATCGGCGCTTAAAACGGAAGAGGGTGGTGAGAACCATCTTGCACAATATTTAGGTAAGGGTTACATCGCCTTTACTGTTGATCAAGATAAGGGTGAGCGTTACCAAGGGATTGTTGAGCTTAAAGGCGCTTCGCTTATTGATTGTGTTCAGCATTATTTTGATCAATCGGAGCAAATTACGACAGGTATTAAAATTGCAGTTGGATTGCGTGATTCTCAGTGGCGCGCCGGAGGCATAATGTTGCAGGAGTTGCCAGAAGAAGGCGGGCATTCATCAAGTAAGGTTGATTCGCATAATGATGAAGATGATTGGCGACGCGCCATGGTCTTTCTTGAAAGTGCTACTGATGACGAATTGTTAGATCATGCATTGGATACTAACACTTTACTGCATCGTCTTTATCATGAATATGGTGTGCGCGTGTTTGAACCATTAACACTTAAGCATCAGTGTCGTTGTGATGAAGTGCGTGTGAAAAACGTGCTGATGAGTATGCCTGATGAGGACGTGCAAGATATTGTGGTTGATGGTATGATTGAGATGTGTTGTGAATTTTGCAGCCATGTTTATCGTTTTGAATCGGGTGATTTTCTTTCCTCATAATTTCTTATGAAACAATTTTTATATTTATGTGTTTGTTTGTCGTTTTTATCGGCTTGTGAGAGGCCGGTTGGCAAGGCGCGACATGGCTTGCCGATGCCGCAGCAGACGTTTACCCATTTTGATACTATATCTGTAAATGTTGGAAGTATCTTAATTGATGATACGGGTATAATAGGCCGAGGCGGTGTTTCTGATGAGCTTTTGTCTCATGCGCGCTCTTATTTGGGGCATAAAATTCAACGTGCAAACGGGAAAGGTCAGTTAGTGGTTCGGGTTGAAAATGCATCTTCCAGTTATGTCCTAACGCCTTCAAAATATGAAATGCTTGAGAATTTTGCATTAGGGCAGGTGCAACAAGAGACGCTTAAGCTGCAGTTACGTATTGAGCATTTAGATGATTATGGGAATGTTCTACATGGCCGTGTTCTTTCTGCGCAGAAAGTTATTAATATTTCTGAACATGCGTCTGTTTCAGAAAGGGATCAAAAACGTTTCAATGCGATTGATGATATTTTTAAAACGATTGACCCTGAAATGAACCGTATCATTGCATCTGAAATGCATTTTTAGTGTGCTTTTGACCTGAGTTTAGTGCGTTTTATGACTTCCAGAAGGTGGGAGAAAGCATAACAAGTACGGTAAAGATTTCCAGACGACCGATGAGCATACCAGTTGCAAGGATCCACTTTGCACTATCGGGTAATTCTTTAAATGTCCCGCTTGGACCTATAATGTTTCCTAAACCTGGCCCTACATTTGATATGGATGTAACTGCACCAGACATGGCGGTTAGGAAATCAAGGCCCACAAAAGATAATGCGATTGCCAATGCGGCAAATGATAGAGCGTATAAGAATAAAAAACTCATAACAGATAAAGGTACGTCAGACGCTAATGGTCTGCCGTTGTAGTTGGCAATAAATACGCCGTTTGGGTGAATGAGTTTTTGAACTTGCACTTTTGCAACGGCATAGAACACTTGGAAACGAAATATTTTTATTCCACATGATGTTGATCCCGCGCATCCACCAACAACCATAAGCATAAAGAATAGGGCCACAACGAAACCGCCCCATTGGTTATAATTGTCATTAACATATCCTGTGCCTGTTACTAGCGAGATGATGTTAAAAGATGATTTTATGATTGCTTCACCTGGGTTCATGATGCCGTTCATCGTTAGGTATATTGTTGTTGCAATAATGCTGACGAGTAGAACGCCGATGAAGCCTTGGACTTGTACATCTGTAAATAAGGGACGAATGTTGCCTTGTGCGGCTTTGAGGTAAAGGACGAAGGGAAGACCACCTGCAATCATAAAGATAATAGCTACAAGTTCTGTTGAGATGTTTTCATGATTTGCAAAGGATGAGTCATATGTTGAAAACCCGCCTGTAGAAATCGTGGTGAGTGCGTGTGCCAATGCGTCGAATGTTTGCATGCCGCTCATCATGTAAGCGATGATACATAACAGGGTCAAAACGAGGTAGATAAGGCCGATTGAACTAGCTAGCTGCGCTGTTCTAGGGAGGACTTTTTCGCTTTCTGATAATTCGGTTCTAAAGATTTGCATACCGCCCACGTTTAGAAAGGGGAGGACAGACATCGCCATAATGATAATGCCAATGCCGCCAAGCCATTGGAGAATAGCGCGCCATAGCAAAATGCCAGGTGGGGCTTCGTTTAGGCCGGTTATTACCGTTGAGCCAGTTGTTGTGATTCCTGACATGGCTTCAAAAAAGGAGTCTGTGAAAGACATGTCCATTGTACTTAGCTTAAATGGCAGTGCTGAAAATAGTGCTAGTGAAACCCATACAGATGAAATGAGTATGAAGGCTTGCTTAACGCTGACTTTATGTTCAATTCCCACATTGCTGAGGATGAGTGAACCGCCGAAGAATGCGGTGATGATAATGCAAAGGCAGAAGACCTTCCAATCGGTGTGGCCAAAATATAAATCAGCCAACATCGGAAGACACATGCTCATTGCAAGAATGCTGATAAGCACGCCGTTCACATATAATATCGGTCTTAGATCCATATTGTGTTCATATACTCTTTACTGTGCTCAAAATAAAACCGGAGCACATGATGAATGCGCTCCGGTTATTGTATTCTATAAAATACCGATTAGTTAAATGAAATATTTACACGGCGGTTTGCAGGTTCACGAACATTATCCGGCGTTGCAACCAAAAGATCGCTTTCGCCCATCGCACCTGTTTGAATCATTTCTGCAGGAACGCCGCGCTCTAATAACGCTGCTTTTACTATATCTGAACGCTTAACAGCGAGACGTTCGTTATATGCGGTTGATCCTGATGTATCAGTGTGACCTGTTACATTAATTCTTGCTGGTGGGTTTGCTGCAACTTCCTGAGCGACTGCGTCTAAGACGTTAAGTGCGCCTGAGCCTAGCTCTGATGAATCCCAGTTGAAGAATACAAGGTACATTGCGTTTTCTGCGGCCATTGGTGCGTTTGCATCAACATCAAACGGGCTCAGTTCGACAACAGGCTGAGCAACAGGAATTGGTGCTACAGGTGATAGAGACCCTTCGAGAATATTCATTGCATCTAAGAATTCTGCCTTACACCCTGCAATATCATTATTTTGCCAGTTTTCTTCTTGTTGTTCGATCCAACAATCAAATTTTGCTTGCGCGACAGCGGCTAGCTCGGGAGATATTTCGCGTGCACCCAAGTCAAACGCCAAAATCAGACGGCCACGGGCTGCACCTAATTCTTGTAGATGTGCTTCGCTTAGGTTCCAATCACTGACGGGCTCAGGTAATACAGTATCACCGGATGCGGCTGCTAGTCCTTTGCGTGCGAAATGCAGAGCGTCAGGATAATCAAACATATCTTTTAATTCTGTATTTGAGAAATTGCGGTATTCGTTCGCCAATACTTGTGTAAATGGGCTTCCTACTGCTTGTGCCTCATTCAAGGCATCAACTTCGCTAAAGCTATTAAATGCAGTACAGCCAGTTGTAGACGTAATTGCCAAAAGACCGGCTAATATAGTGAATTTTTTAACTGTTTTCATTGCTTTTATGCTCCTTACACAAGCTCTTAAATCCTTATCAATATTAGGGTTTTAATCCTCTAACATATTAATGTAAAGACGCTTTAGAGAAAATACGCTTTTTTTTTGAATAAATTACGTTTTTTTATAACTATTATTTTTGTGCACTGATTAAAAAGCTGAGAAATAATTAAGTCTTGACATATTTTGCTGCACCACAATATAACGCATCTCGAAAAAATAAATAAAAAACTGTGTCGAGGTACATCTATGAAAAAAACGCTGATTGGTTCTAAAATTGCATTTCTTGTTGCTAATGGTTTGAATGAAAGAGATCTGGTCGAAGCCCAGAGAGTTATTCAAAATTTAGGAGCAGATACGCGAATTATTAGTATGGATCAGGGTTTGGTGAGTTCATTGAATGATCAGGGGTGGGGGCTAAACTTTGCATCTGATCACGCACTGAAAGCATCTTTGGCAGCGGATTATTCTGCGATTGTAATTCCTGGTGGGCAAAGAAGCATTGAAAAGCTTCAACTTACGGCGCATTGCAAACGCTTTATTCGCGGGTTTTACGACAGCCAAAAGCCGTTGTGTTTTATGAATGAAGCGCAACAGCTCTTAGAGCATTCTGAAATCAATTTGGATGATAATTCACAACATGTTTTGGTTTTAGATAACAACTTTGAAGCTCTCGATAAGTTTTTAAAAATAGAATTACTTGAAGAGCAGGCTGTTGCCGCTTAATAATGAGCCATGCGGGCAGATATCCAAACATTAGCTGATCAAATAGAAGCCTCCCTAGAGCTTTTGAGGAGGCATCTTTGACTGGGATAATGCCCTTCATCGCCTTGAAGAGTTAAACGCGCTCAGTGAAGACCCTGATTTGTGGAATGATTCGCAAAAGGCGCAAAAGATCATGCGTGAGCGTAATCGTCTTGATGCCCAAATTTCCGAGATAAAAGATATTGTTCAAGCGTTGGATGACAATGTAGCACTTATTGATATGGGTGATGAAGAAGGTGATGAAGAGATTGTTGTTGAAGCAGAGGCTGCGCTTCATGCATTGCAAGTTCAAGCAGAAAAGCAACATATACAGTGCCTTTTGTCCGGGGAGATGGATGGCAATGACGCGTATCTTCAGGTGAATGCCGGTGCAGGCGGGACAGAGGCTCAAGATTGGGCGGAGATGATCTTGCGCATGTATGTGCGGTGGTCTGAACAGCATGGTTATAAAGTGTCTGTTTTAGAGCGTAGTGATGGTGAAGAGGCTGGAATTAAATCGACGACGATTACGATAGAGGGTGATCAGGCTTATGGGTGGTTGAAATCAGAAAACGGTGTGCATCGTTTGGTTAGGATTTCGCCTTTTGATTCGAATGCTCGACGTCATACATCATTTGCTTCTGTTTCTGTTTCTCCTGTGTTGGATGATACGGTGGAAGTAGAATTAGAAGAAAAAGATTTACGCATCGATACGTATCGTTCAAGTGGCGCTGGTGGTCAGCATGTTAATACTACTGATAGTGCGGTTCGTATTACACATTTACCAACAGGTATAGTTGCGGCGGTTCAGAGTGAGCGATCACAGCATCAAAACCGTGCTAATGCGATGTCTTTATTGAAGGCTAAAATTTACGAAGCTGAAATGCAAAAGCGTGAAGAGGCGGCGGCGGCGGCGCATGGTGAGAAGACTGATATTGGTTGGGGGCATCAGATACGATCCTATGTTTTACATCCTTATCAAATGATCAAAGATTTAAGGACGTCTGCTGAAACTACGAATTCATCGGCGGTTTTGGATGGGGATTTGGATATGTTTTTAGAAGCGGCACTTGCACATCAAGTGGAAAAGCAGGCATAGCGGGCAGACTCTGCTTGAATTCCCTGTTTGTTTGTTTAATCTTTGAGATATCAAATTAAAGGACACATCATGTTGCGCGCGTATTCATTCTTTTTAGTTTCTTCAACGGCTTTGGTTTTGTCATCTGCATCTTATGCGGATCCTTTAGATATTAATCCTTTTCCGATGAATAAGGCGGTGAATGTTTCTACGCAAGAACCACAAATTTTGACGCCTGAGCGCGTTGAAGTTTTTGCAAAAGATGTTGAAACAAATACTATCGAAGTTCAGATAGAGCCTGAACAGGATTTGCTAGAACCGTCGCAAGATATTTTTGTATCTGATGTTGAAGCAATAGAGCCGTCCGGATCAGACGATTTTGAAAGTGCGCTTGAGAGACGCTATCAGGAAACTGAACAGCTACATTTCGAGCTAAAAGATGAGAAAGCGCGCTTGCAGGAGCAAGAGTTTGAGTTGCGTAAAAGAAAGGCTCGTTTAGAGCGTGAGAAGGCTGAGTTCAGGGCGGTTCGTCAACAAGAATTAGAAGCACAAAAAAGGCGAGCTCTTGTTATTAAGGCGGAGTCAGATCGTATTGCGCGCGAGCGTGCTGAAATTAGTAGCTTAAAACGTGGTGATGTTACGCCTTCTTTTTCACCTGATTTTGATAGTCATGCGATGAAAAATCAGAAGTCCGTCACGGATGTTGTTGGTGGAACAAAAGTTAAGAAAGATAACCCTGTTAGTATGACACCTATGCCAGGCGTTAAAGAACAAAATGATGAACAGGTTATAGAGGTAGAGCTTTCTGAC
>JBGCEF010000055.1:0-7570 GCA_045106175.1 Bdellovibrionales bacterium
GGTTTTTCGCTTTCTGCGTTAAATCCTTTAACCATGTGACCCTATTATACGTGTGAGATTGTTAACAAAAGATTAAGATATGATAAAAACTTTAGGTATTCAGGCTTGATTTGGCAGAAAAAAAAACCAACTATGCCTTGAACAATAATAATACTTAAGTTTTTGGAGAAATACAAATGTCTGCCCTACCTGAAGTTTTAGAAAATGATTACTGGATCGCTGATATCGGCCTTGCCGAATGGGGGCGTAAAGAAATTGAACTCGCCGAAATCGAAATGCCGGGCCTTATGGCACTCCGCGAAGAATATAAAGGCAAAAGCCCACTCGATGGTGCGCGCATTGTTGGCTGTCTCCATATGACCATTCAAACCGCCGTTCTCATCGAAACACTCCAAGAACTTGGCGCATCTGTCCGCTGGTCAAGCTGTAACATTTTTTCAACCCAAGACCACGCCGCCGCCGCTGTCGCTGCCAAAGGCACCCCAGTTTTCGCTAAAAAAGGTATGAGCGACGAAGAATTCTGGTGGGCCATTGACCAAACAATGGAAGGCCCAGATGGCTGGAAACCAAACATGATTCTCGATGATGGCGCGGACCTTACAGTTCGTATGCATGAACAGCGACCAGAACTTCTCGATGATATACGTGGAATTTCCGAAGAAACAACAACTGGCGTCCTTCGTCTCTACGAACTTGCTCAAAACGGCAAATTGAAATGTCCGGCAATTAACGTGAATGATTCTGTCACAAAATCAAAATTCGACAATAAATATGGCTGCCGCGAATCAGCCGTCGATGCGATTCGTCGTGCAACTGATGTGATGATGTCCGGTAAAGTCGCTTTTGTGGCTGGCTTTGGTGATGTTGGTAAGGGAACCGCCGAAAGCTTGCGTTCCGCAGGTTGTCGCGTTCTTGTTTCCGAAGTTGATCCTATCTGTGCCCTCCAAGCTGCAATGGAAGGCTTCGAAGTTGTTACAACAGAAGACGCTGCGCCGCGCGCCGATATCTTCATCACAACAACAGGAAACAAAGACATTATTACCGTCGATCACATGCGTGACATGAAAGACAACGCAATCGTCTGTAACATTGGCCACTTCGATAATGAAATTCAGGTAGAACCATTACGCAACATGAAATGGACCAACATTAAACCACAAGTCGACCAAATCGAATTCCCAAGCGGCAAGCGCATCTTGCTCCTTGCCGAAGGCCGTCTTGTAAACCTTGGATGTGCAACTGGCCACCCATCATTCGTGATGAGCGCCTCTTTCACAAACCAAACATTGGCCCAAATCGAACTTTGGAAAAACTCGGCTGACTATGAGAAAAAAGTCTACGTTCTTCCAAAGCATCTCGATGAAAAAGTTGCCGCCCTTCACTTAGAAAAAGTCGGCGCTACATTGACTACACTAAGTGAAGAACAAGCCAAATACATCGATGTCGAAGTCAAAGGCCCGTTCAAGAAAGACGACTATAGATATTAAGTCATAAACGTTTGATCGCTTGATCCTGCATTTTAAGCAGGCGCAAGCGATAACGAATAAACCATTATTTTAGGATGCAAAGAAAAGCACTTAAAAAAGTAAAGGAAGCAATTAATGCCCAAGCTCATTTTTTTTGCAGGAAGCGCCCGTAAT
This sequence comes from Bdellovibrionales bacterium, assembly GCA_045106175.1. Taxonomy (GTDB): domain Bacteria; phylum Pseudomonadota; class Alphaproteobacteria; order Micavibrionales; family Micavibrionaceae; genus TMED27. Next base: position 1,641 of record JBGCEF010000055.1, read on the forward strand.
GATTCGTTCAATAAAAAACTCGCACATGCCGCGAGCGAAAAAGCAAAAGAGCTTGGCGCCGAAGCAACATTTATAGACCTACGAGATTACGAAGCCCCGCTTTTTTGCGAAGACTATGAAGCCGAAAACGGCATGCCCCAATCGATAAAAGACCTTAAAAAACTATTCATCGAACATGATGGTTTTTTGGTGGCTTGCCCTGAATACAACTCAAGCTTCACGCCACTGCTTAAAAACACACTCGATTGGATGAGCCGCCCCGGCGATGACGGGTCGAATTGTTTCCAAGGAAAAGTCAGCGCAATCATGGCCGCTTCTCCCGGTGGCCTTGGCGGTATGCGCATGCTCCCTGAGCTACGCAACTACCTTACTAACATCGCGATGCACGGGACCTTCGTCATTCCCAAACAATTTTCATTGGGCAGCGCTGGAAAAGCCTTCGACAATGACGGCAACTTCACAAGCGATCAACCTATGTTTGATGCATGTATCAAACAATTCATTGAAACCGCAGAGAAGTTAAAATAAAACATTCATATGAATGTTCTTCGCCTCCATTGTGATGATAAACCCGGTGTCGTTGCCGCCGTTGCAACATGCCTTGCCAATAATGAATGCAACATCGAGGAATCTGCACAATTTAACGACCCGCTATCCGGGCAATTCTTTATGCGTGTTGTCTTTAAACCATTGCAGCATAATTGCCTTACAAGCTTTGAAAACCGCTTCCAAGAAATCGCAACACAATTTGCGATGAAATGGGAAATATGCGATCTCACCAAACCATTAAAAACACTGATCATGGTCTCAAAGGAAGATCACTGCCTCAATGACCTACTATATCGTCAAAAAAGCAAATCCTTACCAATCGAAACAACAGCCATAATCTCCAACCATGAATCATGCCGCGATATCGCACAGCACCATAATATCCCCTTTCATTATTGTCCGATCTCTAAAGACACAAAACCTAAACAAGAAGCCCGCGTTAAAGACATCATAAAAGAAACAGGAAGCGAACTCATCGCCCTCGCCCGGTACATGCAAATCCTAAGTACAGATTTCTCAAAAACCTATGAAGGACGCATAATCAATATCCACCACTCTTTCTTACCAGGGTTTAAAGGCGCAAAACCCTATCACCAAGCCTATGAACGCGGCGTTAAAATCATTGGCGCAACCGCCCATTTTGCCAGTGAAGACCTTGATGAAGGCCCAATCATTGAACAAGAAATAATGCGCATCACACACGCCTTCACACCCAAAAAGATGCAAGCCGTCGGACGCGACATTGAATCACGCGTATTAGCGCGTGCCATTAACATGTATGCGGAAAGACGTATCTTTTTACATGACGGGCGCACCGTGATTTTGTAAGATCATATCATTGTGAACAAATCAATTTCCGAACCAAACGAATCCCCTCTGCAAAAACTTCTCACCAAATTATTTGGCGAGAAAAAGTTTTTGCAAGAAAAAGCACGTCTTCAAGCTTTTCTCGCAGCCTTCCCAGGTGAATATTGCGGCTTTGCACATGACGGATCAGTTGTCTATTCAGACGGCTTTTGCAAAATCTTGGGTCTCGATGCAATCAAAAGCTTAAGCGACATTCAATCCGTTCTCCCCCCGAGCGACTCTGCCGCCTTAGAAGGATATTTCAATCGTCTAGAACAAAAAGGAACAAACTTCTCGTTTGTGACAGAGAAATTTGATCATACAAAACATTTTAAATTCTCTGGATCACAAGGCCGCGACCTAGACGCCAGCGAACGTTTCGACATCGTATGGGTCGAAGACATAACCGAAGAAACACTAGACCTCAAAAATTTCGAAAAAAACAAGCGCGACTCCGAACGTGAACAAAAAAAATACCAAGAAGCCCTCGCAAGCTTCCCTTTCCCTTGCTGGCTTCGCGATCAACATCAAAAACTAATATGGGTAAACCACGCCTATGCGGAAGCATTAGATGAAAATGAAAAAGATATCATCAACGACCAAAAAGAAATCGCAAGCAACACCCGCAAATCAGGTAGCAGCAAAAACAAAGCGATAACAGGAATAGAGCTTGCAAAAAAAGCCCACGATAGCGGCGTCGAACAAATATCCGAAGCCCATATCATTATTGGCGGAAAGCGCGTGTTGATGCGCCTACGCGAAACACCAATCCCATTGGCCGAAATGACAATCGGAATGGCACAAGACATCACAAAGCTTGAATCCATTGGCGAAGAATTAAAACGCTATCAATCTTCTAACCGCGAGCTTTTGGAACAATTACAATCCGCAATAGGTATCTTTGGCGCGGATCAGGCATTAGAATTCTATAATTCATCCTTCGCACAACTATGGGGTCTGGAAGAAGGCTGGCTCAATAAAAAACCCAAATTCGGTGATCTGATGGAAAAACTCAGAGAAACCCGTCGCCTTCCCGAACAAGCCAATTTCCGACGCTTTAAACAAGGCTGGCTTGATATGTTTACAAGTCTAATCAAACCCCATGAGGAAATGCTATACCTTCCAGATGGCAGCGCGCTCCGCATGCTGGTCGTTCCTCATTCCATGGGTGGCCTTATGATGACATTCGAGGACGTCACAAGCCGCCTAGAACTTGAATCATCATACAACACACTCATCGCTGTTCAAAAAGAAACATTAGATAACCTAGGCGAAGGGGTTGCCGTGTATGGCGGGGACGGACGCCTTAAACTCTGGAACCCTGCTTTCGCTAGCCTTTGGGGCTTTAACCCTGAAACCCTTGATGGGGAACCACATATTTCCAAACTCATCGAGAAAAAAGAAAAATATTTCACCAAAAAAGAATGGCCCGCCAAACGCGAAGAACTTATCTCAAAAGGGCTTGATCGCATCATGCACGAAGGACGCCTAAAACGTGCCGATAAAACGCTCGTTGATTTCTCAACCGTCCCGCTTCCTGATGGCGGTGTCTTAATCACTTATATCGACGTCACCGACTCTATGCGCGTTGAAAATGCCCTACGCGAGAAAAACGCTGCCCTTGAAGCCGCAGAACAGCTTAAACTCGACTTCCTAGCCAACGTATCTTACCAACTACGCACCCCGCTCAACGCCATCATGGGCTTTAACGAAATTTTAGATCAGGAATATTTCGGCGAACTCAACACACGCCAAAAACAATACACACACGACATCAACCAAGCCAGCACACGGCTTTTAGGGCTAATCAACGACATCCTCGATCTCTCAACATTAGAAGCAGGCTATATGAGCCTTAATAACGAAGACGTAAAAATCTACACAATGGTTCAATCCATCAAAGATTTGGTCAGCGATTGGGCCCGCAAGAAAAAAATCGAAATCAAAATTACATGTGCCAAAAATATTGGCCGTATAACCGCCGATGAAAAACGCCTTAAACAGGCCCTCATCAACGTCATCCGCAATGCAATAAACTTCACACCCGAAAATGGCGAAATATCATTAACCGCCAAGCGCAAAAAAGAAGGACTGGAGATAACAGTTATTGATAACGGCGTCGGCATCCCCAAAGAAGACCGCAGCCGCGTTTTCGAGCCCTTTGAACGCGCACAAACAGGTCCAAATGATAAACCCCTAGCACGTAGTGGCGCTGGGCTAGGACTATCTCTGGTAAAAAATATAATTGCGCTACACGGTGGCACAATCGACATCGAGAGCGAAAACAAAAAAGGGACAACCGTGACCATTTTCATCCCACTCATTGCTCAAGAAACGCCATTAAAACTCCCGCTTAAAAAAGCATCATAATAATGATGACAAACATTCAATCCGAATCAGAGCAAGACACAGCTAAGGCGGCTAAAGACTTAGCCGAAACTATAAAAGAACCCAAAATCATTCTCCTCAACGGCAATCTGGGCATGGGCAAGACCGTCTTCGCAAGGTCATTTATACAAACACTATGCAAAGCTCCTGCATTAGAAGTCTTAAGCCCAACATTCACACTTCTGCAAACATATGAGTCTGATATCGCCCCCATTTATCACTATGATCTCTATCGCATAGAAGATCCTGAAGAAATTATCGAACTCGGCTGGGAAGATGCCTGCTATGAAGCGATTACAATCATAGAATGGCCCGAACGTCTCGGCCCGTATAAACCAACCTCATATCTAGACATCACCCTTTCAAACAGCGACAATTCAAACACTATAAGAGAGATTCTAATACAGCAGGTTTGATACCCCCATTGACGAAAAAAAACATACCCAATAAAGCCTTTATATTAGCCGCAGGGTTAGGCTCACGCCTGCGCCCCTACACAAACAAAACCCCCAAACCGCTGGTCAAAGTAAATGGAAAAACCCTACTTGATCGCACGCTTGATCATCTAAAAAACGTCAACATAACCGATATCAGCCTCAATACGCACTACCATGCCGATCAAATCGAAAATTGCATTGCAAACAGGCCAGAATTTTCATCGCAGCTAAGCTATGAAGATAACCTTCTTGATACAGGCGGCGGCATTAAAAAGATGATCCACCATTTCGATGATTCCTTCTTTGTCCTTAGCGGAGATAGCCTATGGGATAACGCGAAAACCAATACTTTAAAATCCATGCAGGATTTCTGGAATCCTGAAAATATGGATATCTTAATGCTTTTACAACCTATCTCATGCATGACCAAAACCAAGCCTGTCGGCGATTATCATCTGAACGGTCAAGGTAAAGCAACACGCGCCCTCGATAAAACCGGGGACACGATGTTCACCAGCATCCGCATCAACCACCCACGCATATTTGATCAAACACCCGATGGCCCTTTTTCCTATCTCGACCTAATGGACCGCGCGCAAGAAAAAGGGCGTCTCTATGGCATCATCCACCAAGGCGATTGGCATCACATCAGCACACCGGATGATTTAGAAACAATAGATAGCTTTTATAAAAAAGAGGGATTATGAGCAACATTTTCACAATCCCAGCGGGCATTCCCTTCTCAAAAGCTCTCGCCGCACAACTTTTAAAAGAAAACCAAGAAACACCGGAAGAATTAGCCGATATTCTAATATTGCTTCCAACGCGTCGCGCCTGTCGCACATTACGTGATGCGTTCTTACAAGAAAATGAAGGTAAACCCATCATCCTTCCAACTCTACAAGCCATCGGCGATATTGATGAGGAAGAATTATCACTCTCAATCATGGCAACAAACACGCAAGATGATTTTCTAAACCTGCCGCCAACACTACCAACAATACAGCGCCGCGTCATGCTTGCACGCGCCATCATCAAACATAAAGATTTCCCCTACGGCTTTGATCAAGCTCTCAACCTCGCAAAAGCGCTCGGCCAATTATTAGACCAAATTTACACCGAAAACCTCGATATCAAAAATCTAGCTGATCTCGTACCCGAAGATTTTGCAAACCACTGGCAAGTCACTCTAGATTTCCTAAAAATTCTAAGCGATGTCTGGCCCGATATCTTAAACGATCTAAGCGTTATCGATGCTGCCAATCGCCGCAATCAATTAATCAATACCCTCAATAATTTCTGGCAAAAAAACCCACCCAAAAGACGCATTATTGCCGCAGGAACAACCGGATCAATTCCCGCGGTCGCCCATCTTTTGAAAACAATATCAAACCTTCCCAACGGCCAGATTATATTACCAGGCCTTGATCAACATATCGACGATGACAGCTGGAAAACCATAGAAGAAGCCCACCCACAATACGGCTTCAAACATCTGTTAAACATCATGGATGCAAAAAGAAAACATGTAAAAATATGGCCTTCACCTATTAACGATAACACCATCGCCAAAGAACGCCGCATCATGGCCTGTGAATTAATGCGCCCCGCAGAAACTAGCAAAGAATGGCAGAACCTAAAAGATAACGCATTCAAAAAGGCCATCGAAAATTTAAAGATTCTAGAGTGCGAAACCTCACAAAACGAAGC
>JBGCEF010000056.1:0-11451 GCA_045106175.1 Bdellovibrionales bacterium
GCTTTCACAATACGTATGCCAGGCAGTAGAAACTTCTTTGTTCAACCTCACGTAACATCGGGTGGCATTACAGGAGGAACAACAGAAAGACCAGTAGCAAATTTAAATGAGCCTGATGACCCTGTGTTACGCGATGATCAAGTCAATGAAATTATTTCGAAATTCAATGCAGCTTTTACTGCTCAGGCGTCAACAAGAGATGTTATTTACACATGGAGTGGTGAGCGCCCAATTATAAAACCTGCAAACGACGACGGTTCAACCGTAAGCCGTGATTACGAAATTACCACTGATGCCCCGGGTTTTATTACTGTTTGGGGTGGGAAATTAACGGCAAACCCAGCGATGGGGCGCGATGCTGTTGATACAATAGTTGCGAATATGCCAAAAGAAAGAGTATCGCAGCTATTAAAATCGCCTTGGGTGCGCAAAGAAAAATTATCTGGGGGACACATACCTGATGATGATTTTGAAGCATTTTTAGCAAAAAAGCAGCGCCAATTTGAATGGGTTGAAAGCCCAGATATGATTAAGCGCATGGCTCGTGCTTATGGTTCCAGTATCGATGAAGTCATCGGCATTTCTAGCCGTTCTAAAAGAGATTTAGGACATAATTTCAACGATTCAGCAAACCCACTTTACCAAAAAGAAGTTGAATACTTAGTTAGAGAAGAATTCGCGCGCTCGGTTAATGATATTTTATACAGGCGTACAAAACTAGGCATTATGATGAGTGGAAGTCGCCTTGATGTAAGTGGTAAGGCTGATACATCTTCAGATGATAGAGTAAAGACACTTGAGCGTTTTGTAGGGAAAGAAGTTGCACTTCTTGACCAAGACATCGGACATCCATAGATAAATCAAAAACTAAAATTTTTGAATGGAAATGCTTGTAGTCTGACGCTGATTTTTTCTAGTTTTAACCGATAAAAAATAATACCGTAATAAAAAACAAGATAAAATTTTTCTATGATCGATTATAATTATGATTCATTCTCCCCTGATAATTACAATCTTCAAAGTGCAGACGGACCTGAAATCGGTCAAAAAGCCCCAGATTTCAAACTCGAAACCTATGATGGTCAAAAACGACAACTTTTAGACTTTGACGGAGAATATTTGGTGCTTGAACTTGGCAGTATGACATGCCCGTTATTTCTTACTCGACAAGACAGCATGCAAAAGATTGCACAAGATTACCCTCAAGTCAGTTCTGTCGTGCTTTATGTCCGAGAAGCACACCCGGGTGCTTCTATTCCGGCTCATAAAAAAGCTTGAACGAGAAAAAGAACTGCGCAAAATTACTCAAATCGGATCTCAATGACCCCAGAATGGTTTTGGTCGATGGGGTGAAGGGGCGCGCTCACTTAGCTTATGGTAGTATGCCCAATGCAGTCTATATCATTGATAAAGAGGGTATTGTTAGATTTAAAGCACCTTGGAATAATGCTCAAACAACACGCAAGGCACTTAACGCAATATTGGAGGGTAAATCTGCGAATTTCAAAAGTTATTTTAAGCCGGCCAAGCCATGGGTTGTAATAAGCACTGCTCGACGTGCTGGCTCAGGTTCCGGACATGATTTCTTGAAAGGGCTACCGAGGTTGATTTGGAACGTTCTAATCAAAAATAATATAAAAATATTTTTACACTCTCATTTTAAATAGAAAATGTATTTTAAAATGGCAGTGCTTGTAGCCTGTCGCTAACTTTTCTCTCATGTGTCGCAAGCACATAAAACATAATAAACCTCAAAATCAGTCATCTTTGTGAAAGGTACAGTGTTTGCATCAGCGGTGTTGCCGTACGTTTGACTTATAGTTACGATATTATACTATTTGAAAAATACAAGTATTTACCTTATACTTATTTGTGGAATTTCTTCCGCTTCTTTTTTGTAAAAAATCACTTTTTAAGTATTCAAAAAATGCCATTAAAACAGTTCTTATTGGTGACTATTATTTTTGCAGTCTCTTCCCTCGTAGGGGGCTGTGCCTCTACGTCTGTGGAACCAGGAAGCAATGAATACACAGCAGTAATTCAAGAAGATCGTAGAGCGCTGCAAGACAATGAGCAGGTTCCCAGCCATATTAAACTCTCAATTGACGAAGCGCTCGATATCGCTATACACGAGAATTTAGATGCGCGTGTCGCAGCACTAGAATACCTATCCTCACAAAAAGAGATCACATTAGAGAACATCAAGGCTCTGCCCTCAATGAAATATACGCTGACGCGGCATGGACGCGATAACCAACCTGCCTCCTCCAGCCTTTCAGTACTAACGGGTCAGCAATCTCTAGAACCTTCAGTCTCACAAGAGAGATACAGGTCAACCCGTGATATCAGCATAAACTGGAATATTATCGATGCTGCCAGCGCTCTGATGCAGGGCAATGAAGCAGCAGACCGCGCTAAAATCAGCCAAGAGCGTTATCAAAAAGTCGTACAGAATATTCATCGGGACGTATATGCAGCTTATTGGAGCGCCCTACTACATGAAAAAGCTGGAACCGACACACAAAAACTAATCAATGAAGTACAAAAGCATATTCTTAATATCGAGATTGCAGCGAAAGAAAGACTGATTTCAAAAACACAAAGTAATCAGAGCAAACTTCCATTCCTCCGAAGTGTTGCGGCGCTGGAAGCACTCCAAAGTGAAGCCAAATTAGCCAGAATTGAGCTCAAAAGTCTTTTAAATCTGCCACAATCAACAACACTAACATTGACCTCAAAGCCTTTAAGCCCACTCTCAACTACACATAAAATGCTGAAACAAGACATTGAAGCACTTGAATTAAAAGCACTAGAAAACCGCCCTGAAATGCGTGAAGCCTTTCTGAATAAAAACATTTCAATCCGCAAGACAAAGCAAGAAATTATTCAAACCATTCCCGGAGCTGATCTATTCTATGCACTCAACCAAGACACCAATAGCTTCCTCGTTGATACAAGCTGGAAAACTTATTCAATCAGTCTTGTTCAGAATATCACGAGCTTATTGTCTTTTCCTGACCGCTATCTCGCTGCTCGTAAAAAAGAAGATTTAACCGAGGTACGGCGCATTACAATGGCCGCGGCAATCATGGCTCAAGTGCACATTGCTCGCCACGGATTGATCAGCGCCGAAGACCAGTACCAAACTGCACAGCAGGAAAACCATGCCGCAGAACAACAGGCATTCGCAGCCCTGAAACGCCAACACGCAGGCCATGTTTCAAAAAGCGATACGTTATTGGCGCGATCACAAGCACAGGAAAAGAAACTTGAGTACTATCAATCACTGGCGGGTTTTCAAGAATCTTATGCGGCATTCATAAACGCGTTAGGGCTTGAAGTTGATGACGCTGTAAACATTGCCTCATCGTATAAGAGGGCAGCATGAGATTAAAGCGCCCAACATTACCCAAGTTAAAAATTCGGTTACCGAAATTGCAACTGCCCAACATGCGCAGGTTAAAATTAACATTACCGCAGCTTAAGCCACCCAAAATAACTGTGCGTAAAATTACATTGCCACGCTTTAAATTACCGACCGTCCGTTTATCAAAGCCAACATTTAAAATACCCGTCTTCAAACGACCTACATGGCCACACATTAATTTTTCACGCCCGTTACAAGCTTTGGTCGTTGTTGTTATTTTACTGTCCATATTGAACATATTTATCACTGGTATCATAACAACAAACGGGTCAAGCCCTTGGGGTTTGCATGTAATTAGCTCCATCAAAACTATGCAATTTCCACCTATTGTATCGCCTGTCTCCGCAGGCGAAAAACCTGACGGTCTAAACGCCATCAACCCTGCCGCAGGGCTCGAAACAGAACCAGATTATAGTGAACTTCCAGAAGACACTGGTCGTTATCAAATAGAAAATAAAAGCATAGAAGTCGAAGCGGTTTTAATTCCACACGATACAACAGTGATTTCAAGCAGCCAAGACAGCAAAATCATATCCATTAATTTCGACAATGGTGAAACGTTCAAAAAAGGCGATGTGCTCGTTGAATATGACTGTAAAGATGTACGAGCCGAAGTTGAAATTGCCAAAACGCAACAACAACTCACGGCAGAGAAATCAGCAACAAGTTATAAACTGTTCAAACTTGATATCATCTCAAACATAGAAAAACTCGAACTAGAATCCGAAAACAAACAAGCCGAGGCGCGTATTGGTCTCTATACAAGCCGGATGGAGTCCTGTTTTATTCGCGCTGAATACGATGGCCGTGTGGTTAAACGCCTTGCGAATGCTGGTGAATTTACACGCACCGACAGAGTATTGATGGAGGTGGCTTCACTCGATTACTTAAAAGCTGAATTTTTGCTCCCATCCCGCTGGTTACGTTGGGTTAACGTTGGGGCCCCTATTAACATCGCTCTCAACGAAACTGACACGAGCTACAATGCAACCATCCAATATATCTATGGTGAGGTTGACCCCGTCAGCCAATCTATCCAAATGACAGCCCAGCTTGATAACTACCAAGACCGGCTCTTACCCGGAATGAGCGGCAAAGCCACTATCGATATTGGTGCCATACGTGATGCTGGAATCTATGGATACCTTGATCCCCAGTCAAGCGAAGAGCCATAACATGGATAAGATCCTGACATTGCTGGACCTGCACAAACAGGCCAGCTTAGCGCCTGACCTAAAATCCTTTGAATTTATAACCCTTAACAAGAGTAATCAGCTTGTTTCTTACAATCAGGCCGTGTTTTGGAATAAAACGGATTTTGACATTACGTTTAGTGATGTATCAGGCAATATCACACTCGATAAACATGGCTCTTACGCACAATGGCTCAAAAGCTTTATCAAAAAATTTGGCCTGCCCGCTTTCAAAGGCAATCCAGAAAAAAACGCTTTATTGTTTTCACGCAATACAATCGATGCACGGCAAAAAGCAGAATGGGAAGAGCATACAGCGCAAAATTGTGCCTTGATCGCATTTAAAAACCCAGAAGGAACAATTGTTGGCGGACTATGGATAGAGCGCAATGATGCTTTTAATGATGGTGATATAGCGCTACTCGAAGAATTAAGCCTACTATATTCTCAAACTTATAATTTTTTAAAATTACGCCGTAAAGCCAGCCTGACTTCGCCATGGAAAAAAATTAAGAAACATCAAAAATTAGCCATAGCCGCATGCGTTATTCTGGCTTTATTGCCAGTACGTTTAAGTATTACTGCTCCCGCAGAAATTGTGACCAAAAACCCAACGGTTGTAACTGTCCCCTATGATGGTGTTCTTGATAAAATCTTAGTAACGCCTGGAGACAAAGTTACTCAAGACCAAGTATTATTCACAATGGATATGACAGAGCTGGATGGTAAAATTGAGTCCACACGCCAAGCCCTTCAAACAGCTGAAAAGCAGCTTTCGCGCTTGCGCCGTGAGTCGTTAAGTATACCAGAGAAAAAGGTAGAAATTAGCCAACTTATAGCTGACATTTCTGCGCGTAAAATTGACTATGAATATGCGCAGAGAATATTAGAGAAAAGTACAGTTTCATCTACACAAAACGGTATAGCTATTTTTTCTGACGCGGATGACTTTGATGGACAACCTGTAAACACAGGCGAGAAAATCATGGTTATTGCAGACCCCAATCAAGTAGAGCTGCTAATCAAAATCCCTGTCAATAATATGATCCCGATTGATCAAGATAGCCCGACGAAATTTTTTTTGAATGTGTCACCATTACACGGGTATGAAGCCGAAATCATAAGTATGGGCTATCAGGCTGGTATAGATACCGACGGGCTACTAACCTATAAAGTTCGAGCTAAAATTCTTAATAACGCGGCGGTGCGTATTGGCTGGAAAGGCAGCGCAAAAATTAAAGGAGAGTGGGGCGTGCTGATTTACTCTGTTTTGAGACGGCCATTAATTACATTACGTCAAATGACGGGGATTTAAAGCCGTGCTGAATTTCTCTTCCGATAAAGACAAACCTGATGACGGCGATATCAAGCTGCCGGCACTCAACCCACTCATAAAATTGTTCAAAAGCACACCGGGACTTGATGGACAGCCACGCTGGAGCCTTTACCAAGCCGCAGCAAACCAATATTACCAAATCAATTGGGCTGAGTTTGAATGTCTGGCACGCTTTCACAAGCACGAACGAGCGAGCACATTAATTGAGGAAGTCAACAAACAGACCACACTGGAAATTGATTTAAATGATATAAAGGCATTGATCCTTTTCCTACAGCAAAATGGTTTATTGGTTCTTGTGCATCAGCAACCAGAAATACGCAAAAACATGTCGCTCTGGAAAAAGCTGGTCCATAATTATTTGTTCTTAACCTTGCCACTCTTCAAACCAACCAGTTTTTTAGAGCGCACACTTCCCTTCGTACGCCCCTTATTAAGCAAAGGGTTCATGGTTCTAATGATGGGGCTGCTGTTAATCGGTATTGTGATGACCATTCAACGCTTTGATGAATTCACGCATACCTTCTTGGATATGCTCTCGGTGCGCGGCGCAATTATCACATTCTTCGTTTTCACCGCAATTAAAATTATACACGAGTTCGCTCATGCATATATAGCAACGAAACATGGAGTGAAAATCCCGCATATGGGGCTTGCATTAATTGTGATGTATCCAGTGCTTTACACAGAAACAACAGCAAGCTGGCAATTAGACTCACGCAAAAAGCGCATTGAAATAGGATTAGCCGGTGTAATGGCAGAGCTGGCACTGGCGGCAATATTTTTAATGCTATGGCATATTATGCCGCCGGGAATTGGCCAGAGTGTTGCATTCAGCGTAGTAGTAATTTCGCTGATCGGCTCATTATTTGTAAATCTTAATCCGATGATGCGTTTTGATGGATATTTTGTGCTGAGTGATGCGCTAAATATTGAAAACTTACATGCGCGCGCGATTGCCATAGCGCGATGGCGTCTGCGCGAGGCCTTGTTTGGGCTAGGCGATCCAGCACCTGAGCCTTTCACACCTTCGCTAGCACGATTCATGACCTTCTTTGGTTTTGCAGTAATCCTCTATAGGTTTTTTCTATTTTTAGGAATAGCACTACTGGTCTACGCCGTATTCTTTAAGCCCATGGGTTTACTCATGATGCTAATAGAGCTGTTGTGGTTTATCGGCATTCCAATATGGAAGGAATTAAAAATCTGGTGGGAAAGACGCTGCGATATTGTCTCGCGTCGGCGCAGCCTCATTACAGCAAGCATTCTAGCAATAGTACTTGGGTTTTTGTTGATGCCGATGCGCACACATATTGCAATTTCTGGTGTTTTACAGGCCGATAAATATAAAGCGGTGCAAGCGCCCTCTTCCGCTTTCATACGAAAACTCAATATCCACGAGGGACAAACAGTCAAAAAAGGCGATATTTTAGCAATCTTGGAATCTGATACTTTAGAACAAGAACTAGAAAGCGCCAAAATCAACCTGAATAATTTAGAAGGCCAACAGCGCCGTGAAAAAACAGACATTGCATTATATCGTGAAAGAGGCGGTACATTAGAAAATGAAATAGACGCAGCACAACAAAACATAAAAACCTTGCAAAAACAGAAGGATAAACTGATTATTACAGCATCTTTTAATGGCACAATTCGGGATTTATCTCCTGAAATTCATGCTGGTCGCTATATCTCAAGGCATAAACGCCTATTTCACCTCATCAAAGCCAATCAGAGCGATCTCATCGCGTATGTTAATGAAAACCAATTACCGCGTATCAAAGCCAAAAGCACAGCAGAATTCCATCCTGATTTCTCATTGTTTTTAAAAGAAAAATTTATCGTTACATCCATTGACCCTGTGAATGTAAAAACGATTTCAAAGCCGGAATTGACCTCATTACATGGGGGCAATATTCCCGCAACGGTTGAAGGTGAGGCGATTGTGCCGCTTGAGCCTGTATATAAAATTCGACTTAAGTCACTGAATAAAAACAACATTCTCAGTAAGTCCTCTACAACTCAAAAAGGACAAATCCGCATCCAAGCCACCCGCCAGAGTGCCTTGCTCTCTACGTTCAAGCGTTTAATCGCTCTAATCATCCGTGAAAGCGGATTAAATTAGATTGTTTCTTAAGTTTTTTAGGTTTTGTAAGCCTGCATTTCTTAGGACTTTTATAAGGGTTTTTGACGTACAATAGTATAGTTGAGGAATAAAGTTTTGAACAATCGGGATCAAACCTCGTGAATGGGTTAACTAAAAATAAAATGGTAATTACGGCGCTAGAAAAGCGCCTTATGCTTGATGCGTCTTTAGGGGCGATCGTGACATCGGTCGTGTTTGGCGAAGACACCGTCAATGCGGCGCCGCAAGTTCTTGATAATGATGTCACAATCAGCGGAACCACGACTGATTTTAACGGAGAAAGCCTCACAATTTCAACTGATGGCGGCGCTGAAGACCAATTGAGTATTGTCAATGAAGGTACAGCTGCCGGGCAAATTGGGTTTGACGGATCAAACGTAACCTATGGCGGCACTCTAATTGGAACACTCACGTCCAATGGCGTAAATGGTAATGACCTCACCGTTGATCTCAATGCCAATGCCACGAAAGCAAGCATTGAGCGCCTCATCGAAAACCTAAACTATCGAAATGTTTCAGATACTCCGACACAAGATCACACCATCACCATCGCTCTAGGCACATATTTTTCCGAAAACCTGGATGTTACGATTGTAGCACAAAATGATGATCCCGTAACAGCGACCAACTCAGGCATAACGTTACTTGAAGGCGCCTCTGCAACCATCACTACAACCGAATTAGATGTTACAGATACGGATGACGCGGATAGTGATATTATCTTTACAGTTGGCAGTGCTCCCACAAATGGACAGCTTGAATTAACAACAAATACAGGCGTTGCAATTACCAGTTTCACTCGCAATGACATTGCAAATAACCGCGTTGTTTACGTTCATAACGACACTGAAACAACCAGCGATAGTTTCGATTTCACGGTTACAGATGGTGATACAACGCTGACGAGTGATACATTTAACATTACAGTAACCGCCGTTAATGACCCTTTATCGCTAGATACCAATGCAGGCGTAACCGTTTTTCAAAACCTCTCCACGACAATTGGCGGCGAAGCAGTACAGTTCGGCAACGAGCTCATTCGCAACAGCGGCGTCGGAAATTATTCAAGCTGGAACAATACGATTGATAATAAAAGCATTCAATTCTCTGTAATTTTCACAACCCCTGCCGGCGCACCCAATGGTGTTCCAGGTGAAGTTTTGTTTGAAAGTGGCGGCACAGGCGTTGGTGTTGGCCTCGTCCTCAACTCTTCATTCGAGCTTGAGTTTTATGCAGGGCCATCAGCCCCTACACCAGAGCTTACAGGCGATGCTTTGCTGGCCAATACACAATATGCAGCCGTGATTGAAATCGATCAGGCCACAGATGAAATTCGCATGCATTTCGAACAGGCCGATAACTTTAGTTGGTACGCATTAGGGCGTGCAGCCAGAGAAGTTCTAACCGGCTACACCCAAACAGACCATTCCGGAAGCGGCAACGCAGCTGTAGGACAAATGAATCCAGAAGTCGGGGGATATAACGGAACACGTAGCGGCGTGACAACGTTTCAGGGCTCCATCGATAGCGATGTCGTCGTTACAGAGTTTCCAACCGCCTCTGGCACCCCGAACACAATGCTGGTTTACAATGATTTTGACACCAACTCCGATCAAATCGTTTACACCGTCACAACCGATGTAACAAACGGCACATTATTCCTTAATGGCGCCGCACTCGGCATAAACGATACATTCACACAAGCTGACCTTGATTTTGGTTTCCTCACATATACCAATAGCGGCGGTGTAACAGATAGCTTTGGTTTTAATGTCACGGACGGCGACACGACCATTGCCGGACAAACATTCACCATTACAATTGATACATCAAACGTTGCACCCGAAATATTACATACAACAACAATTTTAGATGAAGATTTTGAAGGCGGAACATCAGGATGGAACAATAATACAACAACCGACCTTGGAAATGATCTTACAGAATTTTGGGGAGAGTTCAGCCGAAACATCGATGTAAGTGGCAACCAAGAACTCTTTCAAACTTTTGCAACATCCGGAACTCAAGATTACATCGTTGTAGAATTTGATTTTTACCGACTTGATAGCTGGGATAATGAGTTTTTCTATGCATTTATTAATGACGCGCAAGTTTTTACAAACCAGCAATTCAACACAGGATATAGCCAAGAATCAGATGGAACGTCAGGAAATGTCTCATATACAGTTCAGGAAAGAACAGACGTCGCCGGATATATTTCAGGAACAAGCGGTTGGACAGACCAAGCGCTTCATTACACCATGGTCATCGACACCTCTGACCCAACTTTTAAATTAGGTTTCGGCTCTAATTTGAATTCAAGCAATTTGACCGATGAAACTTTCGGGATTGATAACCTGAAAATCACAGAAATCAGCAAAGGTGGTTTAGGCAATCAGGAATTTTTTGTGACCGAGAACGCAGATAACGGCGATTTTGTCGGCACACTTCAAGCGATTGACGATAACGCTGGACAGCCTCTCACATACAGTATCACCGGCGGGACAGGAAATGGGCTGTTTAGCATTGATGCGTCAACCGGTGAAATCACAGTTGCAGACAACTCCACTTTTGATTTTGAAACCACAACATCTTACACATTAGATCTTCATGTTACAGATGGGGCCCTTTCAGATACGCAGACTGTTACGATCCAGATGGTTGATGTGATTGAAAACACAGCGCCAGCCGTAACCGCATCAACATTTTCTATTTCTGAAGATGCAGCGAATAACGACGATGTAGGCACGGTTATTGCTTCAGATGCTGAAGGAGATATTTTGACCTATAGCATTGTTGGAGGAAATACGGATAACGCTTTCAAGATCAATGCTACAACGGGTTTAATTGAAGTAAACAATTCCAGCGCGCTCGATTTTGATACCGATTCATCATATTCACTCAATATTCGTGTCACTGACAACAATACTTTGGGGCTGAGGCAAGATCGCACGATGACAATTAACCTGATTGATGTTGACGAGGCACCTTCTTTGGATATTGGATACGTGATTGAAACACAAAATACAGGCGTGTTGTATAGTGCGGATACTGGGAATTTTTACAAAAACATAACAACCAATCGAAACAATGCGGATTGGATCGCATATGCACCCACACAATTATTGAACGGTGTTGAAGCACATTTGGTGACGGTTACGTCCAATGCCGAATATGTTTTTGTTCGCGACAATGTAAGCGCAAGCCATGTCTGGTTGCCATTGTCTGACGCAGCTGAAGAAGGCAAGTGGATTTGGACAGTGGGTCCAGAGGCCGGAACACAGATTTCACAGGGCAATGTGGACGCGGTAGGTTGGTTTAATCGCTGGCTTGGCTCCGAACCAAATAG
>JBGCEF010000057.1:0-29982 GCA_045106175.1 Bdellovibrionales bacterium
GGCGCGGACAACGCCGCCTTTTTCGATCACGCCTTTGAAAGCTTTGAATTCGACATCATCACGGGCGAAGACTTCTGTGACGTCAACGATTTCAAGCGGGTTGCGTAAGTCGGGCTTATCGGAGCCGTATTTAAGCATGGCTTCTTTATAAGGGATGTTATCGCACCAGATGACTTTGCGTGTTTCACCTGTGAAGTCGGCGAATTTACGAAAAGTCTCTTCAATAACCGGTTGGATGGTGTCGTGCACATCTTGTTGGGTGACGAAGCTCATTTCTACATCGAGCTGGTAAAACTCAGCCAAACGGTCGGCGCGGCCGTCTTCGTCGCGGAAGCATGGTGCAATTTGGAAATATTTATCAAAACCTGACATCATGAGCAGCTGTTTAAATTGCTGCGGCGCTTGTGGGAGGGCGTAGAATTTTCCGGGGTGTAAGCGGCTTGGCACGAGATAGTCGCGCGCGCCTTCGGGGGAGCTGGCGGTTAGAATGGGGGTTTGGAATTCCTGAAAATCTTTATCCCACATTTGATGGCGGATCGATGATATCACGTTGTTACGTAGACGAATTTTCTTTTGCATACCTTCGCGACGCAGATCGAGATAGCGGTATTTCAGGCGGATATCTTCGCCAGCGCCATCATCTTCATAGACTTGGAATGGGATAATATCGGCGGCGCCCTGAAGCTCGTAACTTTCGATACGGATTTCGATTTCTCCGGTTGGCATTTTGGCATTGATGGTATCATCCGTGCGGGCAGCGACTTTTCCTTCAATGGTTAGAACGCTCTCGACACGAACTTTTTCAAGATCATTCATAAGTGCGGAGCCCTCTTCCACCACACATTGTGTGATGCCATGCGTATCACGAAGGATAATAAACAACACACCGCCCAAATCGTAAATACGATGTACCCAGCCGGAGAGTTTGACTGTTTGGCCTTCGTCAGCTTTGCGTAATTCTGAGCAGTTATGGGTTCTGTATGCGTGTGTCATGTGGTGTTCCTTTAATTTCAAAAGAATTTATAAAGGTGAAGAGATCAATACGCAAAGGTTTTATAGCGCCAAATCGCATCCATCGCGGAATTTTGTCGCAATTAACGGATTACGAAATAGACTAGTTAGTACTGAAGCCACATGTGGTGGAAGGGTTTCTAATTGTTCATTCAATGATGGCATTAACATTGTCTCCAGAACATCAGACCCTGGACTTACGTCTTCAGCAACCTGCCCAAGGATTGTTAAAGCGTAATTCCTCATAAGTATTCTTGGTTGTCCGCTTTCATCAGCATATCGGTCAATTAATTCACCCACAGTATCAAGGCACCCGTCGTCGGGCCCAATTCTTGTCAATTCGGAGTCACTAAAATTTTGATGATTTTGTGCACTCGCCTCCAGGCCAACTGCATTAAAATTCATCGTTAATAATAATACTGGTAAGAAATTTTTATTCATACTCTATTCAATATTTTTTATTATGTATAATAATATAGCTAATAAGTGTCAAGCATATTGCAATTTTTGATGTAGGGTTTAAACAGTAAAGATGCTTATTACAGACCAAGTGGCGTTGAACGAATTTTGTGCGTCTTTAAAATCTGAAGTTTTTATTACGGTGGATACGGAATTTTTGAGAGAAAAAACGTATTATCCGAAATTGTGCTTGATCCAAATCGGGTGTGAAGATGGTCGCGCGGCGGCGATTGATCCGTTAATTGGCGGTCTAGATTTGCGCCCCGTATTCGATTTGTTGTTTGATCACAAAATCCTGAAAGTCTTTCACGCAGCGCGTCAGGATTTAGAGATTTTCTTTAATTTGACCGGGCAAGTGGTTAAGCCGTTTTTTGATACTCAAATTGCGGCGATGGTTTGCGGGTATGGGGATTCTATTGGCTATGAAAATCTTGTGCGTAATGTCACTGGGCAACAGGTTGATAAATCATCGCAGTACACAAATTGGGCTAATCGCCCGTTATCCGAAAAACAAATTTCTTATGCGTTAGGGGATGTGACCCATTTGGTGTCGGTGTATTTAAAATTATCGGCAGAATTGGATCGTCGTGATCGTGTGCATTGGGTTTATGAAGAAGAGGCGGTTTTAGAAAACCCCGCGACCTATGATGTTGATGTGCATGAGATGTGGCGCAAAGTGAAGGTGAAATCACCTAAACCACAAACGCTTGCGGTACTAAGAGGTTTAGCGGCTTGGCGTGAAAACCGCGCAAAGAAAAAAAATATGCCAAAAAATTGGGTTATGAAGGACGACACGCTCGCAGATATGGCGGCGCAAGCACCACGTGACGCAAACGCGCTCAAGAAAATTCGCAATGTTTCGGATGAATTAGCGCATGGAAAATTAGGTAAGCAGTTGCTTGGTGTTATCAAAGAGGCATTAGAGAGTGACCCGGCTAACTGGCCAGAGGTAAAACGTAAGAAACCGCCAAGCGCGAAGACGATGGCGATTGTTGAAATTTTGAAATTATTGCTCAAAATACAAAGCAATGAACATGAGGTAGCGTCAAAGTTGATTGCGAACGCATCGGATTTGGAAGAGATTGCTAAAGATGATGATGCGGATGTTCCTGCACTTCGTGGGTGGCGTCGTGAGGTATTTGGTGATGAAGCCTTAGCCATGAAGCATGGCAAAATCTCAATCGGATTGGATAAAGATCGCGTTGCAAAAATGGATATCGGTGAGCAATCATGAAGCAGCTTCTTATTTTAAGGCACGCACAAGCATTGGGAACTGAAATTGGTGGAAGCGATAAGACGCGCAAATTATCGCCCAATGGTCATGCGGATGCCAAGGCATTGGGGAAATGCATGGTTAAAGATGAACTTAGACCTGATCTTGTTTTATGTTCTAGTGCGGTTAGAACACGTGAGACGCTTGCAGATGTTTTGAACAGCTATGATGATTTAGAGACACACTTTATTGATCAACTTTACAATTCTGATTTTTTGACGCTTAAGCAGAACATCCATGAGATTTCAGATGATGTTCAATCTTTGATGATTGTGGCCCACAATCCAGGTATTCATGAGCTTGCGGCGCGTCTAGCAATGGATGACGGCTCTAGTCGGGTTGAGCGTCTATTATTGGCATATATGCCGGCGACATTAACCGTTTTGACATGTAAAATTGAGCGTTGGAGTGATCTTGTTGATTATTCGAATGTTGTTAGCGCGTTGTATGAAACCAGTGAATATAACGCATCGGATCGTCCAACGCGTTGGATGTAAAGCTTAATCAAGGGTGAGAATGCCTTTTGGTTTTAGCTACTTGCGTTTTGCAATATAAATCAACCAAATTCGGGATTATGGGGGGAAGCGCCAACATCATGTTGGCCTTTGTATTTGTGTTTTAAGGATAATACAATCTCATTAATACGATCATGTATTTTTGCAATGTTATCATCATCACCAGCCGCATTTGGCTGAACTTTATTCGCAAAATGATCTAAGCGTGCAAAAATTTCACTGCGTTTAGCCGGATAATTTTTGAGGGCAATCTGTGCCAAACCTAAGTAAGTCTGAATTTCTGCTAAGGTGGCAGATTGTTTGGGCTGTGTTGTGAAAAATGAACTTTGTTTCATAGCGTGTTAATTTATGTGCGAAGCTTTAATTTTCGTTTATTAAGACAGGAGAAGTTTCAGGTTTATCGGAATATACAAGATCTGCAATAGTTTCCACGGTTCTAAAACGCCAAGCTTCCGGTGGTGGCTGCGCGACTTCTAAATGTCCAGCAGCGAGTAATGCGCTGGTTTGCGACAATAGATGACCGGCAGATTTACTAAATATTGTGAAAAAACTCACTCTCTATACCTTTTAAATGCACACAGGTGAATTATAGCAGAAAACAAGGGTTTCGAACAAATTTGAGTTTTATAAGCCTTCGTCTTGGAGGGCGATGAGTGCGTCTCTTACGATGGGAATAGTGACGGGGCGATGTTTTGCTAAAGCCAATTCGTCAGATTTTGCGACAATGTCGCTAATTGATTTAAATGATCGTTCAGCTCTTGGCATTATATATTTAAGAATATCGTCATTGATTTGAATTTGTCGATCTGCGAACATCTTCACAATAATATTTTGCAACAAAGTATCATCAGGCGACTTTATGGTTGTTGTTGGTGCTGCTCTGCAACGGGATGCTAGGTCGGGAATAGCAAAATCAATATGTGATGGTGCAGCGCGACTCGTTAATAGGATCGTGCGACGCTCTTCTTTTAAAATATTATAAAGGTGGAAAAGCGTTGTTTCACTCTCGCGATCACTAAGCCATGGCTCTATACCGTCGATAACCAGATGTTTTCCGCGCATTGAAAGGGTTTGTGCGTCTGATTGCGATAGTTCTTTTGGGTTCAGCGTTGCTGCTTTTGTTTTGGTTTGCCACACGGCGGCTAAATGTGATTTTCCGCTGGCTGCTGGGCCGCATAGAAATATCACAGGCGCAGGCCAGTTTGGCCATTGATCAATCCATGTAACAGCATCTATATTGCTGTCGCCAATCATGAAATCTTCACGTGATTGAGCGGTCCTGACGGGGAAATCAATCGGGATTTGCTGTGGTTTTTGATGCGTATTTTGCATGAACCATTCATACACAAGCCCAAAGCGAGACGCACTTAAATTCTCAAAGTTTTATGCACATATTCATAATACATATTTATGAAGCGCCAATGGATGGGCTTTATAAGAGTTAATTTTTAACTTTTTTTGAGATTTTTTTGGCTTTTGATTTCCCGTTATAAATTGGGCTGGCTTTATATTGGACGATACCGAATGCAAGCAAAACGCCGGCGATTGCGGCAACGGGGACAGCTAATAGCATACCCAAAACACCAAACAGCGCGCCACCAGCAAGTAACGCGAAGAAAACCCATAATGGGTGCAGGCCCACTGAATCACCCACGATTTTAGGACTTAAGATATTACCTTCGATTAATTGGCCCGCCAAAAAGATACCAGCAATGATACCAACATAGACAACGTCGAAGGATTGGAAATAGGCCACGACGACACTTGCGATTAAACCAAGCGCGGAGCCAACCATTGGTATTACAGACAACAATCCCGCCGCGAGGCCAATCAACGCGCCGTATTTTAAACCAGCAATAGTCAGCGCGATTGCGTAGGCGACACCAAGGATAACCGCGACAGAAATTTGCCCCCTTACGAAGCCGGAAACCTTTTGATCAATCTGTTTTAAAAGATCCAAAATTGTGTCTTTATTATCTCGAGGTAAAAGATCCTCAACCCAATTTGTAATTTTAACCCACTCCTTCATAACAAAATACGCGACAATGGGTGTGAAGATTATATTTGTGAGCGTCCCTACCACGGCTTGTCCGCCAGCGGCGAGTTTGCCTAAAATTCTTTTTGCTATATCGGCAGTTGTTTCGCCATTATCAGCAAGGAATTTAGCAATATTGATATCACCGCTTTGTTCAATGCCGACGCGTTCACTGACTTGTGCGATTAAAGGTTGGGCTATTTCCCACATTTTTTGTGCGTATCCGGGCAAGGCATCAATCAGCTCAAGCGATTGGCGGTATAGTATGGGTGATGCTAGTGTAATAAAAATGATAACAACCGCAAAGAAGACACACAGAATTGTTAGGGCAGCGATACTGCGATTGATTTTAATTTTCGCGAGCGCCATGACCAGCGGGTTTAGCAAATATGCGATGGCCAGACCTAAAACAAATGGCATTAAAACATCGCTAAACAGAGTGACAAAACCAAGCAAAGCTAGTGTTGTCGCGAGCCAAAACAGCATATGGTTGCGTAATGTCATGATATTATCCCCTTATTAATTTTCGCCATGAACTTAAGGCGCATGGGCCGCATCTACTCTAAAAGCGTATCGGTTGGTATTGCTGTCTTGATCTTGCGTTGGACAGCATATTGATTGGTGATCCGTCAGATGCGGTTGTTTCTTCGATTTCCATCCCTATTTTCGCCAATGCCAATGCCAATCTGTCGCGATCACCTTTATATGTGATTTCTACATTGGCTTGTCTTGGCGTTAACGCCCTTAGCATAACAGTATTTAGCGTGGATAGACGACTTAGCTGTGATTGAATGTTTAACCAATCATTCAACGTGTTGATGGGCACAACGACCTGAATTGAGCCAACACTTTGCGGCGATGGAGCAATCGCTGTTTTTTGCTTCCAATTTTTTTGCAGAGTGCTGCGGACCATTGTTACGCCGCGATCATAGAGTTGTTGGCGGGTTATTGCGCCATCTGCATTTACGAAAACTTGATTGACCATTTCAGGGCCACCGCGATCGGTACGGTAAATTTCAATCATGATATTGCCTTGGGCAACGGCTTGAGAATCTGTAAAAGCTTGTAATTGTTCATCTGGGCTTGCGACCACAATCACGGCTTCACCAGCGCCATAACGATCAAGCATGCTCCCTAGGCGCGTTGGGTTGTAGCTGAATGCGTTGCTATCTCCAATATCTCTTACGTCTGCAATATCACCTAAAGGGACTTCGAGTGGAACAACGCCGCTTAGGTTAGTGACGCGGTTCCATGCCTGCATCCATACATTTCCAGGAGACCACAAAGCGGTACGACCATTCGCATCTAAAAATGGAAGCACGAGAAGTTTTTGGCTACTCATGTCGGTAACGACTGATCCTTTTTGTGCAAAATAACGCCGTACGTCGCGGTCTTTAAAACGAAATGTGTATGTCGCAACATAACGCACATCCGAAAGTTTCTCGTCCATCAATTCGAAATCTTTGATGAGTGTAGAGATGATATTTACAGGTGGCAGCTCGGTAGTCGCTAGGTCTGTATCAGGCAACATGCGCGATGATAGTTCAGTGAAGGCATCAATTTGGGCTTGTTCGAATGCTTTTTCGCGCGCGGCGATTGCGTTTTCGGCTGTTTCGTCTACTTCAACATTTTCGACCGTGAATATTGGGTCGCTTGCCAATGATGGTGATGTGGCAATGATAAAAAACCCCAATAAAAGGGTGAACATTATGCGCACAGGGCTTGTCACACGAGTTTGAAAATGTTTATTGATATTGGTCATTTATACCCTTTTAAGGATTTATTCTATTAAGGCGAATATAACTGGTGAGACTATCAAAAGTAAAGTGAAAGCCCATAGAGATGAGCGAGAGCAGTGCATATAAAGAAGCCGGAGTTGATATTGATGCGGCGGCGGCCTTAGTTGAAGATATTAAGCCGCATATCAAAAAGACCCATCGTAGCGGCGTGATGAGCGGCATTGGTGGCTTTGGGGCGTTATTTGATTTAAAAGAAACAGGATATAAAGATCCGATTTTGGTTTCGGGCACAGATGGTGTTGGTACGAAGATTAAAATTGCGATTGACCAAAATACACATCACACAATCGGCATTGATGCTGTTGCGATGTGCGTCAATGATATTGTTGTACAGGGTGCAGAGCCGCTGTTTTTCCTTGATTATTTTGCGACAGGCAAATTGGAAAATAATGTCGCAGAGCAAGTTATTGCGGGTGTCGCGAAGGGATGTGAGCTTTCAGGCTGCGCATTAATTGGTGGTGAAACCGCGGAAATGCCGGGGTTATATGCAACCGGCGATTATGATCTAGCCGGATTCAGCGTTGGAGCGGTGGAGCGTGATGCCATGATCACGGGTCAAACTATTCAAGACGGTGATGTCATCCTCGGCCTCGCCTCTAGCGGTTTGCATTCCAATGGGTTTTCTTTAGTTCGACATATCATCGAAAGCACACAAGGCATTGATTATCAGAGTGTTATGAATTTCACCAATGGCAAACCATTAAAAGAAGCTTTATTAGAACCGACGCGCATTTACGTAAAGTCGATCCTAAAAGCTTTGTCGGTTTTAGACGAGAATAATCAAACAGCCATTCACGGCATGGCGCACATTACAGGTGGCGGATTGTGGGAGAATGTTCCACGCGTTTTACCATCAGGGTTATCTGCGGTTATTGATTGTTCTGCGTGGAATTTACCACCCGTTTTTCATTGGCTAAAAGAGGCTGGTAACTTAAAGCCAATGGACCTTGCGACGACGCTAAATACTGGGATTGGTATGGTTGTCGTTTGTGATGCAGACAACAAAGACGCGCTTATCTCATGTTTTGAAGATGAAGGTGAGATAGTTTATGAAATTGGTCGTATTCAAAACACCCCCACATCGGGCGAAGCTGTTATTTTTGAGACATTAGACGATGCATGGGGCTAAACGGTTAAAGCTTGCTGTTCTGATATCAGGAAATGGTAGTAATTTGCAGGCGCTTATTGATGCGTCAGCGAAGCCGGATTTTCCCGCTGATATTGTTGTTGTGGTTTCTAATAGAATGCAAGCAGGTGGTTTGCAAAAGGCGGATGCAACAGGTATTCCAACGCATATAGTCGCGCATCATGATTTCAAAGACCGCAGTGATTTTGATCAAGCTCTTATTGAAACGATAGAGCCTTATGATGTTGATTTGATTTGTCTTGCGGGGTTTATGCGAATTTTGACACCGCTATTTATCGATAGATTTCAGGGGCGTATTTTGAATACACATCCTTCGCTTTTGCCCAAATTTGGGGGCGAAGGCATGTATGGCATTCATGTTCATAAGGCTGTTATTGCGGCGGGTGAGACGCAAAGCGGATGCACGATTCACCTTGTGATCAATGACGTGGATCGTGGTGAGATTGTTTTGCAGCGCCCCGTTCGTGTACATGAAAGTGACACTGCAGAGGATTTATCCGCGCGCGTTATTGAAGAAGAGCACCTTGCTTATCCTGAAGCGGTGCGTATCATGGCGCAAAAAATATTGAATTAACCCTTACATTCCATTACATTTTATAAAGATATAAAAGGATTACCTATGGCTTCACAAGACCCTGCCCCCGTTGATGAAAAAGAATTAGAACATCTACAAAAGCTATGGCTTAACTTTGGTGTTTGGTCCAAATGGGTTATCGGCTTTTCTGTTTTTGTTCTTATCGCGCTTGCCATCGCTTTTTTGCCTTAACTCCCCTAAAGGCTTAATTGTCATATAATTGAAAAGAAGCCTTAACACTTTTCTGGCACTATTAATATCGTTGCGTTCAATTTTTGCGTTATTTTCAATGTTAGTGTTACAGGATACTATTATTCTATGGCCCCTCGTCATGAACGACATGCGCTTTTCAAAAGTTTCGTAAAGATACAATCTTTGCTGATCTTTTGTGTTGTCTGTTTTTCGGGCATAGCGGATGCGCAAATCACGAAAAGCGCGCGTGTTGATTTAGACGGCCAAAGTAAGCGTTATTATATTGGTGAACATCTTTATGTGACGCATGACCCGCAAAAATCGTTAAATTCAGATATCGTTTATAATCGCCATCAAAGCAATCTTCGTGGTTCACGACAAATCTCAAAACTTGTTAATTTAGGGTTGAGCAATCCATTCACGTGGCTTGGTTTTTCCGTGACCAATAATGCGGATGATGATGATTGGATTTTGCATTTTGGGCGTCTGCTTGATGGACGTTTTAGCAGTGTTGAAGCCATTGATATTTATAACAAAAATACAGGTGAGCGTTTTGAATATACGCGTGATACGTATCATGAAATGCTTGCTGGTGGTGTGCGTTTGGATATTCCGAAAGGCAAAACCCATTTTTTTGTGATTGGGTATCAACAAGAAGGCGGTCTTGCTAATACGATTGCACCTTATCTTATAAGCGAGCGTGACTTTATCAATACGCTACAGTTTGGCGATCTTGAGACCATTTTTATCAATCTGGTTTTTATTGGGATTATTGGATTTTTTATCGCATTTTCAACCATCAGACGATCGTTTGAAGCGACCATGATTGTTCCTTCTGTTGTCATGTTTGCGGTGTTTTATTTTGTGGTCAATACCGGCTTTATAACGCCGTTTTTCTCCCATAGTTGGGTGAAGGTTGCGGCGCTAGTGCTCTGTGTCATCGGATGTTTATGGGGCAGTAAATTTTATTTACGGATCAAAGAAAACGATCTTACCGAGAATATTATGATTATCGGACTTATTGGGGTCAATGTGCTGGTCTTATCGGGTTATTATTTTGCACGCGATACCGTTTCTTTGTTTGATGACTCTCTTATTTTCGTCAGCCTTATTCTGTCTCTTGCGGTCATTTGTGCGATCAGCTTTACTCAAGCGCAACGCGGCCAATTTGGCGCTTACTTTTACAGTATAGGGTACGCGGCTTTGTTCTTTGGTTTATTGTTAAGTGCGCTTGCAAGCGCACAAATCATCACCAGTAACTGGTTGTTTGTGAATGCTTTGTGGCTGTCTTTATTCATACATACTGGTTTTGTCGGCTATTCACTGTTTATTCAAGAGCGTTTAGAAACCACGCAACGCGAACTGATTTTATCACGCGAAAAGCGTGCGTCCGTTAATGCCGAACGTCTGCAGCAATCCAAAGAGAATGCAGATCAGGCGCGGTTGCTTCGGGTGATTGAGCGTGAGCGTGAATTAATGTCAGAGCTAAGGGAGCGAGAAATTCAGCGTACTGATGAGATGCGCAAATCGAAAGAGCAAGCTGATGAAGCCAACCGTGCCAAATCTGCTTTTTTGGCGGTTGTTAGCCACGAAATTAGAACGCCTATGACGGGCATCATGGGGATGGTTCGTCTTTTGTTAGATACGAAAATGAATAAAGAGCAGCACGATTACGCGCAGGCGATTTTAAATTCCGGTGATTCCATGATGGCACTTTTGAATGATATTTTAGATTTCGAGAAAATCGAAAGCGGGAATATGGATCTTGAAATGATTGATTTCGATCTGCCGCAGCTTGTGCAAAGCGTTATAACTCTTATGAGTGGTCATGCGGCGGAGAAAGATATCGAACTCATAAGTGATATTAGCCCCAATTTTCCATCCGGCCTTATTGGAGACCCAACGCGTATTCGCCAAATTCTGCTTAACCTTGTGAATAACGCGATCAAATTTACATCCGAAGGCGAAGTTAGAATTATTCTCAAAACAGACTCTATTGATGAAGCACATGGCAATCAACGCAAAGCTTTTGAGCAAGTGTATTTTGCCGTTCAGGATACTGGCATCGGTATCGGCGAGGAAGCGCAAGCCAGTTTATTTGCACCGTTTTCACAAGCAGAGACCAGCACGACGCGTAAATATGGCGGAACTGGTTTAGGCCTTGCGATATGTCGTCGACTGGTTGAAGCGATGCGCGGCGATATTCGTGTTGAGAGTGAGGTGAATGTTGGTACCAAATTCTTCTTTAGTCTGGTGATGGAAAAAACATCGGACATATCGAATAGCGAGCAATCAGATCCGGTTTTTGACGATGCAATTTTAGAAGATATCAAACCCATGCGCGTGTTGGTCATTGAAGATAATGAGATGAACCGTAAAGTTTTGAAAGGGTTTTTGGAAAAAGATGACCATGACGTTGTTTTAGTTGAAAGCGGTGAGCGGGCTATTGAAGTTTTAGGGACGCGTATTTTTGATGTTATTTTCTGTGATATTGAACTTGATGGTATGAATGGAATTGAAACGACCAGAACACTTCGTTCTTTCCCCGATCGCGTTGTTGCCGCTACACCGGTCATTGCACTTACGGGGAATACATCACAAGACGATGTTGAGCGTTTTTACGAGGCAAATATGAATGGTTTTGTGGCAAAGCCTTTCCAACCTGAAGATATCAAAAAAGCGTTGATTAAGGTCACACATGAGAATTTTGAACAGGGCATTATCCTTCCGAATATCGCTGATTATAGCGCTGATGATACAAGTGATAATCAAGACGTGGCGTCAGATTCAGAACCGCCAGAAGCAGTTTCTTTTGAGATTACAGATTCGCCTGATGATGATCTTAATAATGCGATTGAAGGGGATGAAGATGATGAATTGGACGTCTTTGACAATAATCCAGCGCCCATTCAATCTTTATTATCTGATCAAGATGATTCTAAAGATAGTAGTGAAAATGCTTTATCCGATGCCAAAAACACAGCCGCAGATAATATCGCAGATATAATGACAACCCTTGAATTAGATGACGGATCCGGAGTGAAATTAGATACTAATATGATGGTTGATGAGATTACTATAGATCCAGTATCTCAACAGATTGAAACACCTGAAACACCTGAAACAATCGATCAGACAGACGCCGAGCCTCTTAGTGATGAAGACAAAGAGAGAATCCTTGATATGGATATGATTGGTAATCTTCGCGACAGTTTAGGTGATGATGCTTTTGAAAATCTATTATCAGGGTTTTTTGAAAAATCAGATGAGCTTGTTGATGCAATGGTTGACTTAAAAGGTTCTTCTGAATTGGAAGATATTCAGGCGAGAGCGCATGAATTAAAAGGTATGGCGGGTAATTTTGGGTTTAAAGAATTAGCTGCTATTTCAAGTGTGATTGAGGACTCCGCAAAAGACGGAGACGCGAATATTGCTTATGGTGCAATAGAAAAGCTCCCTGATGCAAATCAGAGAGCTCATCGTATTATTGGCATGTAATCAGCGTTAGCCGACAATCTCGTCATCATTAAAGAAAAACGCTATTTCGATAGCAGCGTTTTCAAGGCTGTCTGAACCGTGGACAGAATTTTCACCGATCGAAAGGGCGTGCTCTTTACGGATTGTCCCTGCATCGGCTTCTTCAGGGTTTGTTGCACCCATAACTTCGCGATATTTTGCGACGGCGTCTTCGCCTTCTAAGACTTGAACAACAACTGGCTCCGATACCATGAATTCAGTGAGTTCGCCAAAAAACGGGCGTTCTTTGTGAACGGCATAAAAACCTTCAGCTTGCGCTTGTGTTAGGTGGATGCGTTTTTGTGCAACGATGCGAAGACCTGCGCCTTCGATAATTGCGTTAATCGCGCCTGTAATGTTGCGTTTTGTTGCATCGGGTTTGATAATTGAAAATGTGCGTTGTGTTGCCATTTTGATTTCCTTTTTGGGTGGTTTGTTTGTTCTGATGCGGTTTATATCGGGAAGCGGCTTTGGTTTCAAGCTGTTATTTTAATTTACATATTGACTTTTTAGGCGTATTTTTATATAAAATCACATGGTTGCTCAATCGGAATTACTGACTCGTTGGAAAAGCGCATCTTACCGACCAGAGCGCGAATGGAAAAGCACAGAGCATCCATTGGCTGGGGCTGGTGCTAGCATTTCAGATTATACAGAGATAGCTCATAGATCAGTTGCCGACTTAGAACGTCAATTAACGGAATTTTTTGATGAACATGGTTTTAGCTATGTCCAAATTCATCACAGTGAATTTCGAGAAAGCTACGAACCAACGAGCACTAATTTTCGTTCTTGGTTTAGGCAACAATGCGCAAACTATAATCTTAATCCTAATGCTGATTTATTACTTATAGGCCCTAGCGTAAAGGATATTGCGTCTTCCGAAAGGAAAATGCTGACCGAAAAACATGATCCGGATGCTATTCGTGATTACCTTAGGGCTATGGTTGTTGTTTTAAAGACAAAAAGCACTCCGAAAGCAAAGTTTAGAAATGATCAAAGTTTTTCTGTTTTTGAACGACTTATGACTGCTATTGAAATGGGCGAGGATGCAATACCTTACAAGAATCAACTGTGGCATCCTCATCGAGACACAGCATTTAGAGGTTTTAAAGCAAGGTGGACCGCAACTGATTCTGAAGATTCAGATTATCAGCTTTTATCTGAAGTTAAATTTCAACATGAAACTCAAATGGATATCGATAAGCTCACGCGATCTTTTTTAACGATGACGCGTTCTAGATTAAGATTACAACACGATTTTCCTAAAATGAATCCTGGACGAGGGTATATAGCCTCGGGGAATGCTGAAAAACAAGCTCAATTTATCAGACATCTTGGTATCCTTCTTTATAATCGTGTGCATGCAGATGCTGGTTTCAATCAGCGCTTTTTAGACCCTGAGTATAAAGATGATTATGGTCCTCATGATTTTTATGCCATTGATGGCTTTATTGACGAACATTTAGGGCTATTCATGCCAATACAACAAAAACAAATTGCTAGAAAACTAGCTGTTTCTGGAATTTTTCCCCGTTCTTCTGATTTTCATGAAGCGCCTGATGCGCCAAGCATTTAAATTGCTTTTTTTAGACTATCAATAGCATTATTGCCCTTATTGGCATCAGGTCCACCAGCTTGCGCCATGTCTGGGCGGCCGCCGCCGCCTTTGCCACCTAAGGCTTCACTGCCAATTTTGACCAGATCAACCGCGTTATATCGTTCAATAAGGTCCGAGGTTACACCGACCACGATGGAAGCTTTGCCGTCATTAGTAGCAACGAGCGCGACAACGCCGGAGCCGATTTTTGATTTCAAATCATCAGCCATCGGTTTGAGGTCTTTAGGCGGGAAGCCATCAAGGACTTTGCCGATAAATTTAGTGCCGTTAATGTCTTTGATGTCATCATCCGCGCTTTGTGTTCCTGAGGCGCGGCGTTGCTCCGCGATTTGTTTATCGAGCAATTTGTTTTGCTTGATTAGCTCTTTTTGGGAATTAACGATGCTTTCTGGTGTTGGGATGTCATCAATGTTCCCGCCCAAAGCAATGAGCTGATCTCTGAATTTATTATTCTCACTAATTAGACGATCAAGGGTTTCCTGCTTTGCGGCTTGTTGTCCCTCGAGATATTTCGCGACATTATCACCAGTTACCGCTTCAAGGCGGCGAACGCCAGATGATAGTGCACCCTCGGATGTGATTTTGAAGTCACTGATTTGGCCCGTGGTTTCAACATGCGTGCCACCGCAGAGTTCGACAGAGAATTGCTTGCCTTCGCCTTCCGTACCCATTGATACGACGCGAACTTCATCGTCGTATTTTTCACCGAAGAGTGCCATGGCACCTGTTTCACGGGCTTCATCGATGGGCATAACGCGGGTTGTTACGGGAGTATTGGCGGCGATCTGTTGTTTGACGATCTCTTCGACTTGGGCGATTTCGTTTTCATTTACACCTTTGGGGTGGGAGATATCGAAGCGAGTTCGGTTTTCATCCTGTAAGCTCCCCTTCTGGCTTACATGATCGCCAAGAACTTGGCGCAAGGCTTCGTGAAGGAGGTGTGTGACCGAGTGGTTGGATTGGATTGCGGCGCGACGTTCACCATCAACCCTCATGCGAACAGTATCACCCACTCTAAGAGTACCCCTATTCTGTGTTATATTATGTATAAATAGAGAGCCTATCTGCTTTTTTGTGTCATTTATTATTGTGGATCCACCTTCATTATCGTTGAAAAAGTCGCCTTTATCTCCAACTTGTCCTCCCGACTCCGCATAAAATGGTGTTTGATTTGTAATAACCAAACCATCTTGCCCCTGCTCAATGATATCAACTATATTTCCGTCTTTAACAATTTCTAATACTTGGCCTTCTGCTTCTTGCCTTTCATATCCCAGAAACTCAGTAGGACCGTATTTTTCAAGGATGTCGAACCAGATTTGTTCGTTAGCACTATCGCCGCTGCCTTTCCATGCGGCGCGGGCGGCGGCTTTTTGTTTTGCCATTTCGGCGTCGAAGCGTTCAGTGTCGACTTCGATTTCTTTGGCGCGTAATGCGTCTTGTGTTAAATCAAGCGGGAAGCCGAATGTGTCATAGAGTTTGAATGCGACATCGCCGGGGAATTGATTGCCTGAAAGTTTTTCTGTTTCTTCATCGAGCATTTTAAGGCCACGTTCCAGTGTGACTTTGAAGCGTTCTTCTTCAGATTTCAATGTTTCGGTGATGAGGCTTTCAGCGCGGCCTAACTCTGGGTAAGCTTCACCCATTTTGCCGATCAGTGTAGGAAAGAGTTTATACATTAATGGGTCGTTCGCGCCCAAAAGATGTGCGTGTCTCATACCGCGGCGCATGATACGGCGTAGCACGTAGCCGCGCCCCTCGTTGGAAGGCATTACGCCATCGGCCATAAGGAAAGCGGAGCAGCGAATATGGTCGGCAATGACGCGGTGGCTGGCCGACATTTCGCCATCGGGATCGACGCTTGTGAGGTCGGCGACATGTTCGATCAACCCACGCATGATGTCGATGGCGTAGTTATCGTGGCTGCCCATTAATGTTGCGGTCATACGCTCTAAACCCATGCCTGTATCGATTGATTGGTTGGGCAGGTCAATACGGGTGTCGGGATCGATCTGCTCATACTGCATGAAAACGTTGTTCCAGATTTCGATAAAACGATCGCCGTCTTCTTCCGCGCTTCCCGGTGGTCCGCCCCAAATATGCTCGCCATGATCATAAAAAATTTCGGTTGATGGGCCGCATGGTCCCGTATCACCCATGCGCCAGAAATTATCGTCAGTGGCGATACGAATAATTTTATCATCGGAAAAGCCGGAGACCTTTTTCCAGATTTCGGCGGCTTCTTCATCGGAAGAATGCACAGTCACGCATAATTTTTCAGGAGGGAGTTCGAAATTTTTCGTACACATTTCCCATGCGAATTGAATCGCATCTTCTTTGAAGTAATCGCCGAAAGAAAAATTGCCGAGCATTTCAAAAAATGTGTGATGGCGCGCCGTATAGCCGACATTTTCGAGGTCGTTATGTTTGCCCCCTGCCCTTACGCATTTTTGTGCTGTTGTGGCGCGGGTATAATCGCGTTTTTCTTTCCCCGTAAACACATCTTTGAACGGGACCATGCCCGCATTTGTGAACATTAAGGTTGGGTCATTTTGTGGCACAAGCGGTCCCGATTCAACGTGTTTATGGCCGTTCTTTTCAAAGAAACCTAAGAATTCATTACGGATTTGTGTCACTGTTTTTTGCATAGCCTGCGCCTTTACCTTTTGCACTGTGTTACTTCGTCACTTGCGTATAAATATAAGCAACGCTTCTCGCGACTAGTGCAAAAGCAAAATGCTTTGACTATATTAAAGCGAGAGCAGTTTTTTATAAGGACATATTTATGCAGGAATTTGAAGAGGATAACAAGAGGTTGGCCCATCGCTTAGCCGATGAGGCAGGCATTGTTATTCAGCAATATTTCAGACAAGATTTTGATATTGAGATGAAAGGTGATGAAACACCCGTGACGGTTGCGGATCGCGCCGTAGAAAAGCGCATGCGCGATATCTTAGAGGTTGAGCGGCCCGATGATGGCATTTATGGCGAGGAGTTCGGGGTTAAAGAGTCCCAAAACGGTTACACTTGGGTTTTAGATCCGATTGACGGCACGAAGAGTTTTATGATTGGGCGTCCGACTTTTGCGACGCTGATTGCGCTTTGTAAGGATGGTGCGCCTATTTTAGGGGTGATTGATCAAGCGGTTTTGGGTGAGCGATGGGTCGGAACAAAAGATCAGACCACATTTAATGGTGAGATTGTGTATTGCGCGTCTTGTGCGTCGATTGAGGAAGCGCGCATCGGAAGCACAACACCCGCGATGTTTGATTGTGAGGCGAATGCGAATGGGCATGTTTACAAAAATTTTAATGAAGGGCGTTTTTTCTGGGGCGGTGATAGTTATCAATATGGATTAATGGCGAGCGGCTTTGTTGATGTGATTATCGAAGCCGGCATGCAGCCTTATGATTATCTTGCGCTTGTGCCTGTGGTTGAAGGTGCGGGTGGTTGTATTTCCGATTTTCGTGGACAGGCATTGACACTTAACAGTGGGACAAGCACGGCTGTGTCTTGCGGTGACCCATCTATCTTTGAAGATGTTAAAGCGAAGCTTTAATTTTTTAGCGCGAATTTTGTACTAACTTTACAGGGGCGCCCGCGACGACGGAATCTAATGTTGGGGTTGGTTCTTTGGCGCGCATGCGATAAATCCAATAATTCGAAAGCACATGTTCAACATAGCTGCGGGTTTCACCGGATGGGATGAGCTCGATGAATAATAACGGATCATCGATATTGGACCATTGGCGTTTCCATTTCGCCAAATTCCCCGGGCCAGCGTTATAGGCGATGAGCAATGACATTAGATTGCTATCGACGGATTGTGTTTTTAATAATTCTTGCAGGTATCTTTGTCCTAATTTGAGGTTTAGTTTTGGATCTTCCATGTCAGGGTCTTTTGTGTCGGCGACGGATGCGGCTGTTGCGGGCATCAACTGCATGAGGCCTTTTGCGCCTGATCGGCTTGTGGCTTCGGGGTTAAAGCGGGATTCTTGGCGCATAATGGCATTGACCAAAGATGGGTTAACCGTAAAGCCGCCCGCGGGTTTCCATGGGCCGAGTGGATAGAGCGCGGCGTCATAATATTGGTCCGCGTTTTCGTTTGCGGGAATGACACCCAAACGCATGGCGACACTTGGCAGACGTGCATATCCCGCAAAGGCGAGCATGGCTTTTAACATGTTTTCGTTTTGATTAGGGTTGAGGCGCAATAACTCTGCTTGTGCGTTTGTGATATCGCCAATTTTTGCCAAAGCAATGGCGCGTTTTCCGCGTGGATCAGCACTCAGAATTTTATGGTTATCTTTGGTAAATGTTGGCATTTTCCAATTAAAATCAAAATCTTCGCCTAACGCGCGCGTGGAGATCAGACCATAAAATGTACGCGGGTTTTTCGCGGCACGTTCTAACCAGATGCTGACTTTTTTAATATCGCCACGGCGCATGTGCGATCGCGCTGCCCAATAAGCGCCTGCGGATCGAGTCCAGCCGGAGGCATAGTTTGAGCGGCCTACTGTTTCGAAAAAGCTTGCGGCTTTTGTGTAATCTTGAGCTTTCCATGCAATCAAACCAGCAACCCAACTGGCAAGAGGGACATGAAGGCCTGAGCGTTGCGCGCTTTTTATGGCTAAAGTTTTTGCTTTGTCTATGTGGCCTCTATAGAGGTAAGCAGCGGCGGCGCGGGCGCTAAGGATATCGTTTTCGATATCATCAAGTAGGATAGAGTTTTGCAGATGTTCAACTGCATTCGTGATATTACCGCTTCTGATTTGAGATGACACTGATTTTTGTAATTGGCGCACCTGCGCAGCCTCTTCGGCGCTGCGGTTGCGAGCAGAGGCGTAACGCTTTGCGACTACCATTGTTGGTTCTACTCTGCGGCTGATTTGGATTTTTGTTTGCGGCGGGTTTAATGGCGTATTATTGCCTTGTGGGCGTTTGCGTTCCGCCAAATCATAAATGCGTTTGGCCCCTGGATGATCTGCATAGCGGTCCAGCCATGTTTTTAGCTCCTCGAAAGTGCTGGTGTAAGCGGTGGGGTGGAGATAGCGTTGCTGGGCGATGTAGCCCATTAAAAACGGATCTTTTAGCGCGATAATTTCCGTATCCGCTTGCTCCATTTCCCCGGATTCTTGGAGTGAAAAAATAAGCTGGTAACGGGCCAAGTCTTCTTTATTCAGAGATGCTTTTTTTGTGTTTTGTTTTTTCTTTTCTCGTTTTTGTGTAGCTGGTTTTTTGGGTGGCTTTGGAAGCGCTGCAGTTTCTGACTGCTGTTGTTTTTGGGATGGTTTCTTGTATGGTTTTTTGGGTGGTTTTACAGCAGTGGGCGTTTCATCGGCTTGTGGCTTCATGATGCCGTCGAGCGTTTTATTGAAGTTGAAAAAGCCTGCGTCTTTTGCCTCGCCAGTTTTTTGTTGTGTATCTTGTTGAGGGGTTTGAGCCGTTGCGGTTTGGGTGTGCAAGAAAACAGCTACTATGGCTAAACACAAAAGATTGTATTTTGGACAAACCGTCATTTTTTTGAACATTTGATATATTTAATGCAGACTTCTTGTTTTGTCCATTAAAAACAGATACTTGCTATGTTTTAAGGCAATAAACCTAATTCTTTGCGTTTATCTTGGACGCTTAAGATGTCTTGCCATACGGCGCGTTTTTGGCTGGGTGTGCTTAGCAGATAATCGGGATGGTATGTTGCAATAGCGGGGATTGATTGA
Organism: Bdellovibrionales bacterium; assembly: GCA_045106175.1. Taxonomy (GTDB): domain Bacteria; phylum Pseudomonadota; class Alphaproteobacteria; order Micavibrionales; family Micavibrionaceae; genus TMED27. The sequence goes on from JBGCEF010000057.1 coordinate 19,863, forward strand.
TCGCTTGTGCCTTCACTTAGGGTGCTTGGTTTATAGTCATGCCATGTTTTTCTTAAGCGTGAGATGCTCTGACCTGTTGCTGTGAGTGATTTTGCGGATACGCCGCCGCACATGATAATTAGCTTTGGTTTTGCAAGTTGGATATGGCGTTCAATGAACGGTAGGCTGATTTCGATTTCAGCATTTGTTGGTGTTCTGTTGCCAGGTGGGCGCCAGTTGAGAATATTGGTTAAATAGACAGATTGTTTTAGGTCTTCTGCGGTGCGATCAATTTTTATGCAGGCCAGAATTTTATCCAAAAGCTCTCCTGCAACGCCAACAAAGGGTTTGCCGATTCTATCTTCATCTGCGCCGGGGGCGTCACCGATGAGCATGATGTCAGCCTCGGGGTTACCATCTGCGAACACAAGATTAGTAGCAGTTTTTTTCAGGCCAATGCCCTCGAATTCTTGAATGGCTTGTTTTAATTCATCCAGCGTATTTGCCGCCTTGGCGAACTTAACGGCTTGGAGTTGTGCATCGGTTTTACCCAAAAGCGGCTGTGATTGCGCGCTTAATTTCGCGACTCCTGCGTTTGATTTTTGCGGAAGCGATTCGTCTGGTTTTTGTACATTCGCCGCAGGCGGCGCATAGCTGAGCGCGGTTTTATCGACCGCATCATCGTTGATTGCTATATCAACACCGTGGTCTGCGTAAAATTCTAGGGCTGCTTTTGCCGCGATATATTCTCGATTAGGCATCTTTTCACTAAAAACTATCTTATATTATTGTATAATAGATTATTGATTTAAATAAGAAAGGTCAAAATGCCAGATCCAATTCGCGAAGACAGAGATGCTATTGATTATGATGTTGTGATTGTCGGGGCCGGCCCGTCGGGCTTGTCGTGTGCTATTCGACTGAAACAGATTGATCCGGATATTAATGTTTGCATCCTTGAAAAAGGATCAGAGGTTGGCGCGCATCTTTTGTCAGGTGCCGTTCTTGAGCCGCGCGCGTTTTATGAATTATTCCCTGATTGGAAAAATATGGACAATGTTCCATTGGAAACGCCAGCGGGTCAGGATCAGTTCTTATTTTTGACGCAAAAGACAGCTTTTAAAATGCCGGTTCCGCCGCAGATGAAGAATCATGGCAATTACATTGTTTCAATCGGTCAGGTTGGACGATGGATGGGCGAACAAGCGGAGAGTTTAGGTGTTGAAATCTTCCCAGGCTTTGCCGCGGCTGAGATCCTTTTTGACAGCGACAATGCCGTGATTGGTGTTGCAACTGGTGATATGGGCATTGATGCAGATGGTAAGAAAACGGATTCGTTTGAGCCGGGCATGGAAATTCATGCCCGTCAGGTTGTGTTTGCGGAAGGATGTCATGGGTCACTGACCAAGGCATTAATCAAGCACTATAATTTGCGTGAAGATAGCGATCCTCAGACTTATGGGCTTGGGATCAAGGAAGTTTGGGAAATTGATCCTGAAAAATTTCAGTCTGGTAAGATTATCCACACTATTGGCTGGCCGATGGATAAGAAAACATATGGCGGATCATGGATTTATCAATATGGCGAGAATTTAGTTTCGATTGGTTATGTTGTTGGGCTTGATTATGAGAATCCATATTTGTCACCGTATGAAGAGATGCAGCGTTTTAAAACGCATCCCGCGATTCAGCCCTTATTAGAAGGTGGACGACGTATTTCTTATGGGGCGCGAGCACTTAATGAAGGTGGGTTTCAATCGATTCCGAAATTAACCTTCCCAGGTGGTATGCTGATTGGTGATACAGCCGGATTTTTGAATACACCGAAGATTAAAGGCAATCATACGGCTATGAAATCAGGCATGGTCGCGGCAGAAAGTATTGTTGCGCATTTAGAAGGCAATCAGAATTTTGGTACGGAATGCGTGGGCTATAGCGATGCGATGAAAGCGTCTTGGGTTTGGAAAGAGCTTAAAAAAGTTCGTAATATTCGCCCTGGCTTTCACAAAGGGATATGGATTGGTTTGATAAATGCGGCGTTTGAGACAATTACGATGGGATTAGCGCCATGGACATTTAAAAATCATTCTGACCATGACCAGTTAAAAGCCGCATCAGAATGCGAAAAAATTGACTATCCAAAACCCGATGGCGTGATTACGTTTGATCGTCTGACGTCTGTTTCGTTTTCGAATACGAATCATGCGGAAAATCAACCTGTCCATCTTCAGCTTGTTGATCCGAATATTCCAGTTGATAAGAATTTGCCGACTTATGATGGTCCATCACAGCGATTTTGCCCTGCGGGTGTTTATGAATTTGTGACTGATGAAAATGGATCACCGAAATTCCAAATTAACTCTCAGAATTGTGTCCATTGTAAAACCTGTGATATCAAAGATCCGTCGCAAAATATAAATTGGGTTGTACCGCAAGGTAGTGATGGTCCGAATTATACAGGTATGTAAGGAGTAAATGCCATTTTAGAATCAATTCGTACTTTTCTTGTCTGCCTGATTGGATTATGTCCCGCAGATGACCCCAATTCACCGCGTATGGATGGGGCAGAATATAATACAGTTCGTTATGTCCCAACGGATCAAGGCGGTCATGCTTACAACCCGCATGCGCGTCGTTCGACATTGTCAGGAAATTATTTATCATCACGCTTTGCGCAGCGGCATCATGATTGGGCTAATGCAACAGAGTTTGTTGATGGCATTTTGGATCATGCACCACAGGATTTAAGCCTAACTAAGCGCGCCATGGTTCTTGCGATGGGTGCGGGGCAGTACGATCAAGCGATTAAAAAGGCGACGATTGTTGTCAAAGATGAACCAGATAATTCTCTCGCCCTTTTGTTTCAAGCGATGTTGAATTTTAAACAAAAAGACTATCAAGCGGGTGCAGATATCATCGATAATATGCCACCGGGAAGCTTATCCGCTTTCATCATGCCGCTTTTGAAAAGTTGGGCAAAGGCATCGATTGGTGAAAGTGATACACAAGGTTTACAAGACAGCACCATTCATTTGTACCACGCGATTTTGATTGCAGATTATTTGGATGACCATGAAATGGTGAAAGGGCTTTTGGCGCAATCCTTAAAGACACCTGATATCTCAACTGCGGATCTTACACGCGTCGCGGGTATCTATGCGCATATCGGTGATAATGACAAAGCCAAAGAACTTTATGATCGCGTTTTCTTATTGGAGCCGGATAATGTTGAGGTAGCTGAAAATCTTGAGCGTCTTAAAAGCGGCGAAGCTATTATAATTTTTGACATGGTCGATAGCCCCGAAGGTGGTTTAGCGGTTGCGATGCACGATATGGCGCGTGTTTTATATGCAGATTTTAGCGATGAGAGTGCGCGTATTTTTGCGCATTTGGCGTTATATCTAAACCCGACAAAGGTTGATTCCGCACTTTTGCTTGGGCATATCGCAACACGCAATGAACGTTATGACGAAGCCATTAATTTTTACAAGAGTGTGTCGGCGGAGCATCCCAAATATTTTGATGCACGTCGATTGGCCGCGAATTTATTAGAAGATCAAGGCGATGTTGATGGTGCGTTAGCGGCGCTTCAAGAGCTCGTGAATAATGATGATAACCTTGAGGCGTTAATTCAGATCGGTGATATTCATCGCCGCGCGGAAGATTTTGAACAAGCCGCAAAGGTTTATAATAAAGTTGTTAAAAAGCTTGATAGCATTATTCCTGAGGAGTATTGGCAACTTCATTATGTACGCGGTATGTCTTATGAGCAGATGGGCGAGTGGGACAAAGCCGAAGCGGATTTATTGGCGGCTCTAGAGTTTCAACCCAACAATCCTTATGTATTGAATTATCTTGGATATTCATGGGCTGATCTTGGGATTAACCTTAAGAAATCTCAAGAGATGATCGAAAAGGCGGTCGAACTGCGCCCACAAGATGGGTATATAACCGATTCATTGGGGTGGGTTTTGTATAAAGTTGGTCAATATGTTGAAGCGGTTCCACATTTGGAGCGTGCTGTAGAGCTTTTACCGTATGATCCGGTGATTAATGATCATTTGGGTGATGCTTATTGGAAGGTTGGTCGTCGTTTAGAAGCGCGCTTTCAATGGGAGCGGGCCAAAAATCATACTGATGATGGCGAATTATTAGATATAATCATTCATAAATTAGACCATGGTATGGATCAACCTACTCCGCTTCGCAAAGAGGCCGGTGCTGAGAGCATTATTCAAAATGACGCAACGTCAGACGATAAAACATCCCCGTAATTTTCGATGAAAAGTTAGTGTTTGGTTTAATTTGCGTTTGATAGCATGTGGGTTAGCAATGATTGCGTCGCTTCACCGTCTGTATTCAGGTTGTTGCGTGATTGGTAAGATCGGATAGCATCAGATGTTAACGCGCCGCTCACACCATCTGCAGGTCCTGGATAGAGGCCGTTTCGCATAAGATATTCTTGAACTTGTGCAATAAGACCTTGGCTGCTTATATTCATTGTTTCTTTATCGGGTGATGCAACGGGTGCACTTTGCGTTTGCAAGGCGTCTTGGATGCTTTGATCTGTTGTGACGCTATCGGCAATTCGGTTCACCTCTTCTGCATTAATACCAAGATTAGTAGCTAAATCATTGAGAGCCTGCTTTGCTTCTGGACTTCCCTGGTCTGCGGCAGTTTTGTACCAGCGTAATGCAGCGTCTGGTTTTGCCGCGCCCAAAAGTCCATTTTCGTAGATTAGGCCCAAATTATAAGCGGCCTCAACGATACCGTTATTGGCTGCGTTTTCGAAATAATTGGCTGCTAAATTTGGCTCGTAAGATACGCCAATGCCTTCGATGTAAGCGATACCAAGGTTATATTGCGCCTCGGGATGGCCCTTAGCGGCGGCGTCTTGGTACCATGACATCGCTTGTTGAATGTCGGGTTTTGTTCCTAAGCCCTGATGATTTAGAACACCAAGATTATAGCTAGCGTTGGCGATGCCGTTTTCGGCTGCCTTTTCAAACCAAAAGGATGCGCGAGAGTAATCTTGTGTAACGCCACCATGACCCGCAGTGTAGATTGCGGCCAAATCATGCTGCGCTTCACCAATTCCTTCAAATGCTTGATTTTCTACTTTTTTGATGGCGCTTGGAAGGTTGGGGTCGCGTTCGATTTGCGATGCCAATGATTGGGCTTGTGATGGGTTTGGTTGAGTTGCGCTTATTGTTTGCTCTGCTTGTGGTTTAGATGCTATTTGGACTGCGAGCTCTTTGGGTTCTTGCGCTGATGGTGCTGGTTGCTCTTGAACATTGGCGGTTGCTGGTGTTTGTTTTTGCGGTTCAATTTCATTGAGCACTTTTGCCACTATTTGAGGCTGAGTTTCAATCAGTTCTGCAATTTGTTCGGTATCATTAATATTTACCGCGCCGACATCATCATTGGAGGGTTCGATTGATGTAATGGGGGCTTGGTTTGTTTGTTCGATCGACCAGTTGAGATTTTCAATCGGTTTAACTTCTGCAACATTATCAGAAACATTTGGAATTTGCGGGGTTTGATAATAGCTTTCGGTCTGGAAATCATCGGCCTCAGTTGTTGTAGTGGTTAGTGAAGGTAGTTTCCAGTCATTGATAGCAAGGCCGCTGATCACAACGACGGCTAAAATAAAGACAAGCCCGCCAGTTAGCGCGGCGTAAAAAGATGGGTTTTTAAAGGCTGATTGATTGTCATCGCGCACATGATCGGCTTTGCGATCTTTTAGCGGCGTTTGGATATCTTCTACGCGTTGCGCATTGCGAGCGGCTTCTTCGATTTGGGCTTCCAAGTCATCGGGGAGATATTTTGCCAAGCCTTGGCTAATTGGTCCTGTCAGATCATCTTTTGGAATCTCTGATGCGGCGCCTGTATTACTTACGCCTTGATCTGTTAGAACGACCATTGCTTTTGCATTGATAGCATCGCGGGTTTGGATCACAGTTTCTTCGATGCGTTCGATTTTGCGCATGAAACGTGCGCGATCTTCGATAGCTTTATCGACTTTGCGAACAATTTTAGCTTGTTCTGCAAGGGCTACTTCGATGCGTTCATCAATTATATTTTGTTTGGCTTCTGTGGATTCAATGCGTCTGTGCAGGGCTTTTATTCCTGAGCCGCTTTTTGTGATTTTGTCGGCTAAGGCTTTGTTATATAAGGTTTGCGTTTTTTGCATTTCCGCCATAGCGCGACGGGTCTCTTCCAATTCCTTGATAGCGATTTGGCTTTTGCCCGTTTTTGTGTTTTTGGTTTCAGCCTCTAATTTATGCTCAAGATCGAGCGCTATTCTTTCGCTACGGTTGGCTTTATCTTCGAGGTCTTCGATAATTGTGCGGTGTTTATCAAGCTCAACCATCATGCGGTCGCGATCAGCTTGCGTAACTTTTAGGCGCTCATTCAGCGTTTTTAGCAAGGTGATAATTTGACCTTGCGTCTTTTCACCCGTTAATGGTGATCGCATCTGCGGTGACGGGTTTGATGAGCGCGTTCCTAACTTCGGCGTTTCGTCATTTGCTGTGTCTGCGCCTTGAAAAAATACTCGGCCTTCCGGTGTACGCTTAAAACCCATATGTAGTTACTCTCAATTTGTCATTAATAACCCCAACTATAGACAGTTTTGTAAAATGAAATCAAAAAAATCACTGTTAAGGGGTGAAATGTCCACAGATTCCAGCTAGATATGCGGGATGGCTGATCATTTTGTTTATAACCCTCCTGCCGATCATGGGCTCACTATTATTCATCAAGATATTGATATTCTTGTTGTTTCCAAGCCCGCTGGTTTATTAAGTGTTGTTGGGCGTAATCCCACGGCGGATAACCGTTTGGGGGACGCTTTGCATGCGCGCGTGTTACGAGAATTCCCAGATGCTTTGATTGTTCATCGACTTGATATGGATACGTCGGGTCTTATGGTGATGGGGCTTAGTAAAGATGCGCATCGTCATTTGAGCATTCAGTTCGAAAAACGCAAAATTGAAAAGGCCTATATCGCGCAAGTTTGGGGAGTGGTTAGCAGTGATTCGGGCCGTATCGATTTGCCGGTACGTTGTGATTGGGATCGACGCCCCCGTCAGATCGTTGATTTTGAACACGGTAAATCGGCGCAAACTGATTGGACGGTTCTAGAGCGCGGCGAGAATACGACTCGTGTTGTATTAAAGCCGGTTACGGGGCGGACCCATCAATTACGGGTGCATATGGCCACGCTTGGCAAAAGTGATCCCCTTGATTTTAACGCATTTGATGTTGAAGGCGGGCATCCAATCTTGGGGGATGATTTTTATGCGCATCAAGATGCTTATGAAGCAGTGGGTCGGCTATGTCTGCATGCGCAAGATTTAGGATTTTATCATCCGCGCTCGAATGAATTTGTACGTTTTCATTCTGAATGTGATTTTTAGACATCGAACAAACCTACACGCTGTTTCGGTTTGCTTTAAAAAAACGAACAAACCTACACGCTGTTTCGGTTTGCTTCGTGGTACTTGAAATAAGATGCGCTTGAAAAAGCGATCCCTATCAGTATGATGCGTTATGATCCTTAGTTTCTTTATATTTTTGGCTGGGTTTTTGTGTATCGGCCTTTTGTCCATTCGCAAAAAACAAAATACAGCTGATGATTATCTTTTAGCAGGACGCAATGTATCACCGGCATTTGTTGGCTTATCCGGCGCAGCCAGCACAGCGAGCGGTTTCGGCTTTACGGGGATTATCGGGTATGGCTACATGATGGGCCTATCCGGGGGTTGGTTTATTTTTGGCATTTTATTTGGCTCTCTTTTTGCGTTTGGAGCAATATCACGGCGATTACGTACTTATAGCCATCGTACAAAATCAGTTTCTTATACGGAATTTCTGACCTCTGACCTTGGTAAATCTCGCCCTTATTTTCTTGGGCTGCTTGGCATGATTAGCATTGTTGCGCTTTTGTTATACGCCTCGGCGCAATTAACCGCGGGCAGCAAAGCGATGCATGTTCTTTTGGGCTGGGATTATTCATATGGAATCGTGATTGGGGCGATGATTGTACTGCTCTATTGTTTTGCGGGCGGCATTAGGGCTTCGATTTGGACGGATGCAGCGCAAATTATTGTGATGTATGGTGCGATGACAATATTGGCGATTGTATCTTTGCAACAGATTGGCGGTTTTAGCGGGTTGTTTGAAAAGCTAGAAGCGATTGATCCGAAGCTTGTTGAGATTTTTCCACTTGATAACCCTTATGGGCCGCTTTTGTTTATTCTTGGCTGGCTTAGTTTGGGGTTTAGTTTTATAGGGTTTCCACACACTATGGCGCGTTTTATGGCATTAAAAAGCCCTAAAGACACCAAGCGGGCGATTTTATGGTTTGAAGGATCTTATGCATTATTTTATATCACAGCATATGTGGTTGCGCTGTGTACGCGTGTGCTTATCCCTGAAAGTGCGGATTTTGATAAGGAGCTTGCTTTGCCGCAACTTGCACAGCAGATGCTGCCGGAGATTTTAGTTGGTGTTATCTTTGCAGGGATTTTTGCGGCGACAATTTCAACAGCAGACTCTCTTATCTTGAGCTGTACAGCTTCTCTGTCGCGAGATTTAAAGGTGTTTGATCGTCATAAAAATTCTTATCGATTTTTGAAATTATGTACGTTGATTGTGACCGCTATTGCATCGGTGATTGCGATTTACGCCAGCAAGAGTGTGTTTGACATGGTGCTGCTTGCGATTACGGTCATGGCGTGCGGGTTTACGCCATTGTTGATTTTGCGATGTTTTAAGGTGCAAACGCATCCGATTGTTTTGCTGATCACAATCGTAACAGGATTAAGTGTGGGTATAGGGTGGCGCATAACAGGGCAAAATGCTTTTGTCTATGAAGCTTTTCCTGGAATTATCGCGGCCTTTATCGTTTTTTTCATTGGCTATTTTATCCAAAAGCTCTTACATACAAAGAGTAGTTCAACGTAAGGTTTTCCCCAATGAGTCAAAAAGAACGTGTTAATGACAAGCTTCGTCTGCATTCGTCCACGATATATGAAATTGTATCGCGTGAGGGTAGTGCGGAGTTATCGCGGCGTTATAATTCTCTTGCTTGGTCTGCGCTTGCGGCTGGATTTTGTATTAGCTTTTCGATGTTGGCAGAGGCATATATTAAGATGTTTTTGCCCGATACGCCTTACAAGCCGCTTATTGAGAATATAGGATATACGTTTGGCTTTATCATTGTGATTATGGCGAGGCTTCAGCTTTTTACCGAAAATACAATTACAGTGATGTTGCCTGTTTTTGAAAACCCGATATGGCGCAATGTTAGTAAGACGCTTAAATTGTGGGGGATTGTGTTTGCGGCAAATTTGGTTGGAACATTTATTGTGGCCTTGCTTTTGACAAAGATGAATTTTGCCACGCCCGCGCAGTTGGAAGCGGTGATCGAGGTTAGCGCGCATGCCATTCATCGTGATATTTGGGATGTGTTTGTACAGGGCATTCCTGCTGGATTTTTAATCGCGACGCTCGTTTGGATGTTACCAAGCGCAGAAAATAACGAGTTTTTTGTGATCTTTTTGATGACGTATTTGATCGCGATTGGCGATTTTACACATGTTGTAGCGGGATCAGCCGAGGCGTTTGTGCTTGTGCTTATGAATGATATTAGTCTTGCGGGGGCGTTTGGATATATTGGTGCGGCCGGGCTTGGCAATATCATTGGTGGAACTGGTCTATTTGCGCTTCTTGCTTATGCGCAGGTGAAGGATGAGCTGTAAGCTTTATTCTTTTGCTGTAGTTTTCATATATTTATCTGGTTACTTTTATCTATTATAGGTTGTATTTTAGTTTCCAAAATAGAAAAAAACAATTTGATTGTAGCCCCGCAAAAAGTAAAGCTGGTTTGGCCTATGCGCTACGATTAGAGCCGTCCGCAATTAGCAAGATTTTGAGTGGGACACGACAAATTAAGGCGCACGAATATAACCTTATGCGGCAATATTTCGGGCTTACGATTGATGGGGAGCGCGCTAGCAATTTGCCAGAAGGGGCCTATTGTCTTGAGCCATTTGATAGCGGCGGACAAACCTTAAAAGAACCGGATGGTAATTTAAGTGAAGATAGCTGGGTTATTCCGGCGGAAATTTTATCC
>JBGCEF010000058.1:0-3729 GCA_045106175.1 Bdellovibrionales bacterium
TATCGAGCTTCACAGGGGTTATGTTATCGAACGCAATGCGCCCCGCAACAATATCAAGAAAATAGCTATAACAGGTGCGAAAATTATCAAGCTGTAATCCGGCCAAAGCCCAATTACGTGAAGATGTGGGTTAATGGTGAGTATTTAGGGCAATATTTTTATCAATAAAAATCCATTTTTGTTTTTGGGGTATTTCTTTTTTAACTTATTTAAGATACAGTATGTTATGCGTTTTTTATTACTAGTTGCATTATTATTAGCATTTACTGCTGGAGGTTTTGGCGATATGGCTCATGCTTCTGCGGGAGATCATGCTTGTGCCAATCACCAAATGGATCAGGATGATAATAAAGTTAACACTGATAATGAACCTTGTCATTCGGAACAGGATCAAAGCCACAGTGAAAATAGTTGCGATGATTGCTGTTGTGTACATTCTCATTCAATGGCAACTACGTCATCACTGAATAAAACGATATTTGATGTTAGTAAGCAAAATGTCATTGCATCAATGGATCATCATTACTCTGCCGAAGTAGCAGGTTTAAAACGTCCACCCCGTCTTTAGTGTTCGCAGGCTAACTGTGCCTGTATTTTGAGTCAGTTCTTTATAGAGCTGCGCTTTTCTATGAACATTATTAATCGGAAATTAAAATGAGATACTTATATATACTACTTCTGTGCGCAATCTTTGCGCCTTCCCAAGCGGTGAAAGCTGAAACACTTTCACTGGAAACAATGATTGAACAGGCTCTTCAAAACAGCCCAGAAACGGCGCGTATCTTAAATAGTTATGCTGACACTGATGCCGAGGCCTTTGAGATTGAAACACTTAGCAACCCTACAGCCGAAATCAACATTACCGCGATTGAAGATGATGCTTCGCGTTCTGTAGGTATTGAGATTGAGCAGCCAATGCGGCTTTCTAATTTCGGCTCACGCGCATCATATGCAAATGCGTTGCGCCGCACGGCTAACAATGATCAGAAAGCCCAAATGTTGGAACTCATTCACTCTATTACGCGTGGTTATGCATCTTATTGGGCATTGCAAGAGCAAGAAAAACTTTTATCTACAAACGTCAGTTATGCGCGCAAGAAGCAAAAGCTAGTTGAGCGTGCAGCAAAAGACGGTCGTGTTGATGCCGCAGATGCCAAAATCTTTAAGGCCGAAGCACTGCGCTTAGAAGAACAGCTGCGTGTTATTCGCTCTAGAAAGATTAACGGTGCAGCGAACTTGCTTCGTATGGCGGGGATGGATCAAGTAAAGTTTGATGCAAAGCGTCCTAAAAGCCCTGAAATACCTGATCTAACGGCTTTAACATCTATCGCGGGTAATGAAGGCTCAATCCGTAGTCTTTTGGAAAGCCGTAAGATGCTCGCAGAAAGACGTTACAATGTTGCAAGGCAAGATGCAGGTTTTCCAGAGTTTGCGCCTCGTGCAGTTGTAGAGCGCGATCTTGATGAAGACAGTACAGCAATTTTATTCGGTGTGAATATAGCCATTCCGATATGGGATCGCAATAATGCCGAGTTATCCCGATCCAATGCAGAACGTCGTTTGGCGCAAAGCAATCTGAATGCATTGAATGAGCAAAACTTTGCGAATGTTTTGGCTGCGTCTTATGAGCAAGCCAAGGCCACGCAAATTTCTGCCTCTACCTATCGCAATCAGATCGTGCCGTCTTGGAATGATGTGCAATCCATCACTGATAAGAAATTTGAAAATGGACAGGCCTCAATCCTCGACCTTTTCCAAATGCGTGAGCGGATTATAGGCGTGCAAAGCGAAGCCCTACAAACATACTTGAATTCTATCGAGGCACGAATTGAGCTTGAAAGCTTAATCGGTCAAAGCCTTACAGATACAAAGGAATAAATTCATGAAAAAACTCATACTTACACTCTCTTTTTTAACACTTGTGAACCCTGCTTATGCAGGTCCGGGACACGATCATGGAGAAAGCGCGTTTGCTGGTGGCGCAGGTCCTGCAACCCATTTTGATTTAACTGACCAACAAATGAACAATCTTGATATTCAATCGGCAAAGGTCGAATTTCTGCCTATTGCACAAGCGGTTGATATGTTGGCCTTTACAGAGCTATTGCCCGAGAAACAAGCATCTATCTCTCCACGGTTTGGTGGTAAAATTCTTGATATCGCAGTAAAAGTAGGGGAGGAGGTGAAAAAAGGGGAACGCCTCGTGACGCTTCAGCCTGTTAGTGTTGGCAATAGTAATGTTGTTTTATCCGCGCCCATTGATGGATTTGTTCTTAATTTGCATGCAGGTGTTGGTGATATAATTAATGCGGGTGGTAATATTCTTCAAATCGGCGATGCATCCCAAATGCTGGTGCGCGGTGTTGCTTATGAAACACCAGATATTCAAATTTTGAAAGTTGGACAAAAAGCAAAACTTCACCTTGATATTGCACCGGATCGTCATATTGAGGGTGATATACAGCGGATTAACCGAGTTATTGATCCAGAAAGTCGAACATTTTCAATCTTTGCCATGATTGATACGCCAAAGGGCGATATTCAACCTGGCTTGCAAGGGACGATGGAAATTTTTACAGGGTCGGACACACCTGTTATGGCGGTCCCAAAACGGTCTGTTTTAGGCGAACTCGGCTCTTACTTCGTATATGTGATATCAGGCCAAGAGGTTGAAAAACGTGAAGTGACGGTGGGTGTAAAGACGGGACATCATATAGAAATCAAAAGCGGGTTATTTCCTAATGACCGTGTTGTGACGAATGGAAATTATCAACTTCAATATATGTCTGTTGGTGGCATACAAGAACATGACCACGATGAAAAGTCTCATGATGAACAGGTAGGTCATTCGCATGATGACGGGCATGACCATAGCGAGAAACCTCAAGAGGATAATCACGACGGTCATAGTCATGAGAATGAGCTCGGCGATCACGAAAGTCATGAAAGTCACGACGACCAAGCAGATCATGATGATCACGGCGGTCATAAGCATTAAGGGAGGAATGAAATATGTTTGATACAATTATACGTTTTGCCCTTAATTATCGCCTTTTAGTGATAACTATCGCGGCACTTTTAATGGTTTATGGCTTTCAGGTTGTTCGCACGCTACCAGTGGACGTGTTTCCTGATTTAAACCGCCCAACAGTTACGATTATTAGTGAAGCACATGGACTTGCCCCTGAAGAGGTGGAAACACTTGTGACCTTCCCAGTAGAAGCCGCCATGAATGGTGCAAGCGGGGTGACAACGGTTCGTTCGTCATCATCGATTGGCTTTTCGATTGTCTATGTTGAATTTGATTGGGATATGGATATTTATCTCGCTCGACAAATCGTTGCTGAAAAATTAAATCAAGTCGCAGGAAGCTTGCCAGAAGATGTGCAATCCATAATGGGACCCGTATCATCAATTATGGGGGAAGTGATGTTTATCGGAATTACATCTGAAAACCCTGAGATATCACCTCTTGATTTGAGAACGATTGCTGATTGGGATGTAAAACAACGGCTCTTAGGTATTAGTGGTGTATCTAAAATCACGGCGATTGGTGGTGATTTAAAACAATATCATGTGTTGGTTGATCCGCAGAAAATGCTTAATCACGGCATTACTTTGCATCAGGTGCGTGAGGCGTTGGAAAACGCGAATGTAAACACAACTGGTGGCTTTTTGCTTGATGCTTACCAAGAACACTCGGTTCGTAATTTAGGGCTTATTCGATCA
>JBGCEF010000059.1:0-9381 GCA_045106175.1 Bdellovibrionales bacterium
AGACTAAATGGCGGTGCCGGTGGGATTCGAACCCACGTTACGCTATAAACGTAAACACGCTTTCCAAGCGTGCGCCTTAAGCCACTCGGCCACAGCACCATAATATGCGCGACACTAGCGATCCATCACAAAAAGTGCAAGCCCCTCTTCCCCCAAAACGCTTTCCTTGATAGAGTAATAATAGTTTTTAATATAAAGGCATTATTTCATGCGTTTTCCTGGTCTTATCATATTTATATTACTGATCCCCGCAATCGGCTTCTTAATCCATGATTGCTACTTGCTGTATGCAAACCACATTAGCCAAGCATCTTTTATCTCGCTTGATCTCATCATAAACAATTTCAAACTCAGCGCTTTTGGCTTTATCTGGGCAACATACGCCCCTGAAACCTATAAAACAGTCGCCGCAGGAACAGACCCTGAAACATGGGCAAAAATTGATTCATTTCTGACACTTACCGGTTTTTACACGTCACTTGCTTTTGCAGGGACAATAATTGCATTTTTAATATTCTTTGCATTCTTTGGCCTTGGCCCTATGGCAAATGACGGCGGCCGCGTTTACGCATCAAAAGAAAAGAAATCACCAAAGATAGGCAAGGGTAAAAACAAAGGGAAAATGAAATTCACGCGCAAGTAAAGCTAGTCTTCAATCACATTAATAAAATGGCGCGAATCACTCATTCCAATTAATTCTGATTTTAAAATCTCAAGATCCTGATGCCGTGAAAGACTGTGATCACCGTCATCAATATAAATAATATCTAGCGGCCCACCTTTATAATTTGCCTTAATCATTTCCGGCACTTCACGTGGCACTGTACTGTCTTTTAGGCCATGCAAAAGAGTAATCGGATAAGCATTAGTTTTCACAGCATCTAAAATAAAATGATTTTTACCATCCTCAAACAAACCAGCCGTAAAAATATAGGGCTCATCACTATATTCATTCGCGACCTCCAAATACCCATTATCTATAATATTTTGCCTCTGGTCGTCGTTGAGTTCTTCGTCATAAAGGCGCGCAGTAAAATCAGGCGCAGCCGCAATACCGATAAATCCTTTTACAAAACTAGCATTCACTTGCGCAAATAAAAGCCCAATCCATCCCCCCATAGAAGACCCAACAATAATCACAGGGCCATTTATAATCGCATTGAATATATCGAGCGTATCATTAAACCAAGCGCCAATCGTCCCATCCTTAAAATCACCGCCCGATTGCCCATGACCAGAATAATCAAACCTCAAATAAGCCTGACCGCGCTCCACACATAAATCTTCTAAAAACGTTGCTTTCGTTCCATTCATATCCGAACGAAACCCACCACAAAACATCACAGTCGGTAAATTTTCACAGCCATCTTTGGCAGGACTGAAAGAATAAGCCAGTCTTGGCTTTGTATCACGATCTAAATACTGGATATTCATACGAAGCTCTCTTTGTTCACCTTGCCTTCAACGCATCGGCAATCTATACATTAAAGCATCATGAGTGGATTTCAAACACAACCTGTGATTATGCAGATTATTCCTGAACTAGGCCCCGGCGGGGCAGAGCAAGGGTGTATAGACATTGCAGCCTCGATTGTTGCCTCTGGTGGGCAGGCAATTATCGTGTCAAATGGCGGCGCTAGGATCCATGAATTAACCCGCATTGGTGCCGTTCACATCAACCTCCCAGTCCATAGTAAAAACCCAGTTGTTATGTGGCAAAATATTCGCCGCATCAAAACACTCATCCAACGCTATAACGTCAACATTGTCCACGCCCGCTCCCGCGCGCCCGCATGGAGCGCTTGGCGCGCCTGTAAAAAAACCAATGCGCGTTTTATGACAACATGTCACGCTCCCTATAACATTAACGGCCAAGCCAAAAAAATCTATAACAGCTCAATCTCACACGGCGAACGCGTTATCGCGATCTCAAATTTTGTCGCACAATACCTTCACGATAATTACGGATTAGATGAGCGTACAATCCGCCTCATTCCGCGCGGTATACCCATGGAAAAATTCCACCCAACTGCCGTCACTGCCGAACGTCTCATCACGTTATCTTCTGAATGGCGCATTCCCGATGGCGCAAATATTATTATGCTGCCCGGCCGCTTAACCAGATGGAAAGGCCACCACGTACTGATTGATGCAATGGAGCATTTAAAACATAAAGATCTCTTTGCCGTGATCATCGGCTCTGACCAAGGACGTAAAGAATACAGCACAGAACTCAACGAAACGATCCAAGCCAAAAAATTAGGCAGCAAAATCCGTATTGTTGATCATTGCAATGACATGCCTGCGGCCTACATGCTCTCAACTGTCGTCGTCTGTCCATCAACAGACCCCGAAGGATTTGGCCGTATCCCCGTCGAAGCTCAAGCCATGGGAAGACCTATCGTCGCAAGCGATCACGGCGGCGCACAAGAAACAATCCTGCGCGGTCAAACAGGCTGGCTAGTTGAACCTGATAACGCAGAAGATTTAGCAAAATCAATAGAAGAAGCTCTATCGCTAAACGCAACACAACGCTCAATGCTTGCAACGCATGCTATGAACCACGTTGCGCAAAACTTCACAAAAGACTTAATGGCTCAACGCACTATGGAAGTTTATGCAGAATTAATGCAATCTTCGTTTTCATTTAACAATCAAAACCAACCATTCCACGCCAACACGACACCGCAAGCTAAGGCAAAAGCGATCAGCTAATAAAGATGACAGAAACACTCAAAAGTACGCAAAGAGGCGCACAAGAAAAAATCCTTGTGATCAAACTTGGCGCATTAGGTGATTTCATCCAAGCGCTTGGCCCCATGGCCGCCATTCGAAAACACCACCCAAAAGCTCACATTACAATTTTAACAACACAGCCTTTTGAAAATTTCGCCAATGATTGCGGCTATTTCAACGAAGTATGGTTCGATGATCGTCCAAAAGCATTGGACATCACAAATTGGGTCAAATTAAGAAAACGTCTTAACGAAGCAAAATTCGAATGGGTTTATGATTTACAAAATAATGACCGCACCGGATTTTACTTCAAACTATTAAACCCAAAACCAAAATGGAGCGGCATCGCAAAAGGCGCATCGCATAGAAACAAATCACCAGATCGATCAATCGGCCACGCCTTTGACGGGCATATACAAACACTCGCTATAGCTGGTATCCAAAATATTGAACCAGACCCACTAAAATGGATGGTTGAGGATATAAAACATTTTGGTCTGAAAAAACCGTTCGTAATGCTTGTGCCGGGATGCGCGCCCGATCGCCTGGAAAAACGATGGCCTCCTGAAAAATACGCACGATTAGCCAACATGTTAACAAAAAGCGGTTTTCAACCCGTCATCATTGGAACAGACGCCGAAGCAGATGCCACAAAAATAATCGCACAATCGTGTCCCGAAGCAATCGATCTGACTGGCCAGACATCACTAAAACACATCGCAACATTAGCACGTAACACCGCTGGTGCGATTGGTAATGATACTGGCCCCATGCACCTAATCGGTTCAACTGGTGCCCCATGCCTTGTGCTATTTTCAAGACATAGCAACCCAATAAAGCACGCACCAAAAGGCAAAGCCATTTCTGTCATACAAGAAAACAATTTGGAAAATTTAAAATCAGAAGAGGTTTTAAATGCTTTTAAGCCAAAAGAAAAACCGTCAGACGATATAAAAAATCTACACTAAACAGTGGCTAATCCTCGTCTGGACAAGAAAGAATATCACAAAGAGACACTAATAATTTCTCTGCCAGTTCATTATCAAGGGAATAATAGATAGTCTGCGCTTCGCGTCTTGTCTTAACAATATTATCACGACGTAATCTTGCAAGGTGCTGCGATAATGCAGACTGGCTAAGACCTATAATTTTCTCTAATTCACCAACTGCCTTTTCACCATTTTGCAGAACGCACGCAATATGCAGCCTCTTTTGGTTTGAAAGAGCCTTCAAAAGCACCGATGCGGCATATGAATGATTTTCAATAAAATTTTTGTTCATTATGCGTGTAATGTCTCCCCTTAGACACAAACCTCATTATTGAACGCGATATACAAAAACAATCTTTTAAGCAAAATATGTATTAAAATTACAATTTAGCAACTATTAATACAACATCATTTGGCAAATAATGCAAGTTCAATGAACCTAAGGCTGCAGTGTTATTAATAAAATCATTCGTCGGTTGTACCTGTTAAAAAGACTTTACCAATGAAAACTGCATCGCTAATTTAAAATCATAAATTTGGAGCATCTAAAGTGTCAGAATTAAAACGCCGCGGTCTTATGTATGTGTTGTCTTCGCCTTCCGGCGCTGGGAAGACAACCATAACACGTCAACTTCTAAAAAATAACAACGACGTTACCATTTCTATATCTGCAACAACACGACAACGACGTGCAGGTGAAGTAGACGGAAAAGACTATTTCTTCGTCAACACAGATGACTTTAGAACAATGGTGGAAAATGGCGAAATGCTAGAACATGCAAAAGTTTTCGACAATTACTATGGCACACCTAGAGGCCCTGTTGAACAAGCCCTACAAGATGGAAAAGATGTGATCTTTGATATTGACTGGCAAGGCACACAAAAATTAGCAGAAATCGCACGTGATGACCTAGTCACTGTTTTTATTCTTCCCCCATCGCGCAACGAATTAGAAAAACGCTTAATAAGCCGCGCAGAAAATACATTAGAAAGCCAAGAACAAATCAAAGGACGCATGTCAAAAGCATCTGATGAAATGTCACACTATCTTGAATATGATTATGTTGTCATCAACAACGATATAGATGAAGCCATCCAAAAAGCCCAACTCATACTTGAGGGTGAACGACTGAAACGACGCCGCACAGTCGGATTATCTGACTTTGTCCGCGGCTTAAAAGACGGGCTTTAATCGATCAACGCTTTCGCTAATCGAATATAAGACTCAACAGGCAAATTCTCTGCTCGTAACGTCTCATCAATCTCACAAGCACGCATTTCATCTGCATAGGCCTTCAAAGAAGAGCGTAACATCTTTCGCCGCTGACCAAAGGCCGAGCCCGTCACCGCTTCAACCGCAGCAAATGAAGGCGCATCTTTATCAAACGCTCTTGGTATAAGCTGAACCACACTTGATGTCACTTTCGGCGCTGGCGTAAAAGCAGACGGCGGTAAATCAAACAACTTTTTAGTATCGCACAACCAATTACTGATAACCGATAAACGCCCATACGCCTTATCACCAACATGCGCGCAAATACGTTGAGCCACCTCTTTTTGAAACATTAAAATCATCGCATCATAATGATCAGAAGACTCTCTAATTTGTTTTAACCATCCAATCAACAAAGGCGTCGCAATATTATAAGGAAGATTAGCAACAATAACCCTCGGGGCGGAAACATGCTGTATCAAATCAATTTCTAAAGCATCTGCCTCAACCACATCGATACGCTGCTCAAAATATTGATTCAAATCATGAATAACCGCAACCGCACGCGGATCAAATTCAATCGCCGTAAGTGATACAACATCCTTTTTTAATAAAGACCGTGTTAAACCGCCTGGCCCCGGCCCAATCTCAATAACATGTTTGTCGGATAAACCCGTCTCAGTATGCCCACATGCTATCGCTGCATGCCTAGCAATCTTATCGGTAATATTGGAATCAAGCAGAAAATTTTGACCAAACTTTTTATCCGCAATCAAACCATGTTCACGAATAACATCTCTTAATGGCGGTAAAGGATCAGCCATAAACTATCGCGCAATAAGACGATCTTCGATAAAGGCTGATGATTTTAAATCAAGCAACAAACGTGCCTGCAAACGATCAAGCCTTTCCATACCTAAAGACGAACCAACGGCGTTGCGCTCTGGCATTGTTTCTTCTGCAATTTGGCGTTTTTCACGCAATAATAAGATATGATACCCACCTAAAGAACGAATAGGACTACTCACCTGTTTAGGCTCTAAACCAATAAGGACCTCATCAATCTCTCGCGGTAATTGCCCTGCTTGTACCCAACCAAGGTCTCCACCCTGCGGTGCACCGGGCGCTTTTGAAAATTGCTGCGCAATACGAAAGAACGGAACTTTCCCCGCTTGCATATCTGTTGCCAAATTTCTGGCTAAATCACGCACCTGCGCTTCTTGTCCCTGCTCTTCAACGGGTAAATAAATCTCGGATGCTAGATATTCAAAACCACCAATATTATTTTCTAACCGGTCTAAAACCGTATCAATATCACTTTCGGTCACATTAACTTGCGACCTTAAACTTTTTGAAACAACTTTGGACCAAACAATTTGCGCACGGATTTGTCGATACATGGTTTCAATATTAATACCACTACGGGCAAGGCCCTCTCGAAACTCTTCCGGCTTTAAACCATTCTGTTCAGCAATCGCCGAAAAACCGTTATTCACCTCGGATTGTGTAACCTCAACTTCATTACGCAAGCCTTCTTGAAACTTAAGCTGTTCTTCAACTAATGCGCTGACAATTTGCGGCATTAAACGTTGACGCGTTTTCGGCCCATCAGGAATACCAGATGACACCAAAATAAGACGATAACGATCATTTAAATCAGAAAACGTAATCGCATCTTCATTCACAACAACCGCGATACCTACCTCGGCCGCACGTGACAAAGACGTACCAACGATAAGAACCATCAAAACAAAGATAGGAAGTATTAAACGCATAAATAACATATAAGTCCTACGGTCTTTTCTCGCAAATCATTCGCATCAATTATCGTTAATTACGCACTCATTTTATCGCCAAAGCGCCCACCGCGTCTGTAACGTGTCAAATATGTCGGCAATATAATATCCAGCGCAGTCGGATTAATCCCTAACGCTTCAAAACTAAGGGCATCATTATTCATAACATTGTCTGTCTTAAGCGATTCGATTTGATCCTTTGTTAAAGGGGGTTTCGGCAAAACACCCAAAAAGAACGCTTGAACCTTCGCTAAACCGTATGGAAGCGGTACAAGCAAACGATTTTGCCCAGTATAATCAAAAAGCTTCTCGTAAACCTCTTTAAAGCTCAGCGTCTCTGGTCCGCCCAATTCATAAATCTGCCCCACAGCGTCACTATCATCAAGCGAAGCCATAACCGCATCGGCAACATCACCAACAAAAACTGGCTGAAACAATGTCTCTCCACCGCCAATTAACGGCAAAGCCGGTAAAAACTTCGCCATACCCGCAAACATGTTAAAGAATTCATCATCTTCACCAAAAATCACAGACGGCCTTAAAATCGTCGCATCAGGAAAATGCTTATGAATGCGCGCCTCACCTTCAACCTTGCTCTTCGCATATTCTGAATGACCGCGCTCCACCGCCAACGCGGAAAGATGAACAAATGCACCCGCCCCATGATCACGACAAGCAACCGCAATACGCTCAGGAATATCAATATGCGCTTTTTCGAAAGTCTGGCTGCCTTTTTCAAACAAAACACCAATACAATTAACTACGATATCACTTCCCTCAATCGCATCAGCAATACTCTTGGGATCAGAATAATCACACGCAAACGGAACAATTTGACCGACATCTCCCGCAGGTTTTAAAAAATAAGCACGTTCTGGCACACGGGTCGCAACTTTTACAATCACATTACGCTTCGCCAATTCTCTAACAATTTGCGTCCCCACAAATCCAGTACCGCCAAAAACCGTCGCTGTTTTATATTGATTTGCCATTGCTTAATATCTCCATATCGTGTGAATAATATGACGCTATAACCATATTAAATCCAGCGAAAGCTGAAACAAATATTCTGTAACCTTTTGATCTCTTATACGAATGTAATTTTATGACTAAATATACGCTCATCATCTTGCTAGGACTTTTTTTGGCAAACGCTTTTTACACGTATTCAAAGCCCGTTAATGCATCAGGTGTAAATGGTCCAATCGTAGTGGAATTATTTACATCACAAAGCTGCTCATCATGCCCACCCGCTGATCAAATCATAAACCAACTTTCAAAAAACCCGAATTTCATACCATTATCATTCCATGTAACATACTGGAACCACCTTCACTGGAAAGACACGCTAAGCCGTGATTTCGCCGATATACGACAAAGGCAATATTCAAACGCAAAAGGCTCAAATCGCATTTACACGCCGCAAATGATCATCAATGGCGAAAAAGAATTTGTCGGCTCACGCAAATACGAAGCAGAAAAAAACCTGCAAGCAGCAAAGCCCGTCGCCAACATTAAGACTAATAAGGCAGGCCCCGATCTTATTGTATCGCTCCCTGATTTAACCAACGATAATTACCAAATCTGGCTAGCAGGCGTTAAAAACGCACACACTGAAAAAATGACCCGTGGCGAAAACAGAGGAAAAACCGTAACCTATAACAATATTGTCTTATCATTAGACACCCTTGAAACATGGAACGGCAAAGCAAAAGCAATCTCTCTCCCATTCAAAGATCTAAACAAAACAGCTAATGTCGACCACTATGTCATTTTCGCTCAATCCAAATCGAACGGATCAATCAAAGCCGCGTCAAAAATCAATCTATAATTATTGACATAACACAAAAATCTTTGCTACTAAACTTTCATGAATACTAGACATGCGCACAAACTGGGAGATTTTCCCTCTGGTTGGCACCGCCACAAACAAGACGAAGGTATTGTTTTTACGTCCCAATTAGATATTTTTCGTGTAGCAGCAAATGACGCATCTTGCCGTGCCGCTATCCTAAGTATCGAAGAAAACAAAAAAGCAGCTGATAGGCATGCTTTTAAAGAAATGTGGGAAAACTCAGCACATAACAAACCATATCCAGCGGCCTTATGCCATACACCTCAAAGAGGCATAATAGCATCAGAACATGGTGGGCAGGATTTTCTAATGAACACCCTCGGCTTTCAAGCTGGACCAGCCAAACAACCGTTAGAATCGATGATTGAACTCTATCAAAGCATGATCGATCCCAGAACAGATCGTACACTGATAGAAATATATAAAAATTGGCGCACAAATGACGATGACGAAAAACACGACCCGCATCCTGCAAAAATTTTAAACCGCATATTCTTCTCTGGTGGAACTATTCTACCCCTTAGCGCGGCAGGAGAAATCCAAGTGCCTGAAGGGGATTATCTTTTTATGAAACCTTGGTGTGAGCATATGCCTGAACGACTAACAAAAGAAAACCAAGGCCAAGAACGTTTAACAGTCAGTGTTTATTCACCCTAACTCACCTGTTCCACAAAACTATCCATTACACGTTTTTGCCCCGACTTCTCAAAGGCAATATCAAGCTTATGCCCATCAATATGAACAATCTTGCCATAACCAAACTTATCATGAAAAATCCGATCGCCGCGGGCG
>JBGCEF010000060.1:0-15315 GCA_045106175.1 Bdellovibrionales bacterium
AGCGGGTGAGCCGATTGGTAATCTTTATCGGTCTAAAAATGGCAAGCCGCCGACACTATATTTTGAGTTAAGACTTAAAGGGAAATCAATTAATCCCGCCCGAAAATTTACTGAACTAGGTTGATAAGGATTTATAACCATCATGCGCATTATTCTCTCCTCATTTTTAATTGTTTCATTCTTAGCGGTTATGCCGCTGCACGTTTTTGCGCAGGAGGCGGAGCAAGAACAACGGACAGCTGGGTCACAGCCTGACAATGAAAATGATTTCTCAGAAACCTACAAGCAACTTGATTTGTTTGGTGATGTTTTTGAGCGTGTGCGTGCACAATATGTTGAAGATATATCTGATAAGGATCTGATTGAAAAAGCTATTAATGGCATGTTGGTAGGTTTAGACCCTCACTCATCTTATTTAGATGAAGAAAAATTTAAAGATATGCAGGTCAGTACTCGCGGTGAGTTTGGTGGCCTTGGTATTGAAGTGACCATGGAAAATGGTGTTGTCAAAGTTGTTTCACCGATTGATGAAACACCCGCGGCAGAGGCTGGTGTTCTTGCTGGTGATTATATTGTTGAGCTTGATGGTGATCAAGTTATGGGACTTAGTCTTTCAGAAGCCGTTGATAAAATGCGTGGCAGGGTTGGATCGCCTATCGATATTTTGATCTCTCGCGAGGGGGTTGAAGGCCCGATTGAGATGACAATTATTCGCGACATTATTAAAATTCGTTCTGTTCGTCATCGCATTGAGGATAATTCAGGTTATATTCGTATTACGACATTTAACCAAAATGCCGCCAGTGGTGTTCGTAAAGCTATTGGAGAGATTAGGGATGAATTAGGCGCAAAGCTTAATGGTTATGTCCTTGATCTTCGTAATAATCCGGGTGGCTTATTAGATCAAGCGATTGCGGTTTCTGATTTGTTTTTAGATAAAGGTGAAATTGTTTCAACACGTGGCCGTGATAAAGACGATACTAAGCGTGATAATGCGACCCTGGGTGATTTAACAAATGGCCTTCCGATTGTTGTTTTGATCAATGGAGGTTCCGCATCTGCATCAGAGATTGTAGCGGGTGCTTTACAAGATCATAAACGGGGCATTGTCATGGGTGAGCCCTCTTTTGGTAAGGGATCAGTTCAGACCGTAATGGCGTTACCGGGTCATGGAGCGATGCGTTTGACCACTGCGCGATATTACACGCCTTCTGGGCGTTCTATTCAGGCGAAAGGGATTGAACCTGATATTCAGGTTGATCTAGCGCGTATTGAAACGCTTGCTTATGATCGTGTTCGTGAATCTGACCTTAAGGGCGCTTTGGATAAATCTGAAGAAGACGATGATAAAGAAGCCGCGAATGATAATGAAAAACCAGAGGATGGTGATGAAGCCGATAACCAAGATGAGAAAAAGGTTGAAGATTACCAACTATCAAGAGCGCTTGATTTGTTGAGTGGCCTTAAGCTTTATCGCCAAAGCCAACCTGTTGAAACGCCTTCTCAAAGTGAACCGCAAAAGGCTGTGCAGTAACCTATGAATTTTCCTATCAGAAAAGCCCCGCCACTTTCGTCAATCGTTTTTGGCGTGGGTTTAACTGCTCTGGTTTACAGTTTGTTCCTTGTTATGTCTTTATTGAAAGGGCCATCAACAATCAATTCCATAGAAAGCAGGATGACTGTTCAAAATATTGTTTTTGAACGCATGCTTAATGGAAATAACAAAGAGACGCCTTTTGAAAATGTTGAATTGACTGGTGCAGAGGTAAAAAATAAGCCCCTTGATACTATTGATAAAACGGACATTCCGGATACCCCCTCACCGAATTCAGCGGTGTCTCTCTCACCTGCCCCTTTTGAAGGGTTAACGGAACCTGGTTCTTTTGGTGATCTTCCCGTAATCGGCAAAAATAATTTAAAACCATTTGACGCTTATAAAAAGCCATATGTGATTGATGTTCAGAAAAGGCAAATTGCGCTTATTGTCCGCGGGCTTGGACTTTCTCCTTCCATGCTTGAACAAAGTATGAAGATTATACCAACGCAAATGTCGGTATTATTATCACCGTATGCCGATGATGTTGATTTGGTTCATAAAAAAATTCGTTCTAGAGGATATGAGACTTGGCTTAATTTACCATTAGAAAACAAGCGTTTTCCCAATGTTGCTCCAGGGTCTTTGGGTATTCTTGCTGATGCGGGCCTTCGTTTTAATCAAGATAATTTGCGTCGTACCCTTAGTTTGACACAAGGATATGCTGGTATTGCGTCCTATAGCGATGCCGCTTTTATTAATTCAGACGCGATGTTGTCGGGTTTGTTTTCTGATGTTATGCAGCGCGGACTTGGTTTTTTTGAAATGAACACTGGCAGAGATGCTATGAGCTTGAAGGTTGCCGTCAATAATCGTTCTCATCACGTTAGTGTTAGCAACCGTATTCGTGAACAACGTATAGAGAAGGTATTCGAGGCGCTAAAAAAGAAAGCTGTTACACAAAAGCAAGCTATTGGTGTTGTTGATGTTTCTCCTATTATGCTTGAAACGATCCAAGCTGAAATTATAAAAGCTCAAAATGAAGGGTATGAATTCGTTCCCCTCAGCGCACTTACGGTTAGCTTTTAAACGAATGGTTTTATGATGACTGATAATAAGATTTATCGCCCTTGTGTTGGGATTGCGCTTTTTAACAAAGATGGTCATGTTTTTATTGGCGAGAGAATTGATACTCCCAGTGCTTGGCAAATGCCACAAGGCGGAATTGATGAGGGCGAGGACATTAAAGCTGCCGCACTCAGGGAGCTTAAAGAAGAAACGGGCGTGCACAATGTTGAGATTATCAGTGTTGCAAAAGAGCTTATTCGTTATGATCTGCCAGAACATCTTCAAAATAAACTCTGGAATGGTATTTTTGCCGGACAGGAACAGACATGGGTTGCTGCTCGTTTTTTAGGGGATGATCACGAGATTGATATTAAGGCGTTTGATCCACCTGAATTTTCTGATTGGAAATGGGTCCCACTCGAGGATACTTTAAACCATATAGTTCCATTTAAACGCGATGTTTATCAACGCGTTATATCTCTTTTTTCAGATATTACTTAAATCCAACTACGGCTTATTTAATGGTGACCAAGCAGGGTCAGATCCATCTACAGGTGTTTTTAGCCATCGCTCATTGTAACCGGTTATATCAACCGTATATACTTTTGCGGAACGCGTATTGCCGGATGGTCTTTCTTTGAAATATGACAGAACACGTCCATTGGGTGACCATGTTGGGCCCTCAACGTGATAAGCGGTTGAGATTAAGCGCTCACCTCTTCCATCTGGACGAATAACACCAATATAGAATTTTCCTTTATACATGCGTGTGAACGCAATCAGATCACCGCGTGGAGACCATACAGGATTTGCGTAGCGCCCTTTTCCAAAGGTAATGCGTTGTACGTTGCCGCCATTACTATTCATCGTATAAAGCTGCTGCGATCCGCCACGATCAGATTCAAATACAATTTGGCTTCCATCCGGTGCAAATGATGGTGAGGTATCAATCGATGAACTATTTGTGATGCGTTTCAAACGTTTGGATGATAATGGCATTTCATAGATATCGGTATTTCCATTTTGGGCCAATGACATGATAACTTTTTTACCATCTGGCGAAAAACGCGGCGCGAAGGTCATACCCGGAAAGCGCCCTAAGGGTTCATGGCGGCCTGTGGAAATATCATAGAGATAAACGGTTGGTTTGCCGCTTTCGTATGACATATACGTAATTTGTTGGCGGGTTGGCGAAAAGCGTGGTGTTAAAACAAGACTATTACCATCGGTGAGGTATTTATGATTGGCGCCATCCTGATCCATAATTGCCAATCTTTTTGCACGACGATTGAATGGTCCGCTTTCCGCAACATAAACAATGCGGGAGTCAAAATACCCGTCTTCGCCTGTTAAGCGCTTATAGATTTGATCTGAGATAATATGTGCTATACGGCGCCAATTTTGCGGTGTTGTTGTATAAGCCATGCCTAAGATTTCTTTCTCGCTAAGAACATCCCATAAGAAGAATTCAACACGTGTGCGCCCATCATCAGATGGTTTTACCGTTCCTGTCACAAGCGCTTGCGTTCCTGTGGCTCGCCATTCGCCGAAATTAGGTCCGTTTGTAGCGATTGCGTCAATAGATTGAACAAATGCACGTGGATTAACGGGTTTGAACAAACCCGAGCCTTCTAAATTTACGGATATGACGCCGGGAATATCTCTCGCGAAATTTTCTTTTCCTGCGGTTGCTTGAAATTGCGTGATTGCAATGGGTAGAGGCTCTACCACACCTTTATTCATATCAATCCTCAATTCCGCATGTGCAGATACAGGAATGATCAAAAGCATGAGAATAAAGAGGCATTTTTTCATAGTGTTAGTCCTTTACAGCTTATTACTACAACATATCTTTTGGATCAAAATTGATCACTATTGATTTCCATTGTTCATATTTTTCAGACGGCAAACGCAGCGGTGAGCATCGTGGGTTTTTAAGAGCCCGTAATGCAGAATCAGCAGCCGCTCTGAATGCACTGTCACGATTATAACGACCGCGATTTAAAACGCTAGCATTCTTCACTGTGCCGTCGCGGTTCATTGAAACACGTATTTCGACAGCTAAATTTTCAGCGAACTTTGCGCCTGCGGGAATGTTCCAGCATGGTTCTAATTGATATTTAAATGCGTCGAGTTCGCTGATTGTTAATTGATCAGCCAGGTTTGCAATTTGGCCATTAGCGGAATCGTCTATTTCATCCTCGAGCGTTTCTTCTTTTGGCTTTTGATTTTCCGCATCTGGCGCAAGGTTTTTGAGCAGACTATCAAAAGCATCTTCCTTGGGTTTTGGCTTTTCCGGTGGTTTAGGCTTGGGTTTGGGCTTCGGTTTTTCTTTTGGTTTTTCAACCTTTGGCTCTTCGGGTATTGGTTCGGCTTTAGGCGGCTCCGGTTTTGTTTCTTCTATTTTGGGTTCAGGAATCGGCTCTGGTTCAGGTTCTGAAACTGGCTTAGGTTTCGGCTCTTCAACCTTTGGTGGTGTTGGTTTTTCAATCTCTTTTGGGGTGTCTTTTTCTTTGGGCGTACTGCGTATGTTTGCTTGCGTTACATCCGCAATATCGACCAATTCAACCGATATTGGCGTGATGATTAAGGGCTCTTGTTTTGGCAAAAACGGAAACCCTAATGTTGCGACTATAACTATACCAACGTGCAAGAAACCAGACGCGATAAAAGCATTTTTCATCGAGTTTTGTGCAACTGCAGGTTCAGCTTTTGGTTTATGCGCAAAAGCTGAGTTATCTTTTATATTTGAAACCGTGATAGCCATTTTGTGGACTTAAATTCAATACTCTCATTAAACCTTAGCGTGTTTTTTGCTCGGAAATGAGCGCTACTTTTGTGAAACCGGCATTGTTGATTGCTCCAATCATGCGCATGATTTGTCCGTATTCTAGAGCTTGATCACCGCGTATATATATACGCGGCTGTTCAGGTCTTCCTTCGCTCATAGCTTTTAATTGACTTACGATGCGGTTTTCTTTGAATTGTGTATCACCAAGGTAGATGTTGCCTTCTTTATCAATCGTTATTTCGATTGGCTTATTGTTATCTTCGGTGATTGCTTTGCCTTGGGAGCCAGGTAAGTTCACCTGAACACCTGCGGTTAATAAGGGTGCGGCAACCATGAAGACAATCAAAAGTACAAGCATGACATCAATAAATGGTGTCATGTTGATTTCCGCCATGGGGCGATAGGTTCCGCCTGTCCTGCGGCCGCGACTACGTGTTTTTGTTGAAAGCGTTGCTGCCATGATTAATTTAACTTTCTGCTTGTCGGACCATCTTGACTATCTAAGTGCCGTGATAGGATTGCGGTAAATTCATCGGAAAAGGCTTCGAGACGGTCTGCGTATCGATTGATACCGTTTGAAAACACGTTGTAAGCAACAACCGCGGGGATCGCTGCGACAAGCCCAAGAGCCGTTGCAAATAATGCTTCTGCGATACCTGGCGCGACAACAGCCAAAGAGGTGTTATTGCTTGATGCGATGGATGTGAACGAATTCATAATCCCCCAAACTGTGCCGAATAGTCCAACAAATGGTGCGGTCGAACCCACAGAAGCTAAAAATGTCATTCCTTTTTCTAAGGCGTTTGTTTCACGACCAATCGCAACATTCATAGCCCGCTCTACACGTTGCCTAAGGGAGGCTTGCATAGATTCTTTCACGGGAAGTCCACCGGAAATACCTTGCTGCCATTCTTCCATACCGGCTGAAAATGTTGTTAGCATTGGATCTGGTTTTGAATTTTTAACCCGTTGGTAAATTTTATCCAGTGGCTCGCCTGACCAAAAAGAATCTTCAAAAATATTTGCCTTTTTATTAAGACGTTTTAGCGTTGTACGTTTTGCCAAGATTACGGCCCAACACCAAATGGATGCCAAAACAAGACCAATCATAACAGCTTTTACAATCGGGTCGGCCATCATGAATAAGCCATACATGCTTAAATCATGAGCTGTTTCTACTAAGGTTGCGGCGTCTACTGTTTCGACGGGTGCGGATGATGCGGCCATTTTATTTCCTATTCCTAATCAGTCTTTATTCATTTTTAAATTGTTCTAGCTTTTCCCTTAACAATTCGGGAATACGAACGGGTTTAATATTCTTCGTTTCAACACATACCAAAGTTACGAGCATATTGCATAAATCCTGCCCATCTTTTTTGACAATCTGACGCATTTGAAAACTGGTATTGCGGATTGTTTCAGTTGTTGTTTCAACCTGGAGTGCATCATCTAATTTTGCGGGTTTAATATATTCGATATCTGCTGCCTTTACGACGAAAAGGAATCCCAGATCATTATCTATTGTTGAACATTGAAGGCCAACGGATCTTAACAATTCACAGCGTGCGCGCTCTGCAAAATTAAGAAAATTGGAGTGGTATACAATTCCACCAGCATCAGTATCCTCGTAGTAAATGCGAATTTCAATCGTGTGTGCGCTCATAGATACTAAAGTAATGAGTCTTGAGTGCTTTGAATAGGTTTTAAGCCTAAATAGGCAAAACCTTTGTTGGATAAACATCGACCGCGAGGGGTGCGTTGAACTAAACCTTGTTGAAGGAGGTAGGGTTCAATGACATCTTCGATCATATCGCGTTGTTCCGAGAGGGCGGCGGCTAATGTATCGACCCCAACAGGGCCACCTCCATAATTTTCTGCAATGCAATTAAGATATCGACGATCCATAGAATCGAGGCCTGTTCCATCAACATCAAGGCGTTTAAGCGCACCATCCACCAAGGCGCAATCGATTGCTTTCGCGTTTGCAGCATGTGCAAAATCGCGTACGCGGCGGGTTAATCGCCCAGCAATGCGCGGTGTGCCGCGAGAACGTTTAGCAATTTCGAATGCACCGTCTTCCGCAAGAGGCATGTTTAGTAAGCGTGCACTGCGTGCAACGATATTTGATAGTTCTTTTGCAGAGTAAAATTCTAAGCGTAAGGGAATCCCAAAGCGATCACGTAGTGGGTTACTTAAGAGGCCACTGCGGGTTGTTGCACCAACAAGAGTGAACGGAACGAGATCGATTTGAACGCTTCGCGCGGCGGGGCCTTCACCAATAATAAGGTCAAGTTTTCCATCTTCCATTGCGGGATACAGAATTTCTTCAACTGCAGGATTGAGGCGGTGAATTTCATCAATAAAAAGAACATCATTTGGTTCTAAATTTGTGAGGATTGCCGCGAGATCACCAGATTTTGCAATGACTGGGCCGGATGTAGCGCGAAAACCAACACCGAGTTCTTTTGCGACGATTTGCGCCAAGGTGGTTTTCCCCAAACCTGGAGGGCCAAATAAAAGCACATGGTCCATTGAGTCACCACGGGCTTTTGATGCTTTGATAAATACATCTAGGTTCGCTTTTAATTCGGGCTGTCCGATAAATTCATCCAGAGAGAGCGGACGCAGAGCGCCTTCATCATTTTTTTCTGGTGCGGCCGCTTCACGTTCTAATTCTGGGTTTTTAATGGCTTCCATCTAAGCACTCAATTCTTTTAAGGCCAAGCGAATGAGGTCTTGAAGGTTATCATTTGCTTGTGGTTTTGCCTTTGTTACGGCGGTGAAAGCATCGCTTCGGGCGTAACCTAGATTTACCAAGGCAGAGATTGCGTCATTATCAATAGATGCATCGGCGCTCGGCTCTTCTTCGGTGATTTCATTGTATGAAACGCTTTGTGATGTTGTGCCAAGATCTATATTTGCGGCTTTGTCCTTCAGTTCAGTGATTACACGCGTTGCAAGTTTTGGCCCTACACCATCAGCAGCCTGAATTGCGGCTTTATCTTGGGCAGCAATGGCGAGAGCAATTTTATCAGGGGTATTAACAGAGAGAATTGCAAGACCGGCCTTCGCACCAACGCCTTGGACGGATGTCAGAAGTTTGAACCATTCCTGTTCGGCTTGATCAGCGAAACCAAAAAGTGTGAAAGCGTCTTCACGGATAACGGTTTCTATTAGAAGGCTTGTGGGATCGCCTTTTTGACCGATACGTGAAAGCGTGCGGTTGCTTGCCTGCACAAGATAACCTACGCCGTTAACGTCGAGGATGAGGGAGCCTTGTTTGAGTGAATCAATTATACCTGTTAATTTTGCTATCATATTAATTTACGCAGACACCATATTCATAATTTGTTTATTGATACCGCTATAATGAGCATGCGTAATTGCAACCGCAAGCGCATCGGCTTCATCCTCACTAATCTTTCCACAGGTAGGCAGAAGCGTTTTGACCATTAAGCCAATTTGATCTTTATTGGCATGCCCTACTCCCACCACTGATTTTTTAATTTTATTGGTTGCATATTCAGCACATTCCAAGCCATGTCGTGCGGGCACAGCAAGAAGTGCGCCGCGTGCCTGCCCTAGCTTTAATGCGTCTTGGGGGTTTCTGTTCACGAATGTTTCTTCCATGGCGGCTTCATCGGGGGTCCATTGTCGAATAATCTCAGATAACCCTTCATGCAACACCGTAAGGCGATGCGGCAAAGTTTCAGATGATTGTGTTTTAATCAAACCACTGCCGACAAAGCTTAGTCGGGATCCGTTTTTTTCGATGATGCCCCAGCCGGTTTTTCGCAGACCAGGATCAATTCCAAGAATAATCATAAATGAATCATATGTTATTTTTTAGAACGAAACAAGAACGAATGTTTATTTGACATATTGTTATACAATACTCTAAAAAGTCACTATGTTTACTGAAGATGATTTCAACACAGAATATGCGCGAAGCTGGTTTAGGCGGGTGCCTATTAATTATGATCTGTTATCAAAATATGGGTCAGACACCATGCGTAATAGCATGAGAACAATTTGGAAAAAGCCAGAAGCCGAAAGAAGAAAGTTAAAAATTACACGGCCTTTAAAATTGGATACTGGTGTAATTATTCATCCTAATCATTATCGCACTTATCGAGAGGAAGTCTATAAACATCAGATCTTATTATTCCTTCAAGGCATTGGAGAAACCATAGCAAAGTATGATGCAAACCCAGAAAGAATTAAAGAAGCAGGGTTCGGTGGTGATCAAGAAGTTGCAGGGGCAATGACAGAATTTATTCAACATTACCCGACGCCTGCAACTCACATTTGGGCAGGTTTGGCTTATGCGTATGATTTTGAAGACCCTGCGTTAAGAGAGGTTGCAGAGAGATATATCGAAGCGGAATTATCACTTAACAATGGGATAGCTATTTTTGGGCCACAAACGCCTGCTTTTTCACCTAAAAAAGCTGCAGCAGTTATTGTTGAACTTTGGCCTAAACTGAAACCCAATCTTGATTTGTTAGTCAGCGATCCCGATTATGATATTCATAACTTACCTGGCTTGCGATTTGATTAAGGTTATACCTAGCCCGCTGCCATCAGTTTTTCCATCACCTCGTCGCTTGCTTCAAAATTTGCGGTAACCGTCTGGACGTCGTCGCTATCTTCTAGGGCGTCGATGAGTTTTAGAATTGTTTCGGTCGTGCCTTCGTCGGTTTCGGTCATGACATTGGGGTTCCAGATGAGGCCTTGGCGTTCGGGTTCGCCGTATTTGGCCTCAAGTGCGTCGCGAACGGTTGCAAAATCTTCGGTAGAACATGTGATGACGTGATATTCGTCGTCAGATTCGCAATTATCTGCGCCGGCTTCGACGGCGGCTTCGAACATATCATCAGCGCTTGCTTTATCGGCTGGAAATACGATTTCGGCGATGCGATCGAACATGAAATTTACAGATCCGGTTTCTCCTAGATTACCGTTGAATTTTGTGAAGGCGGCGCGAACTTCGGCAGCCGTACGGTTGCGGTTATCGGTCAGGCAATCAACAATGATGGCGACGCCACCCGAACCGTAGCCTTCATAGCGGACTTCTTCATAGTCTTCACCGTCTCCTGCAGTTCCTGATCCTTTGGCAATGTTTTTTTCAATCGCGGCATTTGGCATGGATTGGCCGCGGGCCGTTGCAATCGCGAGGCGCAAACGTGGATTCATATCCGGGTCTGGGCCGCCGAGTTTTGCAGCGATAAAAATTTCACGTCCTAATTTTGAGAAAAGCTTAGCGCGCTGTGCGTCGGCTTTACCTTTTTTATGTTTGATGTTTGCCCATTTGGAATGTCCGGCCATTTTTAATCCTTACAATACAATTATCTTTATTGTTTATAACAAGCACTTATCAATGGATAAAGACATCATGTATCTATTTTATAATTTTTGTTAATATATGTTTTATAACTATTTACTGTGTTAATATATATCTTTGAAGTGATGTTTATATATGGCCTACCAATTTAGCAATATTAGTATTTTAATCGTGGAAGATAATCGCCCGATGATGGAGTTGACCAAATCGTTGTTGGAGACGTTTGGCGTTACCAAGGTTGATAGTGCGAAGGACGGTTCAGAAGGTTTTCAAAAGTTTTGTGCGAAAAACCATGATCTTGTGATTGCGGATTGGATGATGAAACCGATGGATGGCATTTCACTTACACGTCGTATTCGTAATGACCCCCTTAGCCCTAATCAATTTGTTCCTGTTATTTTGGTCACGGGTTTTAGTGAAAAACGCCGCGTGGTTCAGGCCCGTGATGCAGGCGTTACAGAATTTTTAGTTAAACCTTTTAACGCGCGTGATTTGTATCGTCGTATGGCGCAGATCATTGAAAAACCACGTCAGTTTGTGCGGTCTGAAGATTTCTTTGGCCCTGATCGTAGACGTAATTCAAAAGATCAATACAGTGGGCCAAGACGACGTGAAACTGATATGCAAGGTGGTGATCGCAATAGCGCTAAAAACTATTCGCAAACATTGAAAAGCGCGGACGAATTTCGCGATCCGAGTATAGAGAGAAACACGCACTGAAATGGATAATATTCAGCATTATAATCAGGTTCCAAAACGCAAAGCGGAATATATTAGCCCCCCCAATTTTTTAAAAGAAAAAGTAGGGGCCGGTGGTTTGGGTGATGATATTCTTCAAAAGGCGCAGACCCTTTTGGAAAATAACACCGTTGATTTTGCACCTTTGGCTGAAATTTATTTAAGCGGTTTAATGAACGGTATTGAGCTTTCTAAAGACTATAACTCAACAGACGATCATGAATATTTAATTTCGACGATGCTTTATCCGACAATGCAATTAAAGGCCAATGGCGGGATGTTTCATTATAATTTGATTACCAATGTAGCGGACCGTCTTATTCAATTTTTAGAAGTTATTGATGAGCCTGATTTGGAGTCGATTGAAATTGTTCTCGCTTTTCACACGACAATGCGCGCTGTTATTCAAGGAAAAATTATAGGTGATGGTGGCACGCATGGTAAAGAATTGCTCAAAGCCCTGAATAAAGCATGCATTCGATATTTTCAAAAACCTGCTGGCTAGCCTTTATTCTTTCGTTCCCAACACTCCGCCTAGCTTTATAGGTGTTATATTTTCAGCGCGACCAGTTTGATTATTAGTCGTGATTAGCGCTCCGCACAATGTGGCGTCTCCGTTTGCAGGGATAAGCCTCTCTGGATGAGGAATTTTATGGATAAAGCGGTGTATGGCGATATCTTTGCGGGCGCCGATTACAGAATCATAGTCACCTGTCATTCCTGCATCGGTCATGTAGGCCGTGCCGCCACGCATGATATGTGCGTCTGCGGTTGGAATATGAGTGTGCGAACCAATTACCGCGGTAACTTTACCATCTAAATATTGACCTAAAGCCATTTTTTCTGAGGTCGCTTCTGCGTGAAAGTCGATAAAGATGGCGTCGACTGCTTGTCCGATTTTGTAGCGCTCTAGCAATTTATCAATACTTAAAAACGCATTATCGGACGGATCAACAAAGACACGACCTAATGCATGGATGATCAAGCATTTCTGCCCGTCTTTTGTTTGAAATAAATACGATCCATTACCCGGCGTTGTGTCGGGGAAATTAATCGGGCGCAGTAATTTGGGGTCTTTATCAATATATGGAATAATTTGACGCTGATCCCACACATGATCTCCACCAGTGATGCAATCCACGCCCCATTCATAAAATTCGCCAGCTTGCTTTGGGGTTATACCGCGGCCATTCGCAGCATTATCGCCATTTACAATTACAACATCTGGTTCATATTGCGATTTTAGGGTTGGTAGGTGTTTTTGTAATGCTTCGCGTCCGCTGCGCCCGAAGATGTCGCCGATAAATAAAATTTTCATGATGCAATCTCTCCATAATAATGGGCTTCTTTTGGGGTGATGACCCAATCAAGCGGCTCATCATGGTCTTCTTTGGGCAAATTAAACAAGACCGCTTGTTGGCTAAACGCAACGCCGATTGCGAGGATATCTTTTTGAGCGCGATAATGCGCCAATGTTGCATCATAATAACCACCGCCCTGCCCCAAACGTGTGCCGCGGCGATCAAATGCTAATAAGGGCACTAAGATAATATCAGGATCTGCAGGACTGCTGTTCTTTGGCTCTTCTATTCCAAATTCATTGGCCGTCATGGTCGTTTTTTTATCCCATTCTAGAAATGTCAAAACTCTATTATTTTTATTGATGACGGGTAATAATGTTTTATGCCCTTTTTCTATCGCTAGCTCCGCGATACACAGCGCATCAAACTCCCTGCCTTTCGGACAGTATGCCGCTATAACTGCATTTGTGTTTGGTTTAATTGTTTCGAAAAATAATTTTGCGGCATCTTCAGGGTCTTCTGCAAACGGATCCATCGATGCACGATGTTTACGCGCTGCCTTACGCAATTCATGTTTTGGGTTTGTCATGTTTTATATGTGCCTTTTATCAGACTTTTATGCAAGGTCGTGGGGCTTTTTTACGAAAGCGTCTTCGTGATTTTATAGGCACGAACAAACCTGCGGTTTGCTTCTAGGGGCACGAACAAACCTGCGGTTTGCTTCTAGGGGCACGAACAAACCTGCGGTTTGCTTCTAGGATGTTCGGGCGCCACGTATAAGCCGTGTACGCTGTTTTATTCGCGTGGGCCCCAAATGTTAGGGGGACGCCGTGATGATAAAGCCCCCAATGCGAAGAGAGTGGACAAAATCAGGGACAGCTTCCAAATGCGATAGCATCGGCCTCCGGAATATATGTCGGTATCACCTGCTGACGCAGAAACAACCCGAACGATAGGGTTATATATGAATTAAAAGGCAAAAAGCCAGAAAAGAATTATGCCGCTTGAATGCGTTTAGCGATTTGATCGATACGATCAGCAAGTTGATTGATTGCGCCCGCAACTTCTTCTTCATTATTCTGATTAGCTTGGGCGGAATGTAATTTTTGTGCAGTGCTGCCCGCATTTTCTTTAAGGTCAAAAACTTCATCCGATAACATAAGAGCCGTTAAAACTAAGAGATGATTTTCATTGTTGGCAGCGCCGGCTTGTGCGATTGATTTCAGACGGTCATCAACATATTGGCCAAGGTCGTGAACGCGTTGTTCTTGACCATCTTGGCACGAAATACCATAGTTTCTTCCACTGATATTGATATTTACTTCGCCCATTTTATACTCGCTTTACTCGTTAATGGCCTTTGGCCTCGTTTTTAAGCTAATGCTCTACGCAGTTGCTGCTTCGTTTAAAACTTGTTCTACGCGTTCTATTGCAATGTCAAGGCGTTGGGCAACCAAAGCTGCGTCAATCGCAGTACCACCTTCAACATCTATTGTATTTTCGTTTGATGGTGACGGGTGGCCAAACATGTCGCGTTGCTCCCCTGCCAAATTATGTTCAAGGCCAGTCACTGAAGTTTCAAGATTACTCAAAGACCCATTGAGACGCTCTAACGCTTGATGCAATTCTGACATTTGCGACCTTTCATCGTTTATTTATTTGAATAAACAAACGTTAGCAGTCGTTTAAAAAGATGGTCAAGCAAGCCATCCTGATTTTTGAAGGATAACCACAGAAATCTCAAAATATGCCGAAAAGCTGTTTGTGCGTGTTGATTATTCGCATGCAACCCTTGACCCGTATGGTGACAGATTGCATTGTGTCGTATCTAAAAATTTTAATATTGAAAGTATTCTTATGACCGTTGCTGTTGCCAATGATTCCGATGTTGAACAAGACCTGAAACCTCTAGCAAATGCCATTCGCGCATTATCAATGGATGCAGTGCAGGCAGCAAAGTCTGGTCACCCTGGGATGCCGATGGGAATGGCGGATGTGGCAACGGTGCTTTATTCGAAATTTTTGAAATTCGATCCAAAACAACCAGAATGGAAAGACCGTGATCGCTTTATTTTATCAGGGGGTCATGGGTCGATGCTTTTATATGCGGTTAATTATTTAACTGGCTATGAGAAGATGACGATTGACCAAATTAAAAATTTCCGTCAACTCGGGTCCATCACTGCGGGTCACCCTGAAGTTGAACAGGATGCGGGTATTGAAACGACGACTGGACCATTAGGACAAGGTATTGCAACCGCGGTCGGATTTGCATTGGCGGAACGTATTCACAATGCGCGTTATGGTGATGATGTGGCTTCGCATTACACATATGTGATGTGCGGAGATGGCGATTTGATGGAGGGTATTAGTCATGAGGCGTGTTCGCTTGCGGGTCATCTCAAATTGAATAAGATGATACTCCTTTATGATGATAATTCGATTACGATTGATGGTGCGACCGACCTCTCGATGATTGATAACACCCCTGCCCGTTTTGAGGCTTATGGTTGGAATACAGATACAGTTGACGGACATG
>JBGCEF010000061.1:0-5826 GCA_045106175.1 Bdellovibrionales bacterium
CGCATCGGGTCTCAATCAAGCGATAGACCGGTCGGGTACTGACAGCGTTATGCAGATCTATTGTATGATGCAATTAAAGGCGCTTAATGCGCTTAATCCTGATCTTTTATATGTGGCAAAACCCAATGGCGATGAAATTACGACTATTATTAGTGGTGATGTAACGCCAAGAGATGTTCAGACAGCTTTAGATCGAGCGAGGGATCATTTTGATGTATTTTTGGGTGCTGCTGGGCTTAAAAACCTTGAACATGCTCGTGAAGGCAGGCAAGCAGGTGTTAAAAATGCTTCTGCTTTTCAAGAGATAAGTCATGTTAATGCTGATCCTGAAACCTTAGAATGCATTATTAGTGATCTGCATAAAGGACCGATCGCCCATGAAAAGGATCATAGCGCCCAAGCAGATGGTGTTTCTATTGATAACTTTAAAAGCAATACAGATGCGCGAAGATTTAGTGCTGCTTTGGCTGAATTTCACCCTAATTTAGATGTCGCCTCATTTATAAAGGTAGATCCAGATATTGCACCGCTTTCAGAGCAAGAAAGAAAGGCCATTAATTCTATTAGTACAGAACATACACGTACCCAGAGAAAAAAGGCTTTAGAAGATGTACAAGCTTCAAAAAGTCATGTTCATAGTTTAATCCGTTTTGATGTTCATTCTCTCAATCAATTAAATACAGATATTGGAAAAGATCAGGCCGATTGTGTAATTGATGTAGTTCAAAGTGTTATTAAAAAATACGCTCACCAAGTTGATCCGCATTTTCAAAGTTTTGAAGTTGATTCACGTTGTCTTGATGTTTTAGTCAAGGTTAGCGGTTCAGATCTTGAACGTTTAAAATTAGAAATTTACAAGGCTATATCGGAATTAGATCTACCATCAGTCGTTGATGCTGTTCCGATTATGATTGCCAGTGTGCCTATCCAACCAGAGCGGAATTACGATGTTATGATGCAGCGTCTAGGCGATACCTTAGGTGTTAACAAACATCATGGTGTTTCTTTATTTCATAAATCTGGAGGCGATATTGTTTGTTTTGGATTTGACGGCCAATCAACAGCAGTCATTGATAATCATGAATTAAATTCAGACGGATCTATTCCT
The DNA here is from genome assembly GCA_045106175.1 of Bdellovibrionales bacterium. Lineage (GTDB taxonomy): Bacteria > Pseudomonadota > Alphaproteobacteria > Micavibrionales > Micavibrionaceae > TMED27. The sequence continues at coordinate 1,109 of JBGCEF010000061.1, forward strand.
TTTGCCAGATCTGCATGTGCTCTTTTAAGTGATGATACAGTTTCGGCTACATTTTTGATGCGTATTGGTGAGCTTATGCGCTTTGTTAATGGTGATGATTTTGAGGGTGTTTTGAAAAGGCACGTCATTATCAAAGATCTCATTGATCAAGGCGTTGTTGAGCGTGATGATGTTATTGCGCAGCTAGAACAATCTCCACAGATGCAAGATCTTGATTGTTGGTTGGAACAGTACACACACCAACCTTTAAAAGCACATTCTTCAGCAGGTATTTCTGATGCTGAGCGTGTTATGACGCAAGCTGTTGAGATTTCATCGGGCGAAATGGCCGGCCGTTGGATGCCTTCTTTATTAGGGATGGCTAAAGATGAATATGTGTTTGTTAAAGAAACATGCATGCAGGCACAGTCCTGTTTCAGAACTATGGGTGATTTAGAAAAGCAATCTTCCGATCTTGCAAGTGATCGCGAAACAGCAAAATCGAAACTTTTGAATGATATACAAACACGCATGCCACATATTCCCGATAAGGATTCAAGATTTATTCAATCAGTTGAACAAGCTGTACGAGCGCTTCATTTTATATCTGCTTTACATGGGGAAGAATTATCTAATGATTGTAAAGCACTAGGGCTTGGTTTAGTGCGCCAAGCGCTAGATAAGGCAGGTCGTAATTTCCAAAATATTGGTAACCAATGTGATCAAATTGCTGATTTTATGCGCGTAAAGGCATATGATATTGGAATAGATTTTGATTGTGTGGATGCGAATGTTCACGGTCTACATGAAGCGTTAATGGATGCTATTTTATCTGTTTATAATGTTTTTGACGATCCGACAGAACAGCAAAAATTTCGCAGCAATATGCATGCAATTATTGAAGGGATTTCTGTTGCTGATGGTCCTGGATTAGATTTTGACGATAAGCTTGATATATAAGCAATTTTAATGCCCAAATGAATCGTCAATTACGGGCATGTCTTCAACGAGTAATTTTTCATTATCTAACGTAATTTGACCATTTGCGTCGATATCGATATCGCATTCAAAAAGTGAGTCTTTGAACATTACGGTCGCCTTTATAAAAAAGCCGCTATCTGGTTTTTTATCTGCAATGATTAATGGGTGTAGCATTTCACCGATTGTTTTTCTTGCTGTCGGCGGCGGGTCATCGCGCCAACGGATATCATCAACGGTCTCAGTTATTAAAAACCGTCCGTTTTTGCCGCGTACGTGATTAAAGAAAAACCTAACATAATCAGTTGCTGTTTCTTCGTTGAGGTTGATTGGAATATCTTTATTAAGTTGATAAATTGGTATGTTTGTCCAATCTAAAACAATATTTTGATTACTGCCATCAATCACAAAGCGTTTAATAGGTGGGACGCAGGAATGATCAGAAATATCCAAATACCTACAGCCTGGATAAAATGGCATATCTTGGGCCATAATCGTTGTTTCAACGGGATCAAAGACGCTACCGTTAAAAAGTGGATTATAGGTTTCTAACAATTTAACGATGTCTTCTAGTTCTAATTTTGTAAAAGCTTCTTGATACATATTGGTGCAGTTAAACGGGTGTTTTAGATTTGTTTTTATAAGCGAATCGATTTTTATCGCGAGTATATTTATATGTTTATCATACCTGTTATCCGCAAGATAGGCTTGTATAAGATTGGGGGATAAAACGGTATATAGCATTTGATAAAACAGGGATTAAGTTATGCCCATTTCATGAAGATTTTTAAACGGGAGTCTTCCCCATGAGGAAAAGTAACTTTTAATGGTTGGATATTATCTGAGTCATATAAAGCGACTCGCCGTAAAATAACATTTATCTATTGTGGCGATGTTGGGGGCAAAATTAGGGACAATTTCTATACCCGTTTTGCACAGGCTCTATAATAATAGAAACCTCTAAAAATATATAAATAAATATTTAGTATTTTGTTTTGCGTGGTGGCATTGTGCTTTTCGTGATTGGTAAATTGATAAGGATTTTTGATGGTAGGTTATAAACCTATTTTGCAAGTTTTGAATGGTAAAAAGCTAAGCAGGCCGCCCTTTTGGATGATGCGGCAAGCAGGCCGGTATTTGCCTGAGTATCGGGAGATTCGTGCCCACAAGGGCGGGTTTTTGGAAATGGCTTTTGATCCGAAGGCAGCTGCCGAAGTGACGCTTCAACCGATTAGGCGGTTTGGTATGGATGCGGCGATTATTTTTTCAGATATTTTGACGATTCCGATGGCGCTGGGTCAGCATTTGGAATTTGTTGCTGGTGAGGGGCCGAAGCTTGGGGGGTTAGAGATTGACCGTCTGGAATATAATTCTGAAATTTTGGAACCGGTTTACGATGCGCTCAGAGAAACATCATCGATGTTAAAAAATGAAGGTTTTGATCAGACGACGTTGATTGGATTTTGCGGCGCACCTTGGACGGTTGCGACCTACATGGTTGAAGGAGGTGGGAGCAAAGATTACGCACAAATTAAGGCATTGGCTTATTCGGATCCAAAAGGGTTTCAAAATTTGATTGATAAGATTTGTGATGCAACGATTGATTATCTTATTCATCAGGTAGAAGCAGGTGCGGAAGTTTTGCAGATTTTTGATAGTTGGGCGGGTGCGCTTGATCCAAAAGGGTTTCAAGATTGGTCGATTGAGCCGATTAAATATATCGTTTCAAAAGTTAAAGAAAGTTATCCTGAAATTCCGATTATTGGTTTTCCGAGAGGTGCAGCGATGCATTATACGGTTTTTGCGAAACAGACGGGCATTGATGCGATTGCAACGGATAGCTTGATGTGTACGCAATATGCTTCGCAAAATTTACAGCCTTTATTGCCAGTGCAAGGGTGTCTTGATCCTATGAGGCTTTTGGGAGGTGGTGAGGGGCTTGAAAAAGCGACAAGAAAAATTATGCGGGACTTTTCAGGTGGCCCACATATATTTAATCTTGGTCATGGCATTCATAAAGAAACACCGATTTCCCATGTGGAACAAATGGTTAAAATTTTGAGAGATGGTTAATGGTAGAGAAAAAAGTAAAAGCAAAAAAAGACGAAAAAGTTGCAGTTGTATTATTTAACCTTGGTGGGCCGGATAGTAAAAATGCGATCCAGCCATTTTTAATGAACTTTTTCATGGATAAAAATATTATCCGTGTGCCAATTCCGTTTCGATGTTTTATCGCGGCAATGATTGCAAGGAAGCGATCAAAGCGAGAGGCAGGCGAAAGCTATGGTGAATTGGGTGATAAGTCGCCTTTGCTTGAAAATACTAATGCGCAGGCAAAGGCTTTAGAGAAATTGTTGAAAAATGATTCACGTGGAACACAAAAAAATGCAAAATTTAAGACATTTGTATGTATGCGTTATTGGCATCCGCTTAGTCCGCAAGTTGTTCGTGAGGTCCGTGATTGGGGGGCTGATCGTATTGTTATTGTTCCGTTATATCCGCAATTTTCGACAACAACAACATGGTCGTCATTGGAGGCTTGGAATAAAGCAATGTTCCAGGCGGGGTATGAACGTCCGACATCGATGGTGTGTTGTTACCATGAGAATAAGGGTTTCATTGATGCCTCTGTTGAATCTATTCATAAATCCTATGAACAAGCTGAAAAGGATGGATATAAAAATCCGCGGGTTTTGTTTTCTGCGCATGGATTACCGAAAAGTGTGATTAAAGAGGGTGATCCTTATCAATGGCAATGTGAGCAAACCGCAGAGAGAATTGCGGAGGCTTTGAAGATTAAGGATTTAGATTGGGAGATTTGTTACCAATCGCGCGTTGGCCCCCAAAAATGGATTGGCCCTCCGACTGACGAAGCATTAAAAAAGGCAGCAGATGAAGATAAGGCGGTTGTCATTTATCCGCATGCATTTACGCAAGAGCATGTGGAAACGCTTGTTGAGTTGGATATTGAATATCGTGAGGAAGCCGAAGAGATGGGGCTGCATGGATATTACGTCGCGAAGACTGTTGGTACGAATGCGAAGTTTATTAAAGGTTTAGGTGATCTTGTTTTTAAACATTTACGTCGTGAAAAAGTTGAGGCGGAAGGGTTTGAATGCCCATGTCCTGTAGAGTTTGGGCAATGTTGCATGCGTATGGAACAAGAGGGTTTGGCAGAATTTCCAGCTATTAAGAAGAAGAAAGCAGCTTAGATTTACTCGAATATGAGGTTAGGATCTTGGTTAATGTCATATTCCGTTGTTCCTTGGGACATTGTTTCCACAAAATCGCCAAACCAAGTTTTTCTTTCAATTTGATCGTTTATGATCATCGGTGTGATTTCTGTTGCAGCAAAAGTCGTTGCAGCTGCTAATGCCCCTAAACCGAGGCCTGCAACATTTCCAAGTGCGTTACGTTTAAAGCTTCTTAAAACCGAGTTTTTAGCAGCAAAGTAAGTGTTACCTAGTAAACAAATCAGGCCTGCTCCGCCATATATTGCTATTTTTACGTCGCTATCAGATATTTCATAAAGAGCCCGAACTTCGGGTCTAGTATTAATTGCTTCTAAAAGTTGAGGGACAATGACTGCTGTTTCAATTCCCAAGGCTGTGCCATTTAACAAGCCAAATTTGTAAGCGTTTCTTTTTGTTGTTCTAGGATTTTTTTTATAATCGTAATTATCATCTCGAATATCTTTTATTTCTGCGACAATTTTTGAAATACCGTATTTTATTGTTTTTACTGTTGGAAGTGCTGCTGCT
>JBGCEF010000062.1:0-49510 GCA_045106175.1 Bdellovibrionales bacterium
AACGGTAACTTAAGAAATTGGGGAGACGGTTTAGTTGATCCCAAATTTTACAACACTGATATTTACACGAACCCCAGAACGACTTCAGATCCATCTCTTATAGGCTCAGTAGACCCGGATGTTCCATTTAGGCGCGTTAGAAAACAGGTTGACCCAAATACACGCACTTCTAGCGACCCTATATTAGGAAACAAACAGTACAGAAGCTTAGCAGACTTTGAACGCGGTTTTAGAGACAGCACTCAAAACCTTCTCAGAGAGATGCAAGAAGCGGCAGGTAATCCAACTGCTATTCGTGCTGCTCTTGATAGGCATGCAGCAACCTTAGATAAGATGGATGCGGCAACAGATCATATCAACATTGTGCCAGTACCCAATCAACAAATACCTAAATCGCAAGCAGCTCAAGCTTTGCATCGTGACGGTGACGTTACACGTAACTCGATGCGTCTTGATTTTCCTGGTGCGCCTTTTCGTGAAGCTAGAAGACCAGGAATGGTTGCAATTCAAAGAATTGCTGTTCAAGAAGCCATTATTGATGCAAGGCAGCTTGCCAACGAACTAACAGGTATGGCACAAGCACCAAATGGTCGTAATACTATTGAAGAGTTTTTATATGGTGTAACAAGTCGCCTTAATCAGACTACATCTGTATTAGGACAATTTGATTCAATGATTGGACGTGGATGGTCACAGCCTAGCGGTACAAAACTTAGAAAATACCCTGAGACGTACCCTACAGGTCATCCTCAAGCAGGACAGCCTCACCCTCGCGCAGGACAATTTGAAACAGGACAAATCGTTAGACGACCAGGACTTCGCTTTGGTCATGAGTTAGCAGAAGGTTCACATGCCTTTACACTAGGTCAGAGACTTGGTCATACAGCAGATGACATCAATATTGAAAATAAGGGGGGTAAAGATATGCAGCCCCTTATGCAGACACTTAATGATTCATCGCTTCCTCTAGAGGACAGACTTGCAACTGCTGGTCGTACAATGGTTGAGTCTATTAGAAATAATCAGTTTCAAGATTTGCTTTATTACTTACAAAAAGGCGCTTGGAATATTGAATTGACCGGACAAGGTACCCAAACAAATTCTTTCATTAACCCTGATCAATTATTTATCCATGTTAGGGAAGAATTAGAGAGACGAGGGGAATTAGGTGCCTATGAGCTTGGGGTCTTAAAAAGATTAGAAGTAGAAGGCAGAGCCTTATCGGACAACCCAGAGGGTCAAATTAGTATTGGTGAGAGATTCTTTTTCAGAACAGATGTTGATGGTAACAAAACTGTTAACCGAAGCATGCGGGCCAAAGCTGCACAAGATGAAACTCTTCAAGACCTTATGGAAGGTCGCTTCTTGGCGAATGAAGACAGGTATTCTGATGCAGGGAAAGAAGCCGTCGCAGAAAGAAGAAATAGATTTGCGCAGGATCTTGGCGGAAGCTATATGTTTGGTTTACGTGATATCGATTATGCGAAGCTTGGTGAAACCAAAGCCGCTGACCGAAAAGGATGGCGCGTTCCGTTTTCTGAGGAAAAAGGCGGATGGAGAGGTTCGACATGGAGAGAGCGTTTTGGAACAGCAGGCCGCATTTACGGTCGTTGGCTTACACCTGTTGATGGCGCCGTAACACTCTTAAAAACAAGTGCTGATAACTCTAGGTTTTTATCAACAACAGCCTACGGAAAGTTTTTAAGAACTCCGGTTGCAACTAACACTCTTCGCATTGCAGGACATACTGCTTGGCTTGGGGGAATTTACACGACAGGTGGTGCAATTTTAACATCACCATTTACGCCTTTTGGCCTAGTTGGTGTGCAAGGAGCCGGAGCGATTGCAACTGCCACAGACATGCTATTCGATCATGGATGGACATGGGGCTATGCTTCCAGTGTAAGAGATTATGCTTTGGGTGATGGTGAACCATTAGTTATTGAAGGGGTTGATGAAGAAACCACGCGTGCGATTGAAGCTAAAATGGCTGAACTTGAGGCTAGTCGTGTTGTCGAAGCCGCGCTTGCAGGTGAGCCCTTTAATGTTACAGATGTCGAAACAAGTTATGCATTTGGATTGTATAGACCGCAAGCTGCACTTATTGACGATGTTCGCCTTGCAACTGCGACTATTTTGTTGAGTGAAACGTTTCCTGAGTATAAAGCGTCTATCGATGTTTTAGCGGCGCTTAGTGATGAGGAAGCAGCGGCTCAGCTTGCTTCATATTCTCACTATATGGCTGTAGCTATTCAAAATGATAGCACTGTTAATTATCCGCTTGATGATCCAAGAGTTGCTCCTTTACTGGACTTTGCAATTATTGATGGTCGTAATCCTGCGGCGCCGGGTGAGTTAGCGGAATTAGTCAGTATTAGTGCAGAAGCGCAACAGCGTTTTGAGAGCTATAACACAGAGTTTGTTGCTGCTTTAGCCAATTTGCCAACTGATCAGTTTGACGAGGACCATGGTATTACAGAAGCTGCGGCGCGTGAGACTATCGATGCAGTGGCGCGAGAATTTGCCAATGCCCGTAGAGACAGAGCATTTGTGACTGCAACTGTGCAACAACGTTCGGATCAACTTATTGCGATGTTAGCGGCACAGTTTGATACAGATGAGAACGGACGTATTACGAGAGCAGAAGTTGAGCGCGTTATTGAAGAGCAGGAGCAAGAAGAGGAAGCTCGCGAAAGACGCAGCCTCGCTGGTATATTTGAAGATACAGATGTCGAAGTCCCGACATGGGATGAGGCCAAAAGCTCTATGTGGTCGGCGTTTAATACGCTTACAGATCATGATGGTGATGGCGTAGGTGTATTTGTTGATACCGCCGTAGGGCGCAGTATTTCAGGGACAGTCAGCAGCGTATGGAACACAGTTGCGACTGGTATTGGCAACATGAACCAAACACGCGGCGGCACACAAACTGTTAATGGTTTAATGGCGTTTGGTGGTGCTTTGTTCGCGCCTTGGCTTTTGAGTAATATTCCTGGTCTTGGTTGGATCAATAACCGTTTCTTCCGTCCTATCGCTATTTTTGGTGCTTTCTTCCTTGGCTGGAAAGCATTGAACGGCGGGGCAATGGACTTGTTTACACGAAGCACATCGGATGATGGCGAGACTGGTGATCAAGGTACAGAAGACGGTGATGCACAAGGTAGCGGTAGTTACGTAACCGAAGAAAAGCTTGTAAATGCGCGCATCCAAAATCACGAAGGCGGCATGCCTCAGACGTTTGAATTCGATATTGATGAAGATGGTGAAATTGATATCACATTGGTTGATAACGACGGTGACGGCATGTTTGTTGCGCAAGTTGCTGATGTGAATGGTGAAGGTACGTTTGTTTCCACAGAGATGATAAGCGCGAGCGACTTTACAGGGTCATCCCAATTTACACCGGATGGTGATGGTGGCTTTACGATGCGCAATGAAACATCGGGTCGAGAGATTACAATAGAATTGATTAATGAGAACGGCGAAACTGCCACAAGCGTACTGCGCATTGGTAATCAAACCTTTGAAATGCCAGTCGCAGCAGCGGATCTTGATACAGTTACGGAAGAGATGGAGTTAGCGAACCAATAAGGAGAGTTGCTTTGACACTTCCACTTAAAGTTTACAAATGCTATGATCTAGGCGTGGGAATTCGTTTTCCACGCCTCTTTTTTCATTTGGTGCCCTGCCCTCCTATGGTAGGAAAATATTATGAGTGACCAAGACCCAAATAAACAATCGCTTTCAACATCCTCTATGAAGGATGCGTTTAAGCCTGGAAAAGGCATTGAAAAACCTGCGTTATTCACGTCGGATGAGATGGATATTTATTGTAATAAAGTCACTTTAGAGACCTATATTTTCCATGGGAAAGAGGTTGATTACGATCCGATTGCTTACATGGAATATGATCCAAAGCACAAAACTGTTGATATTGTGATGAAAGATAATACGCGTATGGATTTAGGCGTTAAAATTCAATGGCTTGTGCGGCCATATTTCACAAAGGCAAAAGAAGTTTCGATGGTTCGCACAAAAGACCGTGAGCCGATCGATGGTGCGGTTATCGCACTTATTCACAAAGGCGACCCAGCACCACCGCCTATTCATTAAGCAGTTGTTTTTATTGTCTGATATTAAAGGGGTGACGGGTTTATCAGAAAAGTGATATAAATTAATTTATGAGTGATCAGGTACAAGATTCAGACATAGAGCAAGGTGAAAAGCCTCCGGTCGGCAATTTAACCGACTTTGTTAACGATGTTGATGAGGATAATCACCTTGATATCGAAGTCGCAGTTAATAGCACTGGAAAAGTCGTTTTGTTCCACAACCGCAGTTTTAAGAATGAAATATCTTGGTTTGAATTTGATTTAGGAACTAACAAATTAGATTTCGTTTTAGATGATGGTGAAATCAGAGACGCAGGTATTCCCTTATCGCAAAATGTTGCTAAATACATGCAAAACAGCCATCAAATTCTTATGGTTTTATTGGACAATGAAACTGGTGAAGCATCAGAGGGGAACTACATTCCGCTTATTATTCACAGAAGCTAATATAATTAAACGAAAAACAGCAAAATTAAGATTTTGTTAAGAACTCTCCTTCATACTTAATACTAACAAAACAAAGGGTTTATTCATAAAAACCCAGTTTTCTTAGAGCGTGTTAATTAAGGAGTGTGCATACTATGAGTTATAGAAGTGACTTTTTCACAGCAACAGACGAAACAGCTTATACAGCCATTCGCCATGAGGTCGATGGAACTATTTCTGAAATCTCAGGCATAGGTGCTCCAGGTTCTGATTTGCAAATCAACAATGGATTCGATAACGGACTTGATGGTGGTCCCAGCGGTATGCGTTAAATACAATTATAAATTTTAAATTTAGAGAGCGCTTTTAAGCGCTCTTTGTGTTTTTGGGGCAAAGGATAAATCGGCACTTGCAATTAACACCCTTTGTCCGTAACACTTTCGGGCATGAGTGAATTAAAAACCAAGCCTCTTGAGCATATCCGAAATTTTGCGATTATTGCTCATATTGATCATGGAAAATCAACTTTAGCGGATCGTCTTATTCAGACCTGTGGCGGGTTGGAAGAGCGCGAGATGAGCGAACAGGTGCTTGATAACACTGATATTGAACGCGAGCGCGGCATTACAATTAAGGCGCAGACAGTGCGTCTTGAATATACCGCGAAGGATGGCATTACCTATCAAATGAACCTTATGGATACGCCGGGTCACGTTGATTTTTCGTATGAGGTTTCGCGGTCTTTGGCCTCGTGCGAGGGATCGATCCTTGTGGTTGATGCGAGCCAAGGAGTTGAGGCGCAGACGCTTGCTAATGTTTACATGGCGCTTGATAACGATCACGAGATTGTTCCTGTTATTAATAAAATCGATCTTCCGGCGGCTGACCCTGAAAAGGTGAAGCAAGAGGTAGAAGATGTTGTTGGGCTTGATTGTTCGGAGGCGGTGCATGCATCGGCGAAGACAGGTGAAGGGATTGAAGACTTGCTTGAAGCGGTTGTGACCACCCTACCCCCGCCATCTGAAGGCGATCATGAGAAGCCGACCAAAGCGCTGCTCGTGGATAGTTGGTATGATATATACCTTGGCGTGGTCGTACTTGTGCGCGTGATGGATGGGTACCTCAAAAAAGGCCAGCGCATTAAGTTCATGTCCAATGGTGCGACACGCGATATTGATCGTGTGGGTATGTTTACACCGAAAAAGGTTGAGCTTGATATGCTTGGCCCGGGTGAGATGGGTTTTATTACAGCCTCGATCAAAGATATTAGCGAGACATCCGTGGGTGATACGATTACGGATGAGAAAAAGCCGTGTGAGGAAGCCATGGATGGGTTTAAGCCGTCTATCCCGATGGTTTTTTGTTCATTTTATCCAGCGGATGCGGGCGAGTTTGAAAAGCTACGCGAGAGTTTAGGCAAAATTAAATTGAATGATGCGAGTTTGCACTATGAGCCTGAGAGTTCGCAGGCGCTTGGCCTTGGTTTTCGTTGTGGGTTCTTGGGACTTCTTCATATGGAGATTATTCAAGAACGCCTTGAGCGGGAATTTGATCTGGATCTGATCCCGACAGCGCCGAGTGTTGTTTATAAGCTTAATCTGACCGATGGCACACAGACCGAGCTTTATAACCCCGTCGACATGCCCGAAGTGCAGCGCATCGATAACATCGAAGAGCCGTGGATTAAGGCAACAATCCTTGTGCCGGATGAATTTCTGGGTGGTTTATTACAGCTTTGTCAGGAACGGCGCGGGGTACAGATTGATCTGACCTATGCCGGTGGGCGCGCGATGATTGTTTATCGTCTTCCGCTCAACGAGGTTGTGTTTGATTTTTACGATCGCCTTAAGAGCCTTTCTAAAGGGTATGCGAGTTTTGATTACGAGCTGGACGGCTATGGCGTGAATGACCTTGTGAAGCTGTCGATTTTGGTGAATGAAGAACCCGTCGATGCGTTGGCGATGATTGTTCACCGTGATAGCGCAACCGCACGTGGGCGCGGCATGTGTGAGCGGCTCAAAGATTTGATCCCGCGTCAGATGTTCAAAATCGCTATTCAAGCGGCGATTGGTGGCAAGATTATCGCGCGGGAGAATGTCTCAGCGATGCGTAAAGACGTTACGGCCAAATGTTATGGCGGGGATATCAGCCGTAAGAAAAAGCTGCTTGATAAGCAGAAAAAGGGGAAAGCAAAAATGCGTGCCTACGGTAATGTTGAGATACCACAAAGCGCGTTTATTGCCGCGTTGAAGATGGGTGATGAGTGATGTCTGAGATAGATGAGCTGACTGCTTTATCTACTAATGTTATAAATCTTTTTTGCGATATTGATTTTAATATTCCAAAACAAAATAACCACGAAGATCTCAAATATACTGCTTTTGCGTTTTTCTTCAAACAGCGCCATCACCTTTTAAGTCTAATAAAACTAGAAGAGAGCTTTGATACATTTTTAATAGTGAGATCAATGATAGAAGGCGTATTTCTTTTGAGAGCAGCTATCGATGACCCAAGTACATTAACTTATTGGAATGAAAGACGCGATATTGAAAATCTAGAACTTTTAGAGATAAAGAAGAGAAGCAACCTTGAGATACAAAATGGCATAGAAGATGAGATTAGGGAGCGTCTCGAAAGCTTGGAACACCATTTAAACAAAAAGAAAAAAGAGAAAACCCTCAAAAATGGACGACAGATTAGCTCTAAAGATTTTAGCCCCTACAAACCAACGCTTAAAGATTTAAAAAAATTAATTGAAGGAGACCAGACGCTCTTTGAATTTATGCAATACCTTTATAACTCAGCTAGCAAATGGCATCATTGGAACGTTTTTGCTGTTGATTGGATTGTAGAAAGATCCAATGATTCATGGCATGTTAATAAAAAATCATACAAATCATTTATATGTCACATTATGGGTATTCAATGCACTTTAGAAACAGCTAAAATTTGCAATGAAAAACTTTCGCTGTCTAAAGAAGAAGAAATTGCCTCACTCGAAAAAAATATGTACGCAATTTTTGATAGGTATATAAAAAAATCATGATTAAACATATCCTAGACGGTGGTATGGGGCGTGAGGTTGAGCGGATGGGGGCGCCGTTTGCGCAGCCGGAATGGTCGGCGCTTAGCTTGATGGAAACGCCGGAGATTGTAGCCCAAGCGCATGCGAATTTTATTGATGCGGGCGCGCAGGTGATTACCACAAATTGTTATGCGATTATCCCCTTTCATATTGGGCAAGAGCGCTTTGATACACGCGGTTGTGAGTGGATTAAGCTTTCGGCGACACTGGCGCGGGACGCCGCGGATGCTTCGGATCATGTGATAAAAGTTGCGGGGAGTTTGCCGCCTTTGTTTGGGTCTTATCGTCCTGATTTGTTTGATCCTGTGCTTGCCCCTGCTCTGTTGGATGCATTTATTGAAGAACAAGCGCCTTACGTTGATCTTTGGCTTGCGGAAACGTTGTGTTCACGCGCAGAAGCCCGCGCAGTGTGTGATGCGCTTAAACGTCATGGTTCAGATTTGCCGCTTTGGCTTTCCTATTGTCCGACGCGTGATGATTGGCAAGCGTTACATAAAGGTGAGGGCAAAACGAGCGAAAATCTGAATGATGTCATTAGCTTTACCCGTGATGAGACGAGTGCCGCAGCCATCCTTTATAATTGTTGTCCGATGGAAACAGCGGAGAGCGCGATTGCCAGAACGGCTGAGATATTGGGGCAGGATCGCAATCTTATGATCGGGGCGTATCCGAATTTGTTCAAGCGCCCCTCGATTGGTGCGAATGTTAGTATTACCCCATTACGCACCCAAGACATTACGCCCGAAGATTATTGCACTTTTGCACAAAAATGGAGCGCTGCGGGCGCGGACATCATTGGTGGATGTTGCGGTGTATCGCCCGCGCATATCGCAGCTTTAAAAACGCTCTAATAATCGCATTTAGGGTAGCGTTTTTGGTTGCTATAGCGATGACGCTGTTTATAGCTGCTTTGGCGGTAAGGGCGTTGGCTATAGGTGTTGTGGCTGTGACGATAATCTCTGTCGTCGTAATATTGTCCATATCCCACCAACACGCCGTACTCTTTATTCAATAGGTCATGATAGACACGTTTGACGAGTTTTTCGCGGGCCTTATAGGGGCCGGTGAGGCGTTTAAAATGCCATTCGTCATATTCATTGCGACAGACCCGAGCGGAGGCAATATAATTTTTGCCTGGGCCGTTGACGACTGTTTTGTAATTTTTACAACGTGGTTTTGCTTCGGCGCTGTTTATGGTTGCGGTTGCCAAAGGCAGAGCAGCCAGTGCGATTATAAATGGTTTTGAGAATGTCATTCCTATCTCCGTTATGTTTGATGGTCCCTCAAACAGTCTTACGGGCGGTCTATGTATTTCCTTTTAAAAAATAGTCTTGAGCATATAAACTTTTCATAATATAAGCTTCATATGAGTCAAATGCCCGCAACACACGATTTTGAATTGCCGCAGCAGCTTGTTGATATGCAAGATGCGAAAACGGTTGGCGATTTATTGGAGATTGCCTTTCCGGTTGCGGTTGGGAGGTTTGATCCAGCGCGGCTTGCGCGTTACGTTGATGATGCGGATATGCGCCTTTATGATCCCATAGATGAGAAAGGGCCAGAAGCGTTAAAAGTTGCGGATGTGCGCATGACTCGATAGGGATATCTTCGTCGATGCCCTTCGACAGATGGGATTCATCCCGCCTTTCAAGAATGCGCGGCGATTACACGCGCAACGGAAGCTAAGCTATTGGATCGCATTGGTGGTTTGGATAGGCCAGAAGATTATCGATTGCTTATGGAGGGGCGCGCAAACCCAATCCCTCACAATGGCATTGGCGCTGCTATTATTCCCTCTATTCATGGCGATGTGGCCGATAACCCGCCCAATGGACGGCGTTATCTTGCATCTAGCGAACAACCAACGCTTTTTGTGCCACATGATGATACCGCGCGTATCTTGAAAGATTTGGGGTATGAGAAAGTTTTAGATTATAAGCTGGATCCCAGCAGTTCCGATTTAGGGGCAATTTTAGGATTTTTCTCAAATTGTATGTCCGGCACATATTTAATTATGCCTGATGCCCATGATAATCACCCTCAGTCCATTTTAAACCAAGCGTTTTATGAAGCGCTGCAACCCGCAGAACTGGGAACAGTGACAGCGTTTAGCCCGCTTACTTTTCACACTAATCCTGGACGTCCTAAATTAGGTCGCGTTTTGTTTGAGGCTGATGCGCACAGCGTTCCGGGGTTTAAGGCCGATCAAGGGCAAATGTTCGCTTATGCCTTTTTTCAAATGGCAAGGGGTGCAGGGGTTTCTAAACGAGACACTCTACTCATGCTTATGGACTTAAACTTTTAGATGCTTTCTGAAACAGCTAAATTTTTTAGTCTGCTGTGTGTGTTCGATCCAGCCATTGCCTATACTTTCACTTTTATTCTCGCTTTTAAATTTTTTAAAATCGCTTATTATTTTTGAATTAAGTGTTTATCAAAAAAGTGAGACAATAATGAAATACGCTCGATCTGTTCTTTTTGTTATCTTTATGTTTTGGGTTCTTCCGGCGCATGCGTTTTCTGTTAAAAATCTAACCCTGCTTGATCAGAGCATGCAAATTTGGGTGCATGAGGCAATTCGTCAATCTTTAGCGCTGAGCCATACGGATTATGAAGCGCAGATAAGCAAAAATGCACATCTGTTTACGAAGAAAGGGTATAATGGTTATCGATCGGCTATCATGACTAGTGATACGTTTTTAGATGCTGCGATTGATTTTAAATCGGATTTAATTGCGCTTCCTTATGTATATGTGAAAAATGAGCAAGCGTTTGTCATTCGTGAAAAAGATGAAATAGAAGACGGGTTACATGAATGGAAAGTTATGGTGCATGTGGCTTTGCACTATGACGTTCCTTTTGGAACTTCACGCACCAAAAGACGCACCATCGATTATCCCGTGATCTTACAAGTAAGACAAATTGAAGCAGAAGCGCCTTATGATTTTAAAATTAGCCGATGGTATATTCGCGATGACTATAATGCGATGTTTGATTAAATCTCTGCTTATTGATTGTTGAGTGAGTTGCATCAAGGCTCAGATGATTCTAATGTTGCACTTATCGTAATTCATGGGGATTTTTTATGCGCATTTTTCTTATTTTCTCTTTTTTATTAAGCTGTTTAATGTTCACTTCTTTTGGGGCATTGGCCCAATATAAAGATCCGGTTTTTGAATTATCAGATAATGATAGCTTGTTGCATATTAGTGCGACCGAGAGACGTGAGGTTGATCAAGATTTATTAATCGCGACTTTACGGATTGAAGCGGAAGATCGCAGCAATAAAAAAGTGCAAAATGATGTGAATGAAGGCATGCGCGCAGCGTTAGATTTAGCCAAAGAATATAAAGATGTTAAAGCGGTGACGCGTAGCTATAACGTGAATCAATTTGATAAAAATGGCGGTAAGCGAAACCAGCCTAGAGATATGGTTTGGAAAGCTTCGCAGAGTGTTCAGCTTAAATCAAAAGATGCAGATGCAGTTTTAGAATTGGTCGGTAAAATTCAGAGTGCCGGTTTTGTTATGGCGGGCTTGAATTATACTTTATCACCAGAGATTGCTGCGCAGGTTCAAGATGAAATGTTAGAAGCGGCGCTTGAGAAACTGCAAGCACGTGCGCAACGCGCAGCAAAAGCATTGGGTAAAAGTAAAGCCGAGTTAAAAGAAATAAACACGCAAGGTAATTCTGCACCGGTTGCGCGAAATTATCATCGCGGCGCAGAAATGGCGGTCATGTCCATGTCTGCGGATGTTGCCGCGCCTGTTGCGGCGGCGGGAGAGACGACCATTACGATGACAGTTAATGCGAAAGCTTTGTTACGGTAGTTATGATTTTCACGCTTTTTAAAATTTTCTTTTCGGCCAGTATCATCGCTTTTACAAGTTGGCTTGCGGGGAAGCGCCCCGAACTTGCAGGGTTTATTATTGCGCTTCCTTTGATGACCATGATTGTGTTGCCTTTTAATTTTGCGGAATATCAAGATTCGCAAAATACAATCACATTTGCGCGCAGCATTTTGGTGGCTGTTCCTTTATCGCTTACATTCTTTATTCCCTTTTTATTGGCTGATAAAATTATGGCATTTGCACCAGAAGGATATGGATTTTGGTGCATTTACTTGTTGGGATTCGCGTTTTTAAGCGCTGCATATTTTGTGCATCAGCATATCATGAATCTTTTGCATTAAGATTAACCCATTGTAAAATAACTATAAACACTGTCTTTTTTGCAGGGCGTTCGTATTAATTGATATTATTAATAAATAGTTAAATTTAGAGGGTTATAAATGTCAGAGTATTATGCCGAGCTTCAGAAGAAAGCGCGGGGCGGTGATGTCGGTGCGCAAAAAGAATTAGCTTATTTTTATCTCGAAAAACAAAATCGCAAGCGTTCTTATCTAAAATCACAAGCCTTTGATTATTTCCGTATGGCCGCAAGTACGGATGATCCAGAGTCGCAGTATCTTATTGGTTTTTTGTATCTCAATGGTATCGGGCGCAACGAAAACAACCATATCGCTAAGCAATGGTTTGAAAAAGCACGTAACAGCGGTCTAACGCATGTTCCCGTAACATTGATCAAACTTTTTGACGGATCAAATGCTAAGTTCCCGGATGGTTTTGAAACAGATAATAACATTTCTGGTCAAGTGATTGAAACGCCTTCGGAAGGCTCTAATGATAATCAAGATGACGAAGATGACACGCCGAAAGCGCCGCTTTCGTTTCGTGATATCGCATTCAAACAGGATGAGGATGGTAATTATTACGCAGATGTTGTGACAGTCGATTGTAATCGCGACGACACCTATCATTACGATGATAGTGATGGTCATTATTCGAGTAACAGTTACCAGGGTGATAATCGTTATGCCGATAGTTACCTTTATGATGGGTCATCGCTTACGGTTCATGACATTAATACAGATCTTGATCCGTTTGATAAGCTTGATGCCCTTATCGCGCTTGGTGGTGTGAAAGCGCAGATTTTACGAACGCAAAAGCGAATGAAATTTGATACCTTGCGATCCAATAAAAATCTTAAGACGTCTGTTAGCAGTAACCATTTTGTTTTTTCCGGCAACCCCGGAACAGGTAAAAATGAAATTGCCCGTATTTTAGGACATCTCTTATTTGATATTGGTCTTTTAAAGAAAGGCCATGTTGTTGAAGTTGATCATGGTGATTTGACCGGCGCGTGGGTTGGGCATTCCGCGCTTAAGACCAAGGCCGCAATAGAAAGAGCAAAGGGCGGCATTTTATTTATTGATGAGGCTTACGCGCTTTATGATCATTCTGGTTGGGGTTTTGGGGAAGAGGTGATCTCCACGCTTATGAAAGCCATGGAAGATGATCGAGGTGATTTCATTGTTGTTATGGCAGGATATAAAGACGAGATGAAATATCTTTTAAAATCCAACCCAGGCATGATGTCACGTTTTCGTCATCATATTGATTTTGTCGATTACGATGCAAAAGAGATGGTTGATATTTTTAAGCTTTTTGTACGCGAAGAAGAGTACAAGCTTCAAAAAGATGCTAAGACGGCTTTGTTAAATTTGATGAAAGCCGTTGTAAAGCGAGAAGATAAATTTTCTGGTAATGGTCGTTTTGTTAGAAACGCGTTTGAGCGCACAATCGAAAATATGGCCAGTCGTGTTACGTTTAAAGACAAGCCGACAAAACGCGATTTACAAACCATCCATTTCTCTGATATTCCAAGTCTTGATGATGTTCTAGGTAACGCGTCGCCGCCAAATTATAACGGCGATGGCGACGTTGTAAAATTTTAGACTTTAAGGTTTGTTCTATGATGAGTTTATCCGAGGCGGCACTGGATGTGCTCAACACGCCCTCTTCCATTGAAAAAGCAAAAAAGACACGTGTTTTTGTTGCACAATGGCGTAGCGGTGAGATTTCAGAGGTAGGTTCGGTTGATTTACCATCACGCCCTGCGCGATCAGAAAAGCCGGAATTACGACACCCTTATGATATGCCTAAACGTCGTAAGGCGGGTAGCCCGAAAATGAAAATTGCGCTACTTCATGCGCTTGCACATATCGAATTGAACGCGATTGATTTGGCGTGGGATGTGTTAGCGCGTCAATTTGATTTGGGTGGCTTTACACTGCCGAAAGACTTTTATAATGATTGGACCAAAGTCGCCGATGATGAAGCTAAACATCATCTTATGCTTGAAGAGCGTCTTAATGATTTGGGCGCATCTTATGGTGATTTGCCTGCGCATGACGGGCTTTGGGAATCTTCGGAAAAGACCGCTCATGATTTTGCCGCTCGCTTGGCGATTGTGCCGATGGTTTTGGAAGCGCGTGGATTAGATGTTACTCCAAATATGATTGGTATGATGGAGGCGCAAGGTGATCATAAAACGGCCGATATGTTGCAAATCATCCATGATGATGAAGTGACACATGTGCGCGCGGGAACAGTTTGGTTTGAAGCGTGGTGCGCGCATCATGACCACGATGTTCAGGATTATTGGCAAGACTTAGTACGTACCTATTTCGATGGGAAGTTAAAATCTCCATTTAATCATCCTAGCCGTGAAAATGCGGGTATGATCCGCGATTGGTATGAGCCGTTATCTGATGTTTATGATGAAGCCGATAACGGCGAAGCTGCGTAAATTTCGGCTTTCTATTCTAGGCGTTTCTATATTTCAAATTTCTTCAGTTTGGGTTTGCATGGTTTGCGATTGGCTGTTCTAATATTGTTATGAGTGAGCAGCAAAAAGCATTTGATCCCGTTGAGCGCGTCAATGATGTGATGTTTGAAGCAGAGATTGATAAATTGATCGCCTTTGCAGAAGATTTACGTATGGATTTGATGCGTAAGCATCGCGGCAGGACTAGCTTAGCGGCGGCGGCCTTTATTTTATTTGTGCTTTTGGGGTCATGCGGGTTTGGCTATTTTCTTCTTTTTGAAGGGCGTATTGATGTGGGCATGATGTGTGTCATGCTCTCCATTGGTTTTGCTTATATGGTGCACATATGGTCAGAAAAACCTCTGGATTCATACAAGGTGCAATATAAAGAAAAATTTATGCCACGCCTTGCTAAACTGCTTGGTGGTTTGCGCTTTTTTCCTTCACGCGGTATTGGGCAGCAAATTTTATCCAAAACCGGCGTTTTACCTAAGTTTGAATTATACAAAGCCGAAGATTGTTTTATGGGCACGTATAAGGGCGTTAAGGTTTTATTCTCCGAAGCCCGCCTTTATCCATCGCAAAGACAAGTGTCCGCAGTTTTTGACGGGATCTTTGTTTTATTAGAGGCGCCTGAGCCGGTTTTTGATGCGCACACTATTATTACGTCCGACCATAAGATGGCGCAGGCTTATGCAGGAAAAAGATGGAAGACATTAACGCCCGTTTCTCTTGGTGATATGCCAGAGGATTCAGTTCCGTTTAAAGCGTATTCAAGCAATCCGCAATCTGCGTCCCTTATTCTTGGAGAGCGGCTGTTAAGAGAGTTGTCAGAGGCTTCGCTTATTTTTAACAAAGCCCCTATTACGGCTGTTTTGTTCCGTAAAAAATATGTCTTTATGATGATACCTTATGCGCATGATATGTTTGAGGCATCCAACATTCATATTCCGGTTAAAACCCGTCAGCATGCTCAACAATGTCGCAATGAAATTAATCAGATCATGGAAATTATTGACGTGTTTGATATTTTTAAAGAGGCGCCTGAGCCTGATGCTGTTAATATTGAAGCCCCTGCGACGCCTCAATCCACGGAAGAAAAGCCACCAGAGCCCCCACAATCACAATAATTAGTTTAGATTTGCACGCGCAACATGACTTCGCCATTTCTAAGCATGACTGATTTTCGTGCGCTTTTGGGGAGGGGTATCCCCAACCCACGACAAAACAGCATGAGTGCAGCAGCGAGAAAGTCGCGTGTGTAATCAATTTGAACATCCTTATCGAAGGTCTCTTGAGGATTGTGAAGATGGACGATAATTGTGTTGCGGTCGTCCTCGGCCTCAACAACTTTTACAACTGCACCAGCGGGTGGTTTTCTGAGCTGTTTTTGAGCCGACAATGCGTAAAGAGCTTTATAAACCTCTTCATTTGAAAAAATAATTAATCGATCTTCTTTAGGCATATCTTCTTGTATGTGGGTTTTTAAGCTTTGTAAAGCAGATGCTTAAAGGCATTTCATTTGTCCCCGACTCATTTTCGCAAAACGGGCATGCAATATTTGCATTTACATTTCTAATCTGTATACATAGCAAAAATTTTATTTAACAGGGAATACCTATGAAAGATTTACCCGATCCAGAATTGTCTGGATCAAGCACCCATGACGGTTTAAGTACAAAATTTGAAAAGCCATCAGGACCACCAAAAACATTTCCGTATACTATGGCCTCGCTCCCCCCTCATAAAGGTTATTACATTTGCCCTGATACGGGCACTCATTTTTCAGGTGGGATGGAAATTCCCAACCCTGGTGGTTAGACTACGTCCATATTCTTGTTATTTCTTCAAGACTTTCTGAATTAGTTACTGTTATATTTATACTGCTGTTTTTTAATTTAAGGACAATCAATATGACTGATAAAACTCAAGATGAAGCCACGGGTGTCTTTAGCGCGGTTGATAGCGTTTCAGAACAGTTGAAGGCTATTGAGACATTTGTCGCAAGGCGTTTTGATGAGATTTCCATGGAAATTAACGCTACATCGCAGCAAATGGATATGGCGGAAGACGGTATTACCGATCGATTTAAAGAAATTCTTCAGATTATGAAGGCCGTGTCATTTTCTGGTGATGGTAGTACACCGGCCAATACAGGCGTTGAGCTTGATGCCATTGTCAAAGCAACCGAAGACGCAGCTAACAGCATTTTAGATGCGGCGGATCGTATGGGTGATTATATTAATGGAGATGTTGCAAAAGTAGCTGATGCGGATCTTGTGGCAAAGCTTAATTTAGAATTACAAAATATTTACACATCATGTTCTTTCCAAGATATTACAGGGCAGCGCGTCCAAAAGACTTTAGAAAATCTTAGAAGCATTGAAGATAGACTGGGCGATGCATTGGGACAAATCGGCGTTGATGTAGATGTTAAAGCGCCACAGTCATCACCTGTTGAAATTGCTCAATCAGCGTCGCAAGATGATGTTGATGCCTTGTTTGATGATTAGCCATCATAATAAACCCACTATATATAAAATTTTATTTAAATTGTTTTTAAGTAATTAAAAACAATTACTTCGAATTTTATCAATAGTTAAAAATATATTTACTTGATACACGCATAATTACTCTCAAAGAGGGTTAATTATGTGTAGACAAGATGCCGTAAAGGCACGTATCCAAAAATTAGAGGGAGACTTATTAGGGCTTGTGCATAGGCTGAATTGCTTGCGTACAAAGCCCTCTATTTTTGAAAGTACTTCTGGTGTTTTTAATGCCTCTTCCAAGAAGATACCCATGCATAAAAGTTTTATCCAAGCGAGCTTAATCGAAGAGATTTTACAGTTAAAAATCGTAGCTCTTCGTGATGAGCTGCATTCTTTAAGCCCTTATGCTGTCGATGCTCTAGAATTTAGGATGGCAGCTTAGTTTTTTTAGGCTACACTATGTTTATCTTTAATTGCCGCTGCACCCTATTATGATTGTTATTCAGGATTTTCAGACTTCATTATTGCGTGAGAAATTCACAATCTATAATCCTGACAAATCGGATGATGGGGCGGATGCGGTGGTTGCAATGAGTAACCGCATTGTTATTCGTCTTAGTAAATCCGAAGATGAAAATGCCGAAGAACTGGTTATTAGGACGCAAAACATGCATAGCTGCGTGCGCTTTGCGGCACGGCTTATACAAAGTTATTACATGGGTGGGTCTATTTTAAACCGCGCACAGCCTTATGATTGGGATGCTTCTTGGGACTTTATTAACAACGAGTATGAGCGCCGTTTTAATGAGGAATTATGGGGTGTTGTTTATTGCAGAGGTAAGATTGTTTTTCAAAGCGGTGATCATCATAATTTTTTAGATTTAATCGAGAAGTGTGAAGAAAGTAACCAACAAGAAGATTATGATTATGCGATCCCCCTTGCCGAAAAAGCGTTTAAACAGACCGGCCAAAATGTAAAAATCAATTATGATGCCAATGTTGCTTTAGTCGCGACATTTGAGGGTGATGAAGCGCGTTTTGGAGTTATTTTACGTGGTCCCGATGCGACAACGACTTTTAATTACAGGGTATTACAAAAATCAAAAGACGAAGATGGAAATCGTGCGCCTATAAGCATTCCTCAATGTCTCACTGTTTCCGCTGCTTTTTTAGAAGGGGTTCAGCTGTCTTTTTCGATTGGTACTAGTCAATTTAAACTACGCTCTGAAATGATTGAAAAATCGTCTGACGAAAATAAAAGAATGCGAGAATCTCAAAAGCGTTTAGGGCGTTTGAATGCGGAGATCGCGAATTTGGATAATAATTTTGACGTGCGATATCGCCCCGATAAACCCGATTTCTATAAACTTGTTACTGACGCGGAAGAGTTGGCGTTTAAAACGATTGGCTCTCAAGACAGTTGATCTTGAATAGAACCAACGAACACCTGTTTTTTATTGACATAATACAGTACAATATTATACAAACTGTTTATTATGACAGGTATAAGACTAAAATCCCCAGAACTTGCAAATGCAATAAAGCTGCTTGCGAATAAAAAATCAGAAGATTTTGCTGTGCGCGTTCAAGCTGGCGAGCCACTCAGTGTTGATGATTTTGACTATGTGAGTGCGATATATCTTATTAACAAAACAGCTTTAAGCATGCCCAAAAATGACGGTGCACGCTCTATCAATATGACAGATCGATACAAAAAAATTATTGGTCAAAATAATTCAAAAATTTTAGGTAGTAAGTCAACTGCTCAGGCACGCATTTTAAATATGATTGGCAAAACCCTGAACCGTACCTTGAGCACACCTGCAGGCGAACTTACCGTTATGGCCGAGGGCATGCTTGCCACCGGCAATCAAGCCGGCGCGAAATATGCGTATAAAACTGATAAAAATGGCTTATTAAAGCTCGATAAATTACCAGACAGGAACACTCAAGTTGATTGGGATGCCGCAACGAGACAGCCAACTTACACTCCTTTTGCCCCGCCGAGAAACCCTGTTCTTATTGAATGCCTTAATCGTTTTTCAGACGCAAACCCAGACATGCTTCAATCTTTCATATCAGATTTGAGAGGGATGACTTGCACAATCGAGAATGGACCGCTTTTATTTGCTGCCTTTCGTATTATGGACGATGTATACAGTTCAGCTCTTCAACAATCAGGTGGTCAGATTGAAGATGACGATATTTATGCAAGCGCCATTCAAACCACAATTCGTGCTCTTAGAAAAACGAGTGACATCAGAAAAATGAGCACTGATCAACAAGGTGTCCTGATAGAAGCGGCACATCAGATTTTTAAGAACCCTGATAAAGCTATTGTCTCACCGGTTGCATCGATGATTATGCGCCCCAATCGACAATTTCACATGGTCAAATATGATCAGGCAGCTTCTCACACTATAGAATGTCATGATGGGCTTTATTCTTTTGCGGCTAAGCCACAACCAAAACTATCAGCCGACACTCAAACATTTCATGGCATGGACATCAAAAGACTAGATCAGGGTATTGCGGTTGCTGGTCAAGCGCAGCGTAGCCCCAAAGATGAAGACAGCGTATCAGGGAGTCGCGTTAGTTTGGGCTCAACTGTCGATAGCTTTCAAGATCGTGTGTCACAATTTGCCCCACTTGCAAAAGACATTGGCGATAAAACAGGATCACCTACTCAATTTCACGCTCCGCCAGAATGGGATATGAATAATTTAAATGATCCTGGTATTTGTATTTTTACTTTTCCCGCTTTGCGTAAGCATGTCTTGATGAGCCGTAAAATGGGATTGGCTGTATTAATTCTGAATGAAGATGATCGAGACCCTGTTCAGGATTTACAATCATTGCGATATAGGGATTTACACGATGAGGCCAAAGTTCGTAGTTTGCCTTTAGGGACCAAAAAGCTTGAAAAGTTTCTAGATGAATTGAAAAGCGAAGTCGAGACTGATTATCAAGAGCTTGGTCCACAATCAAAAAAACCGCGTTCTCGTTGGGCAGAACACCCCTCTGCGGCGGCTATATTATTGAGTGTTTTAGCATCTATAGAAGGCCTTAAAACCACGCAAAGCGTTAGAAGAACAGAATTTAAAGACTTGTTTTCAAGCGCAGGAAAAACCTTACCAGATAGCGTCTTAGATTTTCAGCGTGCTACACCTCACATGTTAGACGCCCATATGAGACGCAGCTATGAAAAAGCAGTTCACGCCAAACCAACACTTCAAGACCCACAATATGGTCCTACAAAGGCATTTGAGACGCGTGGTTTTCGTTCACGTTCACTCGTAGAAGCGCTTGCTGAAATGCGGTATGATCGCTCATTGGGTTAGGTGAATTTAAGCGGCCTGTGCCATGTTTCTGAGGACGTAGTGCAGGATTCCACCATTTTGATAATAATCCACTTCATCCATTGTATCGAGACGACATAAAAGCATTACGTCTTTTGTTGATCCATCTGCATAATGAATGGTCATTGCAACATCTTGGCCCGGCTTTAAGCCATCACTAATGCCAGTTACATCAAAGGTTTGTGTACCGTCTAGATTGAGTGAATTGCGATTATCACTGCCTTTAAATTGCAGAGGAAGGACGCCCATACCAATCAAATTCGAGCGGTGGATACGTTCAAAACTTTCCGTGACGACTGCTTTTACACCAAGGAGGCGTGTGCCTTTTGCGGCCCAATCACGAGACGAGCCTGTTCCGTATTCCGCGCCACCAATGACGACCAAAGGTGTGTTTTCTTCACGATATTTCATGGCTGCATCATAGATGCTCATCTCATCACCAGACGGCATATGCTTTGTGTAGCCGCCCTCTGTTCCGGGCACCATTTCATTTTTTATACGTATATTGGCGAATGTTCCACGTGTCATCACACGGTCATTACCGCGACGAGAGCCATAGGAATTAAAATCTTTGGGCTGCACGCCTCGTTCAACAAGATATTCGCCAGCAGGATGGTTTGATCGGAACGCACCAGCCGGAGAAATGTGGTCTGTTGTGACAGAATCTCCAAGGATGGCCAATGGGCGTGCGCCGATGACATCTTGAATATCAGCGGCATTACTTGCCATTCCTTCAAAGAATGGTGGATTCTGGATATAAGTTGACTCATCCTGCCAGTCATAAGTTTCGCCAGTCGCTGTACCACCAATAGCCTGCCATTCCGAGGTTCCTTTAAAGACATCAGCATAGCGTTTTGAAAACATTTCAGGCGTTAGCGATGTTTGAATGAAGTCCTGAACTTCTTGGTTTGATGGCCAAATATCTTTCATATAAACATCGTTGCCGTCTTGGTCCTGGCCTAGTGGGTCTTTATAAAGGTCAACTTTCATTGAGCCTGCAATGGCATACGCCACGACCAATGGCGGCGAGGCCAGATAGTTTGATTTAACATCGGGAGATATGCGGCCTTCGAAGTTTCTGTTGCCAGAAAGAACGGATGTTACGTTAAGGTCAGCATCATTCACCGCTTTTGAAATTGCAGGTGGAAGCGGGCCAGAATTTCCGATACAGGTTGTACAACCATATCCAACCGTATCAAAGCCAAGCGCATCAAGATCATCGCTTAATCCTGCCTTATCGAGATAATCCGTTACAACTTGAGAGCCTGGTGCGAGGGATGTTTTCACCCATGGCTTTACGGTTAGGCCCTTTGCCCGTGCATTACGTGCAACAAGCCCAGCGCCGATCATAACAGCGGGGTTAGATGTGTTTGTACAAGATGTAATTGCAGCAATAACAACATCACCATTGGCAATTTGATATTCCTCACCCTCGACAGGGACGGATTTTTCTTCTGCGCAAACATTCGCAAATGCAGGCACAGAATCGGTCAATGAGATCCGGTCTTGCGGGCGTTTTGGCCCAGAGATTGAAGGCACGACATCTTCAAGATCAAGGTGAAGCGTTGTTGTAAATTCAGGCTCAGGCGAACTAGAGTCGCGCCACATGCCTTGTTCCTTGGCATAAGCTTCGACGATTTTTACGCGGTGTTCATCACGCCCCGTGAAGCGCAAGTAGTTGAGTGTCTCTTCATCGATTGGGAAAAATCCACATGTTGCGCCATATTCAGGGGCCATATTGGCGATTGTTGCTTGGTCGGCGAGTGTAAGATGGTCCAGACCTTCGCCATAGAATTCGACGAATTTACCGACGACACCAAGCTCGCGGAGCATTTCAACAACACGTAGAACGAGGTCTGTTGCGGTTGTCCCTTCTTTCATTCTTCCGGTGATTTTGAAACCGACGACTTCGGGTATCAGCATTGAGATAGGTTGACCGAGCATTGCGGCTTCGGCTTCGATACCGCCGACACCCCATCCAAGAACAGATAGGCCGTTGACCATTGTTGTGTGAGAGTCGGTTCCAACCAATGTATCGGGGTAGATTACATTTTCGGATTCCCAAACGGTTTGCGAGAGATATTCTAAATTCACCTGATGGCAGATTCCGGTTCCGGGTGGGACAACGCGAAAGTTTTTGAAAGCACCCTGCCCCCATTTTAAGAATTCATAGCGTTCACCGTTGCGTTCAAATTCACGCTCGACATTGGCTTGAAAAGCTTGTGGAGTGCCGAATTCATCGACCATGACAGAGTGGTCAATGACGAGATCAACAGGAACCATCGGGTTAATTTTTTGCGGGTCACCGCCCAGCGATTTCATGGCTTCGCGCATTGCCGCCAAATCAACGACAGCTGGAACGCCGGTAAAATCTTGCATGAGCACGCGTGCAGGCCGATAGGCAATTTCTTGGGTTGAGCTTTTAGTTTTTTGCCAGTCTGCAATGGCTTGGATATCGTCTTTTGTTACGCTACGACCGTCTTCAAACCTTAAAAGATTTTCGAGCAAGACCTTTAGTGTGTATGGCAGTTTCGAAATATCGCCAATATTTTCAGCCGCGGCTTTCAGTGAGAAAAAATCGTAGTCTTTACCGTCTACTGTCAGTGTTTTGCGGGTTCCTAGGGTGTCTTGTCCGGTGCGTGTCATAAATACCTGATTAATTGTGTGATTAATAATAAGAAATTTAAGAATACCACGAGTTGAGCCGTATAAAAAAGGAGAAAAAATACATTTGAATTCAGAGACTTATTAAAATACTGGCTGCTTTTGTGCTTTTTTCTTTAAAATGCCGTAATACCGCCATATTTATGCATTACCATAATATTAATAGACACGTATTGCATATGTGATATGTTTCTATTTTCCTAAAAAATGCTCAAACTATAATTAAACCGTTATCTCAGCTCTGAGATAACGGTTTTCTTATTTTATTTATGCTCTTGGCAGTGATTAGCCGCCAAGGTTTGTTTTGATAGTTGCGATATTCGCGTCTGTTTGGACAGCTGCGTCTCTATCATAACCTTTCACATCATCGGCTACTCCTGCGCGGTCAACGACGATTGCATCTGGGCTAGCATCAATCGTTTCTAGCATTCCTGAAAGCATTGCTGCGTATTCTCCGCGTGTTACTGCGCCATCTGAGATTGCACTCTGATATGAGGCTGTGTAAGCATTTAACGCGGCTACTGAATCTGCAGATTGTACGAAAGTATTGCCTGCAAGTTTGCTTTCTAATCCTGCGAATGCGTTTGGATCACCTGTTATTTCGCGCACTCTGTCGATCGCGTCTTGGAGTAAATCCATATCACTATATTGACTTGGTCCTTCAACACCGCGTCCATCGCGTAACTCTTCTACAGGTAGAATATCATTTGGCTGTAGAATATCATCAGCAGGATCGTGAGGTGGCTGCTCTGGCGGCTGCTCTGGCGGCTGCGCTGGCGGCTGCTCTGGCGGCTGCTCTGGTGGCTGCTCTGGTGGCTGCTCTGGTGGCTGCTCTGGACCTTGAGTAGATGGAAGTTCTTCACCGCGTCCATCGAGACCACCTGGTGGGTATTCACCCGGACCGTATGGTGCCTGTGGCGTTGGATTTGATGGACCTACCGTATTAATTGGGGGCAATGGCCCGATTGGGGCATGTGGATCAGCCGGAATTTCATCGCCGCGTCCATCTAGACCACCTGGTGGGTATTCACCCGGACCATATGGTGCCTGTGGAGCCTGTGATGGCGGTGGAGTATCTGGGTGATGATCACCTGGTATTCTTGGCGTCACCTGATTAGGGTCTTCTACTGGTGCGGGTGGTGCAATATCTGGTCCTGCGCCGCCAAAAGCATCCAACGGGTCATCTGGTGTTACGAATGGAGGTGGTGACCCACGTCCGCCTTGTACTGGCGCTGGTTCTACCGGTTGTTCCATAACTGTTTCTTCTGGATCTGGTTGTGCTGGTGCCTGCTCTGCTGCAGCTGCTGCGACTGCGGCGGCAGGTGCTGCTGGTGCTGGCGCTGCCGTTGGCGCTATGCCTAAAGCTTCCATAATGAAACCTATTAACTGGCCTAACATTGTACCGCTATCCAGTAGTTCTGTTGTTGCAAGAAGCTCTGCATCTGCAGCTGCTCTTACAGGCGGATCAGCCTGCGCTGCGGCTGCTTGATCAACAGCTGCTTGTGCTTGTGCTTGCGCTTGTGCTGCTGTTTCGATGGCACCTTGTAATTCTAATTGGTTTCTGGCGATTGCTACCATCGTAGAATCTCTTTGATCACCCAATGCTGCGTCTACTGCACCTGGGTTGTCGGCTTGTATCTGTGTTAAAAGCTCTGATGCTTGCTGCAAACCTTGTTGTGCAAGTGTAAAATCTTCAGGAGATAATGGAGCAGTGCCATCAAGGTGACCAACCAAAACATTTTGATATGATGATGTTGCACTTACTATAAAGCTGATTGAGTCAGGCGATGCGTCGCTGATCCCATCAAGCCTTGCAGCCATAAAGCCAAGACGGCCTTCCTCTTGATCTTGAATGTTTGGAGTTCTTACTTCTGCCATGATTACACCCTCTTTTTATGTATTACTCTATTAATTACCGTTAAAACTTTTTTTATTTACGTTAAATGCAACATTAACGAATAAGTCTTAAGAAAAGATTAATAATGTTAAGAAAATTGAACACACTCCCTCGTATTACTGTAATAATGACAAATAATATTAAAGTTTCGGTTAATCATGATTTGCGTTGAAAGTGTAATAGATGTGTGGTTATAAGGGTTTATGAGTGAAGAAAAGAAATATACCCGCCGTCGGCGCACGGCGGCTGTACAGGCTGGTGTTGGGCAGGATTCGAGCCATCATGCCGTGATGCCGCCACTTTATATGTCCTCTACGTATCAAATTGAGGGTATAGATAAGCGTCAACCTTATGAGTATTCGCGCACGAGCAACCCCACACGTGATGTTTTGGCCGTAGCCTTGGCAGAGCTTGAAGGTGGTGTTGGCGCATGTGTGACGGCGTCGGGTATGGCTGCGCTGACATTAATATTGCACTTATTAGAGCCGGATGACCTTGTTTTGGCGCCATTTGATTGTTATGGGCGCTCTTTTTGGCTTTTACGGGCATTAGCGGAGAAAAAGCACTTCAGACTTAAATTTATTGATCAATATGATGAAAGCCAGTTGGATGAGGCCTTTAGCGAAGCGCCAAAGATGGTTCTGATGGAAACGCCCAGTAATCCAGTTATGCGGATTGCGGATATCGAAGCAATCTCCAAACGCGCACATGAGCATGAGGCTTTAGTTGTTGTTGATAATACGTTTTTATCGCCCATGCTTCAGCAACCGTTAAAATTAGGTGCGGATATTGTTTGGCATTCCAATACGAAGTTTATCAATGGTCATAGCGATGTTGTTGGTGGAAGCGTGATTGTTAAAGACGAGGGTATTTTGGACAGCCTTAAGCTCTGGAATAATTCATTGGGCACAATAGGTGCGCCTTTTGACAGTTATCAGACATTGCGCGGTTTGCGTACGTTAGAAATACGTGTTCATCGCGCACAAGAGAATGCGGAGCGAATTGCGGATTATTTGGATCAACATGATAAGGTTGGTCATGTTTATTATCCGGGCTTAAAATCGCATACGGGTCATGAGATTGCCTCTCGACAGCAAGAGGGATATGGCGCGATGCTTAGTTTCGAATTAGGGGGCAGCGCGGATCAGACGGCGAAATTTGTTGAAAATCTTAATGTCTTTTGCCTTGCGCAAAGCCTTGGGGGGACAGAAAGTCTTATTAATCATCCCGCCAGCATGACGCATGTCTCTATGGGCGCCGAGGCACGGGACAAAGCGGGTGTAACAGATCAGCTTTTGCGCTTATCTATCGGGATTGAGCATATTGATGATTTGATTGAAGATTTAGAACAGGCGCTTTCACGTCTTTAACGTTATTTTCTAGCGTCTGTTTGAGCTTCTTCGGCGCGATGCGTTGGTTCTTGTGCCTGTACATTTAGAATTGACGTATTCATATTCTTCTAAGCTATCGACTTCCTGCTGTTTTTCGGCGCGCTCTATACCCATTTTTTTGTATTCAAGCTCAACAAGCTGTCCGACGGTGTCTTGCATGCGCTTTACAACGGCTTCGGCGTTTTCTACTGCTACTGGTCCAACCACAAATCCTCTAGATTTCAGGCCTGTAAAAACTTTTTTACCCATTGTTTTAGCGTATTTGTTCACAATTTTACGATCAACCATGACATGTTTTAATTCATGCTGTTTCACGGCTTTGAAACGGCACGGGTCTTCGGCAATTTCTTTTGCGATGACGATTTCGGGTCTGATTTCTATATTTAACTCAATCGTTTCATACCAAATACAAACAGCGCGATTGTTATAAACACCTTTATAGTCAAGCTTTACAAATGGCTGCATCTTTATGAGACCACGCATAAAGCCATTCGTGTGGCTGTTGGCATCAAAACCGTAAGGGTTTATTGTGTCGATATCATATTTTTGTAATTCCGCGCGCGTTTGCGTGAAATCATATTTTACCGGTTCCGTTTTTGGCAAAACTTTGATTTCAACTGGCTTTGGTAATTGGCAAATTGACGATGGGTCCGTTGAAGCCAGTGTTAGGAGACCTAACGCTACTAATGGATCAAAGACATTTATCACAACGATTACACCCTCTATGCGTTTATTTTTGTTAATTTTATCAGGTAAAATTGAATGAAATCTTAACTTTGCGGATATGAAAGACCTCTGTTTATCTAAAGATCCTTTTCATTTGAGTGTGTATGTGCTAAATCGCGGATAATGTAAATGCATTATTCTTATCTCAAAGAGGTTTTATGGGACCTATATTCGGCTTAATCAGCTTAGCTATTACGATTTATATTTGGATTATTCTTATTCAGGTTTTGATTAGTTGGCTTATTATTTTTGATGTTATCAATGTTAATAATTCAAAAGCGAGAGATTTGATCGCGCTTTTGCGAAGAGCTACTGATCCGGTTTTTAAGCCTTTGCAGAAATATATTCCTAATATTGGGGGGATTGATATTACCCCTATCGTTGTAATTTTGGGCCTCACGCTTATTCAAAAAGTGCTTTATGGGTATGGCGGCTATTATTTTTGGTAGATTGATATGAACGACATTGCATTACAAAATTCTGAAGGCGCATCTGTTATTGATGGAAAAGCGTTTGCAGCAAACCTTAGAGAACAGCTTGCAGATGACGTAGCTAAAATGAACATCCAGCCAGGTTTAGCCGTTATTTTAGTTGGCGATGACCCCGCGAGCCATGTTTATGTTCGTAATAAAATTAAGGCTTGTGAAAAAGTCGGGATGCAGAGTTTTGAAACGCGTTTTGCCGAAGATGTAAGCCAAGACGCCGTTGCAGCGCAAATCGACGCCTATAATCGCGATCACAGCGTACATGGCATATTATTACAGCTTCCTGTTCCAGATCATTTGGATAGTGATACGCTTGTTCAAATGATTGACCCCGCGAAAGATGTTGATGGGTTGTCGTTTGTTAACCAGGGTAAGTTGGTTGCGGGTGATAAAACGGGGCTTGTGCCTTGCACGCCTCAGGGCTCACTTATGCTGATTAAATCCGTACAAGATGATTTAAGCGGTTTAAATGCGGTTGTTATTGGGCGTTCTTTGTTATTTGGGAAGCCGATGGCGCAGCTTTTGCTTGGCGAGAATTGCACGGTGACTTCCGCGCATTCACGAACGCAAGATTTGGAAGGTGTTTGCCGTAATGCGGATATTCTAGTTGCTGCCGTTGGGCGGGCGCAGATGGTTAAAGATAGCTGGATCAAACCAGGCGCGATTGTTATTGATGTCGGAATTAATCGAAAAGATGATGGGAAATTGTGTGGTGATGTTGATTATGAAAGCGCCTTGCAAGTTGCCTCTGCGATTACGCCAGTTCCGGGGGGCGTTGGGCCAATGACGATTGCGTGTTTATTAAAGAACACTATCAAAGCTGCGCAAAACTCTTGATAGCTCTAATAAATCATTGATCTAAACGGGGCATATTCGTGCATTAATTCGACTGATTTCTGCCTTGCTCTAAATATATCAAGAAATCTATTTGCGTCTTCTCGTGTTGAGAAATTGATTTTCGGATGTGTATATTTGTACTGATTTCTTCTCTCAAAGAGAAATTCCAACATTTTGTGATTATTTGAAATCCAGCTGTTTGTCTCGGTAATAAAAGCTCTTACTTTTCCGCTTTTGAATCTGAAGGTCGTTCTTGTGGTTGGCTCAATGTTTCTGTCTTCTTCGATAATTTTTTCTAGTTCATTCATCTGCGCCAATAATTTCTTTTGCCAGTGATCAAATACGATCTTTGCACGCTCTGCATTCGCTAACTCCTTTGCTAGCCGCTTTGGGTCTGCGAGGACTTCAGGACCAGCAATAGATGACATATATCGTCTTATTTCATATCCATAGACGTCATATTCATGCGGCAAAGTCACTGTAACCCCATGCAACAGTGCGTCTATTCTTTGTGTTAGTGTTTTTGGCTCTTCTGGTTTGAAAAATTTAATTTCGCGGATAACAGGTTCAGTATCAATCATATAGCCAAAACCTTGAGGAACATTATTACTTTGCGAGCGTTCAAGAT
This sequence comes from Bdellovibrionales bacterium, assembly GCA_045106175.1. Classification (GTDB taxonomy): domain Bacteria; phylum Pseudomonadota; class Alphaproteobacteria; order Micavibrionales; family Micavibrionaceae; genus TMED27. The sequence goes on from JBGCEF010000062.1 coordinate 28,771, forward strand.
TGATTTGTGCCATTAATTGCGTGTTATTTCCCAGATATTTGCCGTTGAAATATACCAAAGGCTCCCTACCTTGCGGGTTTTTTGCGCGCATCTCATGCATTCTATGAAAGCGTTCGATCATTAGCTCTCTGAGACGTTGATTATCGCTTTGCTGTGCCATAGCAGATGTGGGCGTAATGATCACGCACATACCAACGAGAGCAATCGCTACTGCCATAATTCGTAATTTTGATTGAATGGTTTTCATATCACTATCATAACACATCTTAGCGCGTGATGTGCATAAGAGGCTACTCACCTTGCGCCACAGTAAAGCCAGGAACGCCGTCATAGGTGTTTAACATTACTGATTTTGTGAAGTTTAGTCCCGCATCGTTCATGCGCGACATCAGCGCGACGACTTGCGATGTTTTAATATGGTTTTCGTCGGTTGTCATGAAACGTAGGCGCCAGTTATCGGAACAGAATGTTGCGGGATTACCGTCCGGCCACACTTTTGTTCCACGGTTTGAAATCATTTGTAGACCAAGGTTGTCGTCAACACATGGCAGAACGGCCGCGACGAGATCATCCGTACTCTTGTCCCAATTAATTCCAATATCAACGCCGACACGTGTTTTGGTTTGCCATTTTGACTCCCGCACAGGTGGAAGCGTTAATCCGCCAGCGATATTTGGATAAGTCTTAACTGGTAAATTTTCCGGTTTTGCACCTAAGCGTTCTATGATCGCCTTTGTCATGCCGTCGGTTCCGACCTTTTCCTTAGAGATACCTTCGCGGAAAATCTCTCCGGTGTGGATACCGTCTTCAATCGTTTTTAGCCAAGCATTATGAATGTTGGATGCCGCGTCGCCCTGACCAATGTGGGTTAGCATCATCACCGCACCAAGCAATAGACCCGATGGGTTTGCAATGCCTTGGCCCGCAATATCAGGGGCGGAACCGTGGACGGCTTCGAACATACCAAAATCAGTACCAATATTGGATGATCCACCCAAGCCAACAGAACCCGTTACTTCTGCAGCCACATCAGAGATGATATCGCCGTAAAGATTTGTTGTGACGATGACGTCGAACATATCGGGGCGATTGGCAACCTTAGCGGTACCGATATCGATAATCATGTGGTCTTTTTCGATCTCCGGATATTCTTCACCGATTTCATCGAAAATACGGTGGAACAAGCCATCGGATATTTTCATGATGTTGTCTTTTGACATACAGGTGACTTTTTTACGGTCATTGGCACGGGCATATTCAAACGCGTAGCGCATGATGCGCTCAGTTCCCGGGCGAGATATAATCTTCAATGATGCCATGACATCCTGGGATTGGCGATATTCGATGCCACCATAAAGGTCTTCTTCATTTTCGCGAATAATCACTAAATCCATTTTTGGATGATTTGTTTTGACAAAAGGGTGATAGGCGACACAGGGCCTTACGTTTGCGAACAGACCGAGTGATTTACGAACAGTCACATTGAGCGATTTAAAGCCGCCACCTTGGGGGGTCGTGATTGGAGATTTTAGGAACACGCGTGTGCGATCAAGGCTTTCCCATGCGGAATCAGCAATTCCATTTTTCACGCCGGATTTATAGACCGCTTCGCCGATCTCGATTTCTTCAATATCCAGCCTTGCACCAGATGCATCGAGAATTTCCAATGTTGCATCCATAATTGCAGGGCCAATACCGTCCCCTTTTGCAACGGTTATCGGGGTCGGCTTTGTGTCTGTATCTGTCATGTTGTGATCGCTTTTTTCGAGTGAAAGGTAAAAAGAATTTTATCGAACAAAATAATAACAAACTTTCGGGCAAAACAGAACCGTCATCGAAAATGTATGTGCACAGATGCGTATACAGACAATTTCACTCTACCCTAAACGCCTTACACTAAGCGCCTTTGATAGCTTCTTTATCGGGGTTTTGCTTGATCTTTTGCTCCTGCGGTGCGGCATGATAGAGAATGAAATAGCCTATGACTGCGGAAATTGTTGAACCGCATAACACACCTAGCCTGATTGCGGCATGATGTTCGACGTCCTGGAACGCCAGACCACCAATAAAAAGCGACATTGTGAAACCAATTCCACATAATGCAGAAACGCCATAAAGCTGTTTCCAGTTTACGTCATTTGGCATGGGAGAAAGGCCAGATTTAATACAGAGCCAAAGAAATGTGAAAACGCCGAGCTGTTTACCTATAACAAGCCCGAGAATTATCCCTAATGTTGTTGGATCACCAAGAGATTTAAAACCCATCCCTTCGAATGACACGCCCGCATTGGCAAATGCAAATATTGGTAAGATAAAGAACGACACCCATGGATGCAGAGCATGTTCCAAATCTTTACAGGGAGTGATTTTGGGATCTTTGTTGGATACAACGGGAATGAATAGAGCCGTTAATACTCCTGCGAGCGTGGCATGCACGCCTGATTTTAAAACGGCAATCCAGAGTATAACACCAAGCAGTATATAGGGGGCGGTTTTGACGACGCAGCGATTGTTAAGTATCGCCAAACCCACAACCGCAAAGGCGGCGAAGTATAATGGTTCAACCTGTAGGTTTGCTGTGTAGAAAAAGGCGATAATCAAGATAGCACCCAAATCATCAATTATGGCAATAGCCATGAGGAGGATCTTTAAACGTACAGGAACACGAGAGCCCAAAAGGCTTAACACACCTAGCGCGAATGCGATATCGGTTGCCGCGGGGATCGCCCACCCTTTAAGGTTTTCTGGGGTATCGATATTGATGTAATAATATATTGCAGCAGGTACAATCATACCGCCCAAAGCAGCGATTGCGGGGAGCAACGCGCGTGATCGGCTGGATAATTCACCCGCTTTGACTTCACGCTTTATTTCAAGACCAACCAGCAGGAAGAATATAGCCATAAAGCCGTCATTGACCCAATGCAGAACCGATTTTTTAATTTCAAAATCGAAGCTGCCGCCTTTTTCATCAAAGCCGATGCGAAAATAAATCTCATGTAAAATATGATCGTATATGCCGTAAAGAGGTGTATTAGCAATGATCAGCGCTACAATAGCTGCTATCCCGAGGATAATACCGCCAGAGGCCTCCATATGTAAGAAAACGTTTGCGGCACGGAAGATACGCTTCGCGCCTCTCTCCATGGGTCTTTCATAGGGATTTGATGTATTAGACATAGGCAAATTAGCATTTTTGTTTGAATATTTCCTCAAACATAGCGTTTTTTGATCGTAATGAAAGCGCTTTTCCTTATTTATTCCAAAAGATGACTTCCGGTGGGATTATTTTTTTATCATCGCTGCGGCGATACACATATATCCCCAACACTGATAAGCCTATTCCCCATATAGCTGATAAGGAGCCCATTGCCGCCATCACATCGCCAGCCTTTTGTGTATCGAAAATGCTTAATGAATGCCTGATCTATTGAAGTAGACATAAGGTTTATCCTTTTATTTAGAGTTTCGATTTGGATTGAGGCTCGTCCCTCAAATGGTTTTCGTTTGCTGTTATTTCGAATTCACTAAAAGTTAGGCGGATTCCAGCAAACGGCCCTGGTTACGAGAAACACACGGGCGCATGGGCGTTATCGGTGGTTTTGAATGGAATTGTGGTGTTGATAGCTTTATATTAGGATAATATCCCTAAACTGTCAACGTCTTTTTATTCAAATTTGATTTTTATTTTACGAATCTATATAATGCATTTAAACAATAACAGCTATGCACGGGGAGCAAGTATGTTTAGCACATTCTTTGCTGGATTAAAGGCAGACAATACAAATGAACAATATTCAACGCGCAGGCGTTTTTCGCGGCGTGATTGTGATCATTCCGTTGTAATCATCAACAATCAAGTTTATCCAGTTGAAAATTGGTCCATGGGCGGCGTCGCTATTAACTGTGATACACGCCCATTTGGCGTGAATACATCCGTTGATTTGACGATGAAATTTAAACTGAGCGAGCATGTTCTTAAATTACCGCATACCGCGCGTATTGTTCGTAAAAGCAATCACAGCGTTGCTTTTGAGTTTGAGCCATTAACACAGAGAGTGCGTCGTGGATTGCAATCTGTTATTGATGATTATGTGACATCTAGATTTGCAGAGTCGCAAGCTACGCATTAATTTTACACATATTATTGAGCGCAAAAAACCCCAAACATATGATTTGGGGTTTTGTTTATTGTTGTGATAGATCCGATTATTCACCGTAGATATTTCTGAATCCTTCTGTCACTTTTTTGACAAAAGCAGGATCTTTATCGCGCCAATATTTTGGGTCACGCATCATAGATTGCAAATCTTCTGCGCCAGATTTTGACGGGTTTGTTGTTTGTTTTCTCATCATCGGTTCTTCGCTTTGCATCATTTTATATAATGCAAGGACACCTTCATAAGAGCTGGATAGGTTATCAAGCACATCAGCAGGTAACTTTTGTTTACCGAATGATAGCAGTTGGCGTGACACGCTTTTCCATTGATCCGGTCCGCCAAAATGATTAATCAATTTTTCAACTTCACGATCAGCATTAAAATCATTCGCGATTTGTTTAATCATTGGAATCATTTTTTCCGCAGCAAGGTCATAAACAGCCTGAACTTGCTCTTCACTCATTCCTTTTTCGTGCAAATGTTTAGTTACAATACGATCCGGTTCGAATAATCCGTGATCGCATTTAATATTATAATCTTCACAAGAATGAGGCGCGGTGTGATCCAGTTTTTGAGACATTTTCTTTTCTAATTCTCCGTAAGAATTAACCAAAGCTTCTAGTCTAATGGCACCAGTATCGGGGTTTTTGAATTTATCTGGCACCATTTGCGGGTCGATTTCTTCAATCAGTAAGTTTGTCATGTTTTTCTCCTTTTGACAGTTTATGTGTTTATCTTGGTTTGCGACCCCGATCGACGAGGCGCAGGATGGTTGCAACCATTGATCTTTGCCCTTCCATATAACGAAGCTGTTCACTGGCGACACCAGGACCAAGGGCACGTTGGAAGGTTAATACTTGAAGGTGTGCTAAGACTTTTTGTCCGTCTTGTGTTGTAAAAAGTCGCGTAAATGCTTTTTCAATCTCACGCATTTCGATTTTTCCAGGTTCGACCTGTGCGTAGGTTAATCCTTTTTCCGCCGGTGTGATGGGCAGATCTTTTTGGGGTTTTAGATGATCTAGGATGTCAGATATCATTTTATTGCTCCTTTAGAGTTTGTGTTTCAGACAGAATTTGATCTGTTATTTCCGCATTTCCTGCGATTGCTGGCTCAACGGCTTTCACGAGTTCACCAAGGTCGACTTGCGGCATTTCTTTACGGATTAAATCACTAGGCACGCCCATGGCATCGCCTAAAAACCTTGCCGCTTGGGGTAAGTTCACCGCAGCCGCAGTTTCGGGCCCCATCGCAAGGACAGATGAAATCCAACTTAATGTGTTTTGAACGTTTTTTTGCCCTTGGTGACGCGCCAGTGGTGAACGGTAATCAACGACGACAAGGCGTCCATCCAGATCAATATCAGGCACTTCGCCGCGTCGTTTTAAAATTGCAAATGCACGTTTGATCAGCGGCGTCAGAAGTTCTGATTGCAAACGTCCATAAGTTGCGCCTAAGAGTAAGGTCATTTCGGCGCTTCGCTCCAGCACTTCTGTTGCTGTCATTTTAGGGGATGATATTGGCGCCAGCCGGTCCACCAACAATGCATGGCGGATGCGCGATTGTAAGTTATCCAATATTAGCTGAGAGATATCAAAGCGACCTGGCATATCGAGCGGTTGTAGTCCTTTTGAGCCTACTGCTTTAGGAATAATGCTGCCGGGGCTGAGTTCTATATTTGCGGGGTTAAGGACGCCATCATCATCAGCCTGCCAGATTCCTGTTACTGCGATTGATGCGTTTTTAAGTACAAGTTCAACAACTTTATTGGCAGTTTTAATATCCGGTAGCGCTTTCATAATTGGTGAGCGTCCATAAGTCTCTCCTGGGGATTTTAGCCAGCGAAAGGCAATAACGGGACTTTGTGTAAAGTTGCCTGTCGATAGGACAATCGGCTTTTGTGCATCTTCCATTAAGATTGCGTGGTATTCATATGTGAGCCCTTCAGGCAAGACGCTTTCAAGGATTTTAAAACGCGCTTGCGGGTTTTGCACTGCGCTTTTTAAGACTGCATCTGGAATAATTGCTTCGGGGTAGCGCGAAGTGATCTGATCAAGGGTCAGTTTAAGCTGGCGAAATGCGCCTTCGATAAAACCATTATCGCCTTCTTCTAGAACTGTATGGGTTAATGGGCTTGCGGAGAATTGGAATGCAGAGAAGTCACCGATTGGGGCTTCTTCGAAATATAGACTTGCGGTTCCGCCGACAATTAAATCGAGATAGCATTGATGAATTTCTACGGCGAAGTTGGAACGATCAAAGTGATCTTGTATCGTCTTAGCCGCGGCTTCTAATATTGGGGCTAGTGTTTCCGCCTCTTCAGCGGATAGGTCGGGGCCGGGTTTTAATCCGAACCATTGCGACCATGACGGCGTTAAATTGCCTAGCATGCTTGAGGCTAATTGATCGGCGGCATCCATCGCCGTTGCATCATAAATATCCTGCGTACGTTTGCTGCCGCGTCTTGGTGCATTGCCAAAACCACCGCGTTGCGGAAGCGCATGATCATAGCATTCTTCCCATAAGGTTTCCCAATTTTGTCGTACTTTATGTGCGGATTCAAAACGTTGAAGAATAAGTTTTAGCTTTATTGAAAGCATATCGTCATCTGATTGTTTTTTAGGTTTCATATTATTCTCCGAGTAACGTTTTGCGCGGCGGCTGATTGTTTTTGGCCGCTGTATCTAAGAGGCCGCGGAAACTGGTTTGAATGGTTCCAAAACGGCTTCTCTCGCGGTTGAGTAAATTTTGCGTGCGGATACGCGTATTGGCTTCTTCAGCTGTTTCTTGTGGTTCATTTGTATCATTCGTACTTGGCGTACTTGGCGTAGTTGGCGTGGGTGCGCTTACTGCTTGAGGAACAAATACAACTTGCGACTGAGCAGGACGCGGTTTTGGGCCGGACGTTAGGCTTCCCATATGAAGTCTCCTTTGATTGATTGGCTTTTTGGTGTTGGATTATTTTCGCTATTTTTGCGAAGGCATTTGTATAGCTGCCAAGGTGTAAACATCATGGCATTATGAATCCCGAGTACGCGTTTTACCGCCTCAACGCAGCTAAAAGGCATCCATGGTGCTTGCTTTTCTTGATGTTGGATATATGTGGGTATGATTACATATCCCTGATTTTTCATCCAAAGCGGAAGATCAAAATCAGGGGGTAAATCATGAACATTAACATCCATCACATTAGAAAGCGGATCGACGGTGATCCAGTGCTTTTCGTCGTTTAATAAAACATAGCAATGGCGAAACCCTTTTTTGAGTATTTTAAGCCATGGCAAGTCAGCTTGCCCGCTGAAGACAACCCATGCTTTTTGCGGTTTTTTTTGTGGGATGTATTGCTCATCATGCATTGTTTAGTGTTCCTTGATATGCGCTCATTTGATTGGCGATATGTGCGGGGAAATCAAAATTTTGTTTCGGCTCTACGATACCTTTAGCAATCAAGACATCTCCCATTTTATCCAACGCTTCGTTCCAGAGGTGATAGCCGCGCTTTTCTTTTGCACGATAAGGATCAGGGGCCATATGACGCCGCCCATAATGACGCAGCACCAAAAGGTGGTCACGATGCAACATACGATTACGGTGAAGACGATCGAGAATTTTTAAAATATCAACTGGTTCACATGGGCGTTTATATAGACCTGCGCCGGCAACGAATTTTGCCCCCTCATTTTTGGCTTTTTGGGCCGCCATAAACCAAAACCAAGCCTCTTGTGCATTTTCGAATGGTGTTGTGTCTTCATTATTGAGATGTGACGTTTTTACACCATCGACAAATAATTGTTTTTGCTTGCTTTTATGGTTTCTCATGGGTCTTTTCCTTCTTTTTATTATCATTTTTTGAACATAAATGTTCCCTTAATGTTCTTATTCGTGATATAAAATTTATCTACTGTCAAGATAAAAATAGGAAAATATTCTTATTTACCTTTTTGTGTCAAAATGGGACTATCCTCCTATGTTGACTCATGAAAATATTTGGATTGCGATTGAACGGCTTGCAGCCGCTCATGGATTTTCCCCGTCTGGCCTTGCTGTGAAAGCGGGTTTGGACCCTACATCTTTTAACAAAAGCAAGCGCGTTAGTTCCGAAGGTAAATTGCGATGGCCCTCGACCGAGAGTATTTCTAAGATTTTATCAGTAACTGATTCGACGATGAGCGATTTTATTGGCATGATTGATAAAGATAGCTTGGGGTTTTCAAAGCTTAGCCGAAAAGATATGGCGCTTGATGCAGCTAAAATTTTGATTGAAACGGAGTCTGTTTTATTTAATGCGAAAGAGCCGTTTACATTAAAATCAGGTCGTCAAAGCCCCGTATATATTGATTGTCGTCGTCTTATCTCTTTTGCTGAAGAGCGCAATCGTTTGATGGATTACGCCGCACAAATTCTTGTCGATGAAATTGGATTACACAATATTGATTGCGCTGCTGGTGGCGAGACTGCGGGAATTCCTTATGGTGCGTTTATTGCGGAGCGTCTTGAAAAATCGATGATCTATGTGCGTAAAGAGCCAAAAGGTTATGGGCGTATGGCACAGATTGAAGGGCATCTTCCGGATGCAATGGATGATGGTTCCAAACCCAATGTCATTTTAATTGAAGATCTGCAAACGGATGGCGGGTCCAAGAAAATCTTTATTGATGCTCTGCGTGACGCCGGAGCAAAGGTCGATCATACCTTTGTTGTTTTTCATTACGGCATTTTTCAATCCAGCCTCGATAACATCAAAAATATGGGTGTTGAATTACATGCCATTGCGACGTGGTGGGATGTTTTAGAAGCGGCGAAGTCACATCAATATTTCGATACAGATACCTTAAACTCGGTTGAAAGCTTCCTTCATGATCCAGAAAATTGGAGTGTATAAGCTATGAATATTTCATTTTATGCCGCTAAGCATAAGCCACGTGCGCAACAAGCCCTAACAGAGTTAAAGGGGCTTTACGGTCATGTTGAGCCGGAAAAAGCGGACATGATCTGTGTTTTAGGTGGCGATGGAACTATGCTTCATGCTCTGCATAATTTTGCCGATTATGCCGCCCCAATATTTGGTATGAATTTAGGCACGCTTGGGTTTTTGCTCAACACGTTTAAGCGAGAGGGTTTGATTGAACGTATTGAAAAAGCTAAACGTTTCACCATTCACCCACTTGAGATGGTGGCGATTGATAAGGATGGGGAAAAGCACGAGCTTGTTGCTTTTAATGAAGTTTCCGTTTTGCGGGAGACGCATAATTCCGCGAAAATTAAAATTTATATTAATGATGTTTTACGTCTGAAAGAATTAGTTTGCGATGGGGTTTTGATTTCTACACCCGTTGGCAGTACAGCCTATAACTCATCTGCGGGGGGACCTATCTTACCGCTTACTGCGAACATACTCCCAATCACACCAATTTCTGTTTTCCGACCACGGCATTGGCCGGGGGCATTGGTACGCAACGATAAAAAGGTTAGATTTGAAATTATTAATCCTATCGAACGCCCTGTTTCTGTTACGGCAGATTCACGGGAAGTGCGTGATATTCGCGAAGTCAGTGTTAAAGAGTCGACTGATGTGACAAAGATTTTGCTTTTCGATGATGAAAATACCTTGGGTGATCGTATTTTCAAAGAGCAGTTTGCGGATTATGCAATTTAAAAAGTTGGGACTATAGCCCTTCATCTAAATTCATTTTAGAAAACACCTGATCTGGATCTATTAAAGTATCATTATGGCCCAGTAAAAACTATGAGAAGCACACAAAGTGTGGAACAAACATTATGTCTATATTTCACTTCTGTGCTTTCTTACTACCGTTAGGTCTTCCTTGGCTTTGGCTTCACATCACGAAGCTTACGCTTTTCCGCTAACTCATTTTCGATTTGATCGAGCTTTTCGGCTAGTTTCTCATTAATGTTACCGCCTTGCACAATACCGTCTTCAGGGATAAGCCCTAATTTTTTTGCGATATTTTGATAGCCTTCGATCAAATCACCGAGATCGTAGCGATAACGATCTTTATCCATGCGTTCATTTGTCTTGGCATCCCAAAGGCGGCAGTTATCAGGCGATAACTCATCTGCGAGAACGATATAAACTTCGCCATGCTCACCGTATATGCGACCAAATTCTAACTTGAAGTCGACTAACTTTAAACCAATGCCTGCAAAAAGGCCGCTCATGTAATCATTAATGCGCCATGTCATTGCGACGATTTCTTCTAACTCGTAAGGGTCAGCCCAGCCGAAGGTGAAGATATGCTCATCACTAACGATTGGGTCATTGAGATCATCATTTTTGTAGTAAAATTCAACCAAAGGACGGCGTAAGACTGTTCCTTCTTTAATTCCTAAATGACGGTTCAAACCACCAGCAGCAATATTTCTTACGACCACTTCGAGAGGAATAATCTCAACTTCGCGGACCAACTGCTCACGCATATTGATCTGCTTAATGAAATGAGTTGGAATCCCCAGCGCTTCGATTTTGGTCATGAGATGCGCCGAAATGCGGTTATTCAAAACGCCTTTTCCTTCAATTTCACCTTTTTTATCAGGATCAACGGACGTTGCAGATACATTGTCTTTGAAGTACTGAATAACAGTTCCTGGCTCTGGCCCTTCGTAGAGAGTTTTTGCTTTGCCTTCGTAGAGTTTTTTACGACGTGCCATAAATATTCGTCCTTATCTATCTTGAATTCGGCATTGATGCGTTTTAATTTATTTTTTGTGCCGATTTAATTGCTTTCGCAAGGATAGTATGCGATTCCATACATTGTGACTAGAGTAGACGCACCAAGTTTTAACAAAGACTTTTAATAACAAGGGAAAAAAGATGACTGGAATGGATGATCGTAAAGACGCGATGGAACAAAAATATGCGCATGAAGAGCAACTGGATTTTCAGACAGAAGCGCGTTGTTGCAAACTTTTTGGCCTAAAAATTGCTGAAAAGTTAGGTCTTGATGGTGAAGAAGCGCAGAGCTATGCCATGGATGTTGTTGCGGCAAATTTGGAAGAGCCTGGTTTTGAAGATGTTTTTCGCAAAGTGCGCCCAGATTTAGCAGATAAGAATGTTGAAATTTCAGATCATGTTTTGAATACGATGATTGAAGAGGCTTTAGCCGAAGCCAAAAAGCAACTTGCGGAAGGATAGTTTCCATGGCGATGGATGCAAAAGAAATCGAAGCTTTAATTCAAGAAGGCATTCCCGATGCCAGCGTTCGCATTGAAGATTTGCGAGGCGATGGCGATCATTACGCCGCTTACATTACTTCCGCTAGCTTTGAGGGGATGTCACGTGTCAAGCAGCATCAAAAGGTGTATGCTGCGCTTAAAGGTAAGATGGGCGAAGAGCTGCATGCGTTAGCGATACAAACATCAACACCAGATCAATAAAAAGGATAAGATATAATGCAAAATGTTATGCATGAAAGAATTCAAAAAGACATTAACGAGAATGATATTGTTTTATTCATGAAGGGTGAAGCAGCCTTTCCACAATGTGGTTTTTCATCATTGGTCGTGCAAGTGCTATCGCAGCTTGGCGTGACATTTAAAGATATTAATGTGCTTGCGGATAATGAATTGCGCCAAGGCATTAAGGATTTTTCAGATTGGCCAACCATCCCTCAAATCTATGTTAAAGGTGAGTTTGTCGGTGGATGCGATATCGTGCGCGAAATGTATGAAAGCGGTGAGTTGCAATCATTGCTTGAGGATAAGGGTATTCAAGCCGCTTAACGCCATCTTAGAAGCCTTCAGCCTCTAATCTGTTTCTTACTCTTGATTGGATTTTGGGAGATAGTCCTTGTCCCCAGATTTGTCCTGCAATCATTGCTTTTTGTGTGATTTCCGGCAGTTCTTTTGTGACCTTCTTACCAACATCTGTTTGATAAAATGCGAGAATTTCTTTTAATTCTTGTGTTGTGAATTTTTCATCATAGATAGGATAAATAAGGTTATAAAAGCTGCCAGAGTCGAATTCTTCTTGGAATAGCTTTTTGACCTCTTCATCGATAACAGTAAAAACGCGCTCAGGTGTTTCGGGGTTTTGCGTTTTAATCACGTTTAAAACATTTTGCGATGATGCTTCTCCCATCATACTTGCTAACTTTTTTGTTCCACTCGCATCTAAAAGCTCTTTGATCACTTGCTTTTTATCTTCGTCGATCGCGTGTGCATTTTTAGTTAATAGTGGAAAACTTAGACATATTATGCCGGCTAATATGATGGTTTTTAATAATGTCATTGAAGATCGTATCCTTTTTTTTAAAATCTTAGCATTCATTCAGAGGCGTGTCACTTTGCTATCACGGTGAATACTTGCGCTCATGATCAGACCAAAGCTTGCCAATGCCGCCAGCATAGATGTACCACCATAGGATATCATAGGTAATGGCGCACCCACGACAGGGATAAGCCCCATTACCATGGCAATATTAATAAACACATAGAGAGAAAAGTTGACGGTTAACCCCAAAACAAGAAAACGTGCATAATTTTGTCGCGCGCGCAGGGCGATCCATGTTCCATATAAGAAAATCATCCAAAAAAGTGTTAGTAATCCTAATCCTCCCCAAAGCCCCCATTCTTCCGCCCACAGCGTAAAGATGAAGTCTGTTTGTTTTTCGGGGAGAAAATTTAAATTACTTTGAGTTCCTTGTAAGAAACCTTTGCCTTCTAAGCCGCCTGACCCTAATGCTATTTTCGATTGCGTAATGTGATACCCAGCGCCAAGTGGATCGCTTTCAGGGTCTAAAAATGTCATGACCCTTGCTTTTTGGTAGTCATGTAAGAATTGCCATGCAATCGGTATCGATGCGCAGACGATCACTGCGCCAGCAATAAAAATCCAAATAGACGCGCCGGCCATAAAGAACATGGATGTACCCGCCATAATAATCATCAGCGAGGTTCCTAAATCAGGCTGCAGAAGGACAAGACAGACAGGAGCAGCAATGATTAAAACAGGGACAATGAGAAACTTAATTCTACGCATATCTTCCAATGTTGCGGCGTGGAAATATCTGGCGAGCGCCATAACAACGGCAATTTTCATGATTTCAGAGGGTTGCAGTCTTATGAAGCCAAGATTAATCCAACGCTGCGCGCCCATACCAACATGTCCCATTGCTTCCACCGCGATCAGCAAGACCATTCCCGCGGCAAAGAAGAACCAGCTTAAACGGTACCACCAGCGAATATCAATTAGGGCAATAATGAGCATTCCAACAAAACCAACGGCAAAACGTGCCATTTGCATGGATGCCCACGGGGACATCGACCCACCTGCTGCAGAATACAAACAGGCAAAGCCTACACTCGCCGTTGCAATAATCATGAGCATAAGCACCCAATTCAAAGACAGGATTTTTTGCCAAAAGCTCATGTCATGTTGGATTGTATTAGCGCTCGAAATCATGCGGGTTTTCCTTTTGATTTTCCTGCAAAAATCGTTGTTTCGGCTGGGTCTCTTTTTTGTACTTCTAGTAATAAATCGCGTGCAATCGGAGCTGCGGTTTTTGAACCGCCAACGCCGTGTTCCACGACAACAGACGCAACATATCTTGGATTATCTAAAGGTGCGTAGCCAACAAATAAGGCATGGTGACGATGGCGCCATTTTAGATCTTCATTTTTTATACCTGCAATGCGATCCGCCTTTGTAATTCTTTTTACCTGTGCTGTGCCTGTCTTACCACCCATCTCCATTCCTGGGTCTTCTATTCTGGCCCCGTAGGCAGTACCTTTTTCCGAATTCACGACGCTATCCATCGCTTTTTTCACCAGCCTTAGATGATTTTTATTTAAATTCATTTTAGGCCATTTGTTATTGTTCAAAGATTTTTCACCCAGATACCCGCTTATCCATGGTTTGACAGCGTATCCTCCGTTGACAAGTCGAGCGGTCATGACGGCTAATTGTAGGGGCGTTGCCTGCATTGAACCTTGACCGATACTGCTGACGATTGTTTCACCTGGTTGCCATTTTTGCCCACGATTGGCCAGCTTCCATGATTTATCGGCAACAAGACCTGCGCTTTCGTTCGGTAAATCAAAGCCTAGCCGTTCACCCATTCCTAATTCTCTTGCCATGGCGGCGATGTTATTGATACCGATTTCGGTTGCTAATTCGTAGAAGTAGACATCGCAAGAATACGCTAAGGCGGTGATTGCATTGACCCATCCATGGCCGCTTTTTTTCCAGCAATGAAATCTATCTTTACCTAATGTATAATGACCGGGGCAATGCGCGGTCGTTTTTGAGTTAATGTGGCCGGATTTTAGCCCTGCCATCAATGTGACCATTTTAAACGTTGAGGCGGGAGGGTACTGGCCGGATATTGCTTTATTGGTTAAAGGGTGAGCAGCGTCCGCAAGTAATTCTTGCCACGTTTCAACGGATAGTCCGCTTGTAAATTCATTCGGGTTAAAAGCAGGGTGCGAAGCAAGCGCGTAAACTGCGCCGGTATGGACATCCATTACCACCGCTGACGCACTGCGTTGTTCACTTAAACGTTCTTGCGCGTAACGTTGCAACTCTCCATCAATCGTTAGTGTGACGCGCTTTCCCTGCCCGCTTTCTTTGCGTTTTAATTCTCGAACCTCACGACCAATTACATTGACTTCGGCTTCGGAAGCGCCTGCTGTTCCGCGTAATTGCGTATCAAAGCGTTTCTCAATACCTGTCTTTCCTATCTTAAATCCTGGCAATGCTAGAACAGGATCTTTATCAATTTCTTTTTCATTTACCGCGCCAACATATCCGACTATGTGGGCTGTTGATTGACCAAACGGGTATGTACGGCGTTCGCCTACTTCTGTTGAAATTCCCGGAAGATCAGGCAAATTGACTTCAATTCGCGCAACGTCTTCCCAGCTTAGATCATCTTTGACTTCGATTGGGGCAAATTTAGGGCGTTTTTTAGACTCGCTAATTGTTTTTTCAATTTGTTGATCGCTGAGGTCGATAATCTTTTGCAAAGCCCGCAATGATTTTTCGACATCTTTTGCCTGTTCGGTAATAATATGTGCGCGAAAGTTTTGATTATTAATTGCCAATGGCACGCCAAAACGGTCAACAATTTCGCCTCTTGATGGTGGTATCATTTTGATACTGATACGATTTTTATCCGCCATTGTTCTGTAACGCTGACCTTGGGAGACCTGCAGATATGCGAGACGCCCGCCGAGCACTGCCAAAAGGCTGGCTTGGAGGCCGCCAATGACAAATGCGCGGCGTGTAAACACCTTCACCGTATCCGTATTTTGCTTCATAATTTTATTATAAACGTCGCGTCAGTCATTGCAATTCACGAGATGACAATGACATTTTCATATTGGGGAGGATTTTAAGGGTAAAATGCAAAATCAATGCTATAAATGGAAATGTTACGATTGCGATAATGAGTGGCGACCATAATTCTGATAATGCCGTCCAGTTGAAATTTAATAGCCCTGTTACAAACCATTGCAAGATCATTATTGCTGTTTGTACGAGTGAAAAAATGAGCCAGATCATCGGGAATGATTGTGCGGATAAAAATGCTCTTTGGTCTGTCATGGCCCATTGCAGGAACAAGAGTATCATTGCGTTAAAACCCAGCGGTGCACCGCTTAATATATCGAGGAGTAATCCCAATATAAAGGCTGCGAAGGTTGGAATAATGCTGGGGCGGTGGATTGACCAATAAAATACGATCATTGTTAAAAAAGGAACAGACATGATCCAATTAAAAGGATCTGGAATGGCAATGACATCACTCACGAAGAAAATGAGGACCAAGCCATAAGCCGCAATGTATCTCGCAAAATCTTCAAATCTCTCGCTAATGGAAGAAAATGGAAGCATCGCAATTTACTGTAAAACGCTGAGTGATTTATTAGAGCCGGCCGGAAGGAGGTTTGGATCAGCCGTTTTGTCTAATACGCGCACATGCACGATGCGATCAAATTCGACAAAGGGTAGTACTTCCATTGCGCCTGTTTCAGATTTATTGATTTTACCAATGGGAAGGCCATGTGGGAAGACACCCCCGTGTCCTGATGTGATGATGCGAGAACCATCTTTGACAGAGCTATCAGGCGGCAGATGAATTAAATTAGCTTTGTTGTTATTGTCGCCGGCTAAAATTGCATGCTGGCGGGTATCTTCAACCAAAACAGGAACGCGTGAGTTGATATCGGTGACTAATAATATGCGCGATGATGTTTTGCCTGTTTCAACGATACGCCCGATGAGGCCGTCACCCGACATAACAGCTTGCCCTTTTTCAACACCATCATTCGCGCCAGCGGAAATTAATATGCTGCGTGCAAATGTATTTCCGTTATCGGCTAAAACTCTTGCTGTGATTGTTTTATAATGCGGTTCGGTTTTTACATTTAAAAGATCACGTAAAGATTTATTTTCCGCTTCTAGCAGGAGGGCTGTTTGATACCAGTCCTTCAGACGTAAATTTTCTTGGCGAAGGCGAATATTTTCAGCTTGTAGGTCGCCTAAGCCTGATGCGTCACGCACAACATCAGAAACATGGACAATCGGTTTAGTTACTGCGCCCAAGACAGGGGCTATTGAATCGGAGACGCTCATGCGAATGCCACTCACGCTTTGTGGGCTGACGACGGAGAATAGGAAAATCAGAAAGCTGAAGGCGATGAGAATAAAGCTCGTCGCGCCGTTTTCAGGCAGAATGCTTGCAATAGCCTGAACACCGAACGGTTTTTGTGATCGCAATAATGAACGACGTTTCACGAAGGGCCTTTCGATTTGTGTCGTTAAATTTTAGGGTCTTTAAACGTGATACAGCAGAATTTTACTGTAATACAGATATATTTATAATATTACGGTAAAAAACGTTGAAAAACAATTAAGATGGTTCACAAGCTCAATGTTATAGGCGTTTAGTACATACCGACCAAGACATTGCGAAGTGCTTTTCGTTCCTCAAGTGCGTGTCCGGTCCCCAAAGCAACGCATGATAATGGGTCGTCCGCCAATGTGACCGCTAATCCTGTAGCATGCCTTAAAACAAAATCAAGATTTGTTAGCAAGGAGCCACCGCCAGTCATGACAATGCCTTTATCCACAATGTCTGCGGCTAATTCGGGCGCTGTATGTTCAAGAGCGGTCTTAACGCCTTCAATAATTTGTCCAACAGGTTCAGCTAGCGCTTCTGCGACTTGCCGTTCGGTAATTACAATTTCTTTTGGGACACCGTTCATAAGGTCCCGACCGCGAATCTCTAAGCTTCGACCTTCACCATCTGCGGGTGGGCATGCAGAGCCAATTTCTTTTTTGATGCGTTCTGCAGTACTCTCGCCGATCAACAAATTATGTACACGACGAATATAAGCGATAATGGCTTCATCCATTTTATCGCCGCCGACACGCACAGATCTAGCGTAGACAATTCCCGCAAGTGAGATCACAGCAACCTCAGTCGTTCCACCGCCAATATCTACAACCATTGAACCGGATGGTTCGGTCACCGGGAGGCCTGCGCCGATTGCAGCAGCCATAGGTTCTTCGATAAGATAAACTTCGGATGCGCCTGCGTGCTCAGCAGAATCTTGAATAGCTCGTCTTTCAACGGCTGTTGAACCACTTGGCACGCAAATTACCATTTTGGGTGATACGAAAGAGCGGCGATTATGAACTTTGCGTATAAAGTGTTTAATCATGGCTTCAGTTACTTCGAAATCTGCGATCACGCCATCTCGTAATGGACGTGTTGCAGTAATGCTTCCCGGTGTGCGGCCCAGCATCATTTTAGCTTCATTTCCGACGGCTAATATTTGTTTTTTGCCCTGCACGTGCGAGATTGCAACAACAGAGGGTTCATTTAAGACTATTCCCTGATCGCGGACATAGACAAGCGTGTTGGCTGTGCCTAGGTCGATTGCCATATCAGCTGACATAAATCCGAAAAGTCTTGAAAACATATATGCACTTAAATGTTAAAATTTTAACTGAACTCAGTCGTAGCAGAGCCGCAACAACAATGCATCAGAATAATGAAAGCCGACCCTAGATTTCAACAGGATCGGCTTTAAATCTTTTTGAAACGCAGGTTTATTAACCTTGGCGCGCCTTCATACGTGGGTTTTTCTTATTGATCACGTAAACACGACCTTTGCGACGAATAACACGGTTATTGCGGTCTCTGTTCTTTAATGTTTTCAGCGAATTTGTTACTTTCATGGTCTTATCCAAATCATGTGCATGTTTTAATTTCGAGCAGACAATAACGATAGAGCGCTGCTTTTGTCAAGTTACGATTTGATTCATTCTTGCAATGATTTAAAAGGGTGATTGCTTTGCATGTTAAATCATCGCATCATGTGTAAGAAAATATTAATATATTACGTTTAAAAATAGCATAAAGGTTGTTTAAAAATAATAACTTATGCGCGAATATTATGGATCAAGATAACTCACCTAAGAGCTTTAAAGCTGGCGACATCATCATGAAACAAGGTGATGAGGGTAAGAGTGCGTACATTATTGAAGTTGGCCGCGTTGAAATTATTCTTACAAAAAGCGACGGCAGCAAGCAAAGCATTGGAACACGTGGCGCAGGCGCCATGATTGGTGAGATGGCGTTAATTGATAATGCCCCGCGCACTGCTAGTATTCGTGCGATTGAGGATTGTAATTTATTAGAAATTACTCAGGATGATTTTTCACAGAGGCTTAACAACGCTGATCCGATTCTAAAAATGACAATTCAAGTCATTTTAACGCGCTATCGCGATACACTGACACGATCAGGGATCATGAGTGCGAGTGATTCATGTGCTTTGGCAGAAGCCATGGAATTGGAATATGTGCAAGCCACCAGCGCGGTTGAAAATATAAAAATTGAGAATGATTTCAAATCTGCTTTAGCGAATGGTGATATATCGCTGCATTATCAGCCGCTTGTGAATTTTCAAACTGATGAAATTGTCGGGTTTGAGGCCCTTATGCGCTGGCAACATCCGGAATTAGGATTTATATCCCCAGCACAATTTATTCCCGTCATCGAAGATAGTGGTTTTATAGTTGATGCTTCGCAATGGGCTTTAAAGACGTCTCTGGAAGCGCTTAAAGATATTGAAATGCAGAGCGGGCATAGTGATTATTTTATGAGCGTGAATTTTTCTAGCCACGATTTCGCCTCTGATGATTTTGTTGATAGTGTTTATGAGGCCTTAAGTGTCACAGATGTTAAGCCACAGAACTTACATCTTGAAATTACAGAACGTCTTTTAATGGGGCAGCCAGAACAGGCAAAAGATACATTAGAGATGTGTCGCAAAGCAGGCATGCATATTGCCATTGATGATTTTGGGACGGGGTATTCATCGCTTAGTTATCTGCATTATTTCCCGATTGATACGCTTAAAATTGATCAGTCGTTCGTTAATGACATGATCAAAGACAAAAATGTTATGACCCTTGTTAGATCAATGGTTCAGCTAAGCCAGAGCATGAATATGAAGACCATTGCGGAAGGTGTTGAAACACAAGAACAAGTTGAAGCCCTAAAAGAGCTTGGTTGTGATATTGCGCAAGGGTATTTTTATGCGAAACCAATGCCAAAAAGTGACGTCATAAACTTCCTCATATCTCGTAATCAATTATAATTTAAGTTTATTTTGTTTTAGCAATGTAGACGCCGTTCCATTTTTCAGGCGGGTTTTTAATCATTTCTTCGCATCTTTGGATATAAAGATCGTAAAGTTTTTCAAGATTAAGTGTTTGATTGTTTATGCATTTTTGAGCGCTTTTCAGCGCGCTTTTGAATTCACCATTACGGTAAGAAGCAATCATATTTTCATGTTCTGCTTTTAGTGTTTTAAATAGATCGTTTTGGGCATCTTTTTGATCTCCTAAGAGCGCAAATATCCTGACGGCCTCTTGCTTTCCCTTCACCTGAATTAAATCTATTTCCAAACAGGCAAAATCAGTGACGGCGTTATATGTTTCTTCTCCAATTAAAATACCGACGCCATAATTTTTAGTTTGCCCTTC
This sequence comes from Bdellovibrionales bacterium, assembly GCA_045106175.1. Classification (GTDB taxonomy): domain Bacteria; phylum Pseudomonadota; class Alphaproteobacteria; order Micavibrionales; family Micavibrionaceae; genus TMED27. The sequence goes on from JBGCEF010000062.1 coordinate 48,947, forward strand.
TAAACGGGAGGATAAGTTCACCGCATCGCCAAGTGTTGAATAAGCGAATCTTTGTTTGGAGCCCATATTGCCAACAGCGCAGGGGCCGCTATTGATGCCGATCCCAGCTTGTAACAAAACAGGTTCTTTGCCGATACTTTTGGCGCGTTGTGCAACGGAATCATTAATAGGGTCTAATGCTGCTTGCATACCGAGTGCTGTGATGCAGGCGTTTTTTGCGTGATCTTTATCATCAAGGGGAGCATTCCAAAACGCCATCATCGCATCACCCATATATTTATCGATTGTTCCACGGTTTTGCATGACTAAATCGGACATGGGCGTCAGGAAATCATTCATCAACTGGATCAATTCTTGGGGTGATAACCCCTCAGAAATGCTTGTGAAGCTTCGAATATCAGTGAACATGACCGTAAGATCACGAATTTCACCGCCTAGCTTCAATTTATCCGGATTTAACGTGAGCTCCTTCATAAAATCGGGAGATATATAAAGGCCGAAAGCATCTTTGACTTGCCTGCGTTCAAATTCGGTTTTTAAGAAGCTTAGGATTGATGCCACGAT
>JBGCEF010000063.1:0-34124 GCA_045106175.1 Bdellovibrionales bacterium
GGGACCAGGTTCGGAAAATTCAGGGCGGAGGGAGACGAATTTGTTGCCGTCGAAAAATTCAGGGGTGCGGAAGTTTTCATTATAGCGGATGCCATCCCGCGCGGCGAAGATTTCAGCGATTTCTTCGGCGTCAAGTGTACGGTTGTAGATGCGCACGTCGTCGATATTACCGACAAAATCGCGAGATGAAATTCCTGGGTCACGTCCGATATTGAGACCATTAATATCACGTGTAACATACGTCGCTGTTCTTGTTGCTGAGGATAAGACGCCATTTACACCCAAAAAAACTTTTGCCTCTGTGGATGAAATAGTCAAAGCGACAAATGACCATGCTCCTTGAGGAGGGATAAGGCCAGTTACAAAATTGTATGCACTAGGGGCGTTATTCCAATTAAACCGAAGGTCGTTTGTATTCTCGATGCCGATGCCTTCTGCGGCGGTTCCTCTTTGAAAGATAATTTCTTGTTTTGTATTCATTTCCTCTTTCTTGATCCAAGCTGTCATTGTGATGGTGTTTGTCGAGGAGATATTTGCAGAAGAAATATCGATATAATTATCTGTAACGACGGGAAAATTTAATGATGTATCAACAATACCTTCTGTTGAGGTGACTGTTCCATTCATAGTTCCATCATAACCGTTGCCGCTGCTATCAACGGCGATGGTGCCGGAGGTTTCGTCTAGGCGCCAGTGACCGATGAGGCCGTTGGGGACGATACGTGTTCCGTCGCCTGGTGAGGAGGTTGCTGTTGATAATGTGCCGTTTTCGGTGAAGCCTCCGCCGGTTCCTTTATTCGTGTGCCAATTATCTGTGTTACCGGAGAGAAAAACATCAGGAGCAGAGCCTGTTGGGAGTGCACCTGTCCCTCCTAGAAAAACAGGATACCCATTTTCATCGATAAATTTTCGGCGGTTTCCTTCGATAGAAAAGTCAACATATTGATCGGTGCTGTACCAGAAATCTCCAAAGTCAGCTTCGGGTCTGTAAGCGCCAGTTGGTTCGCCAAAATCAAAGCGCCCTTCGGTATGGTCAAAAAAGTCATCTATGTAAGTAAAAACAGGACCAGTTGCAGCCATATCATTGATGTAAAAATGTCTGTTCGCAGGATTGCTTAAATCAATACTGACAAGAAAGTGATACCATCTTCCGTCGTGAATATTATTTATTCCAGCGGATGACGGTTGTACGTCCCATCTTAGTAAGGGTGTTCCTGCAGAATTGTTGCCGTCTACGCGTATTTCATTATCTGCAGATGCTTGCACCCATATACGTGCTGGTTGGGAAGCTCCTACACGACCGGGGAAAATATGAAATTTATCATTATCTGATCTGAACCATACGCTCATGGTGAAAACCTTAGTGTCGGTAACACCTTCAAGATCTGATGCTTTTGTTAGGTAATCACCTTCAGACGCAAGCATAGATATTGCATTTGGAATATACGGATTGATGCTTGTTTGAGGATCTGCACCAACCATCGCAATCCAATTTGTATCGTCGCAATAGACCGGGACGTTGTTATCTTCGCTGAAGATGATTTCACCGGCGACGCCAGCGGGGGTTGTGCATTGCGCAAGAGACTTTTGAGCGAATGTTGCGGTCAAAAGACATAAAGATATCGTCAGAATGCGAAGGGCGGTTGTCATGGCTTTTGGCGCTCTCCTTTTCTTATGATGGACGTTTTGTGCGTGTTATAACAAGTACGCAGGCGCCACCAAACAGCATCATTAAGAGCATCATGCCAAGTGTTTGGATGTTTGCTTTTTCCATCCCGAAACCAGTGTGCATTTTCATGCCAGCCATATCTTCTTTCATGGATGCTAATGTTGCCATGACTTCATTTTGATCTGATTTTATTGCAGCAATTTCTGATTTTAGTGCATCATTTTCTGATTTTAATTCTTTGGTAGCCTCTATCATCGGCGCGATCAAGCCGACATAGTTCACAGATTTTGTGCCAATTTCATCGTTTGCTGTATGGACCAGTTCTGGGAATACTTGTTCAATTTGCTGCGCAATAACACCAAATTCTGTTCGTTTTGTTGCGTCGCCTTTCATCACAAAGCTGACTGTTTCGATTTGATTTATGCGATCCAGAAGCTTGCCATGTTTATTGAGCTGTTCTATTTGATCTTTCAAGCGGCGGTCAGATACGTCAGTGATTGTGCCCGTGTATTCTATGTCTCCGACAACGTCGAGGGCGACGTTAGGATCGTTTGTGCCAATGCCTAATTGGCCTGCGAAATAATTATCTTGTGTGCCGGCTTGATAGAAACCGTAATCATTTGTTGCACTGCCTGTTGGGGCTGCGATGAAGACACTATAACGGTTGGTTATTGTGGCTCCTAAATTTTGTTGATCAATAAATAAACCTCGCTCATTAGTAATTGTTCCTCCGAACATCCCTGTGAATGCTTGAAGTGCTTGTGCATTTGTTACAGCACCATCTGTTATAGCAATATGTCCTGCGGTTCCTTCCATATCTGTAACTGTACTACCGGCGGTTAATTGATAGGTAACGCCTCTAATAGAACCCAACTGCGCAATTGTCCCACTGTCATAATTATAGTTTTGTATAAGTGTTCCACCGGATACATCAAGGCGTCCTAGTGTGCTTGATGAGGCGGAATTACCTATTGTTAGTGCACCTGTTGGGCCGACAGTCATCCGCTCTGCGCCTACTGTGTTAAAGCGAATAGTATCATCGTCAGATGTATCGAGTACGATTGATGTATCAGTGTCGCCGTCTGTAAGTGAGGATACACTTCCTGCGCTAGATGCAAGGGATATCCATGCGGTGCCATTATATAAGTCGGATGTATTGGTTGTCGTGTTGTAAACCATCAAGCCGGTTGCGGGCGAGGTGATTGCATCACGTTGTGTTGTGTCCATACGCGGTGGGAGGAAGCCGCGCGTGGTTGATGTGATATCTAATGCAGCGGAGTCATTAATGCTTGTTGTTCCGATACCAATTTGATTGTCAAAATAAATATTGTCATTGTTTGTGTCAAAACGCATTACACCTGCAGAACCATAATCTATACGCATAACGCCACTACTGCCTGTATTGAAACGCATATTGCCGCTTGATCTTCTAATGCGAAGCATGTCTTGATTAGCTTGATTGGTCTCTAGATACAGTGATGTATCGTTATTATCGTTGCGATAGATATGAAGTGCAGCTGTAGGCGTTTCAGTGCCAATACCGATATTATTTGTTGAACTGTCAATGAAAAGAGTATCGCTGTCGATGTTAAGATCAGCGTTGTTCGTGTCCATGTCGATGGTTGTTGTTGCATCGAGTGTCATGGCGTCAACAATATCATCCCAATCGAAACTGGACTGCGTGATATAAGTTGGTGCGTTTCCGGCAACGCCATTGAGAATAACACTGTTTGTGCGGGTGTCGCCGACGATGTCGAGAGTGTTGCCGGGTGTTGCCGTGCCGATACCAACATTACCGCCAGATGCTATGACCATGCGCTCTGTGCCGGCGGTGTCAAATCGGATGATGTTTTCATTGGCGTTTTCTTCGACTTGAATTTGTGTGTCGCCATCGGCATCTACGACTGATGTTGCGCTTCCTGCGCTTGAGGCGAAAGACGCCCATGTGGAGCCGTTCCAATAATCAAGCGTGTTCGTGTCGTTGTTATAAACAATCAAACCAGTTGCTGGGGTTGTGATTGCGTTGCGCTCCGTTGTTGTCATGCGTGGTGCGAGGAAACCTTTGTCTGTTGCGCTTAGGTCTAGGATTGATGATGCGTCCGGTGTTGATGTACCGATCGATACAACGTCGGTTATTGTGACCGGGTGCAGGCCGCCGCTGCCATTGCTTGTCCAGACGGAGCCGCCAGGGCTGCCGAAGCCGGTTGCAACACCGCTTATGTTTGCGGCGGGGTTATTGTTTCCTGATACTTGGATTGATCCGGCATAAGCGCCGTCACCGGTTGCTTGCGGACGTACAATAATGGAACAGCTTCCGCCGCCTGCGCTTAAGGTGTTGCTGGAACAGTTATCACTGACAAGGTCGAAATTTGTTGTGTTCGTGAGGGCGGCGGATAGGACAGCTGATGTTGCATCGCCGTTATTTGTAACGGTGAATGTGACTGCGCTTCCAAAGGCGGGGCTTCCCGGACCGATGACATCCATTCCGGTTCTTGGCGATGGGCTTATTGTCAGGCTAGCGCCGATTGGGGCTAGCCCTTCACGACGGAAGCAGCGAACTCTCAAACTTGTTGGTTTAAGATTTGATGCGTTGGATCTGCTATCTGCACCGCGATTCATGTAAGAAGATCGTGCTCTTGATAAATCTCTTTCCCGAGATGACCAATAAACTTGATTAAAGTTTAGATAAAGTCCGCCGCTGTGGGCATTTAAAAGCAGAGTATCATAATGCGAAGATAACCTTTCAACATCAGCTAATTCATAGTGAGCAGGGAGATACCAATCAGAATAGCCGTTATGGGTGAAAGCATCACAATATTCTGCGGCTGGATATGTTCCAACGCCTGCAATACTTGCTCTGCTCATAAGGTCTGCGGTATTTTGTGGCCCATCTGTATTGCTGTCTGCACCGGGTATGTTTATGTCTTCGGTGGAAAAAGCCATGCTTGTGAAGTCATTTGCCAAACCAGTACATGCAGGATTGAGTGGATCAGGACCACAGGCGGATTCGGAAATAATAAGTTCATATCCGTCATAACAGCCAACAAATTGTCCGCCGTCCCGTGCGTCTCCGAAGTCTGCTCCATTACAAATCCCTTCGAAACGCGCGAATAAGCTTATGGCTAATTTTGCGTTGGGGGCATCAAGAATTATTGATTCTCTAAATAGTCCGTCTCGTGTGGAGATAGCCCTTGCGTCAATGGTACATGATGCGCCGGGAGCAAGATTTACAGTGTTGCAATTATCAGTTTGAATTGAAAAACCTGTTCCAGAATCAGTTAAGTAACTATTGATTGATCCGGTGCTCACGTTTCCGGTGTTTGTGATTATAAATGTTTGTGTGGATCCCGTCGCCGGTGAGCCGAGGGTGCTAATATCCCATTCGAAGCCAGGGACATTGGCAACTAATTTTGCTCCAACATCTTCATCGCCAGCGCGGCGCACACATCTTATTGGATACCTATTATGTTGGCTAGTTGAAGTTGTTAAACTATTAGCCATTTGTATTCTGCGAGCCTCATTAGAGCCATTCATTGTAACGGTCCAATAATTGTTATCTTCAATATCTAGTTCAGTTTTATAGGGAAAGAAACTTGCCATTTCATGGTCGTTTGGCAGGTACCAATCATTATGGTTGCCAAGTGAAAGGGCGTTACATAATCTGGGGGCATATTGCATTGCACGACCGGATACACTAAGAGCTGTCCATGCCTCTAGGTATCCATCATTGATGCTTTCTGTATTAACCCCAGTTTCTAAGTCGTTTGACCATTGATAAATATTTGTATCGTTTCCAATACAAGAGGGGTCTGTGATGTCATCATAATCACATCCGGAAGGGGCAATGATAAGTTTGTAATTGGGTGTACATCCGGCCAATAAACCACCTTCAGCAGGAAGACTATCTCCGATTGTTCCACAAGATGCGCTGGCGGTACCGCTTAGGTTTGCGACGGGAGAATTATTACCATTGATTGTTAATGTACCGCTATATGTCCCATCACCAAATGCAAGTGGCCTTACTTCTATAATACAGGTTGCATCAGGCGCGAGTGTATTTCCAGTACATGTATCTGTTGCACCATTAATTTCAAAACTACCTGCGTTTGTTCCTCCTAAAATGGCTGTGATCGTTTGTGATGTTGTGCCTCCAACATTCCTAACAGTGAATGTTTCATAACTACCATAAGCTGGTGATCCGCTTGTGCTAATATCCATGTTGACTGCGCTTGGTGGGTTAATGACAAGTAAGGCTTGAGTTGATGCGATTGCAACAGGTTGCCAGTCTGTACCGTCACAGAAGTCAACGCGAGTTGTGCTAGAGTTATATCTTAATGCACCAACAATTGTGCCATCACACGTTTCACCGCCATCAGCGATGCGGATTGTGCCGCCGACATCGAGGGCGACTTGAGGGGAGGGTTGGTTGATGCCGACTTTACCGGTGTTGTCGATGATAACGCGTTCAGTACCCGCCGTGTCGAAGCGGATGAAGTCCTCGTTTGCGGTTTCTTCGACTTGAATAAGTGTGTTGCCGTCTGCGTCTACGAGGCTTGAGGCGCTTCCTGACTCGGACGCAAAGGATACCCATGCGGTTCCGTTGAAGTAATCAAGCGTATTTGAATCTGTGTTGTAGACGATCAAACCGGTGGCTGGTGATGCGATTGCATCGCGCTCAGTTTCATCCATGCGCGGCGTCAGCAAGCCTTGTGTGGTTGATGTTAAATCTAACAAAGATGATGCATCGGGGTTTGACGTGCCCATACCGATGTTAATATTTTGATGGTCAATCGATAATGCGTTCGTCCATGTGCTTCCATCGTAATAGCTGATCCCAAAATCTTGAACTTCACTGGCTGTTATGAATGAATCGCCTCTTACACGCATGTTCCATCCACTTGCTGATCCGCCAAGTTGGCCAGTGCCAGATGTTATTAGATGCACGCTTGAGCTTTCAGTATCGGCGCCATTGATTTGCATGACGGCTGAGTTTGTGGTGTTGTCGATTGTTAGCTGTCTGTTTGGTGTTGCTGTTCCAATTCCAAGGCGGTCATTGACATCGTCCCAGACGAAAGAGTTTTCACCGCCCAATGCGCCGCCATCATTATATTGAACCTGTCCGTCCGCGCCGCCGGGAGGGGTTGCGGGAGGCGTTGCACCGTCTTTGCGAACGCATCGCATACTTCGGCTTGCGGCAGATTTATTTACAGTTGGTGTTAAATTTGTGTTTGTCGAAAATACAGATGCGTTTGATGTGTTAATTTCTGTTGATGTCCAATAGAATTGATTATTAAAATCGCCTATAGTTGTTGTATTTGGCCCGATAACTGCGCCTTCATTTCTTGCTGGAAGATACCAGTCTGTATGTCCATTTTGATTTAAATTGGCACAATAATCTGCGGCGTTGTAGGGGGCATCAGCATTTACAATGGCATCAAGAGCATAGGTGTTTGTAAAGCCTGTATTTTGATCATTAATTGAATTTGATATTGTTGCTGATGTAGACCAGGTTAGACTTACGGCTGATCCTGTACAAACTGAACCATCCCATGTTCGACCACCTTCACAACGGGTTGTGTACATTTTGACGTTGCCGTCTGGTGTGAAGCCTGCGTAGACGGTTCCATCGGCACAAACTGTCCCGACTAATGGGCTGGCGACTGTACAATCGCCGCCTGTGGTGGAGACTGACCATGAATCAGAGGCGCTGCCGATTGTGATTGTGGTTGTGCTGGTTGAGCCAGCAATAGCGGATGTTGTTAGGCGGGTTTGCACATATTCATTGTTGTTAACTTGGACGCTTGAAGCCCAGCCTTGGATTACAGTTGTACAGGCTGCATCGCTACAGGTTTGGACTTGTGTTGATGGGTCTCCTGATGATGTTACACTGACGGCACATGATATTCCGGTGATTTGTTCGATGTTGGATTCCACTACGCTTGAGGCTGTTTGGTTGGCGATGTTTGCAAAATCAAAGTTATCAGGTGTTGGATCAGAACAAATAGAGCCGCTCATTGGAACCCAAATAGGGCCAGCGGCTGTACCGGAGTTAAATTGATATTGGTTATCTGTTGTTGAGAATATTAAGAGTGAAGTCGCAGGCGACGTGATTGCATCACGCTCGGTATTGGTCATGCGTGGTGCGAGAAGGCCGCGTGTTGTTGAGGCGAATTCTGCGATGGCGGAGGTTTCGATTGCGCTTGCGTCGGCGACGCCAACGGCGAATTGTGTTTCATCGGTTCCGACGGTTGCAGCGTCATCAATGTTACCGAAGATGACAGAGCCGATGTTGAGTTCGTGTGATGAGGTATTAGATGAAACGTCTGTATTTGTACCAATTATAATATTGTAAGCGTTACTACCTGCGTTCATCGAGAGACCAGATTGATAGCCTATTACAGTGTTGTAGTCGTTGCCAGTATTATCAAGATTTGTAGCGGCCTGATATCCTAAAATAGTGTTACCAGTACCTGCAAAATTCAATCCAGTTCCATCTAATGCATATGCGTCACCAGCGCCAGTTGCAGCTCGATTGCCTAGAAAAGTGTTGAAGTTTCCGTTGTTTAGCCATCCGCCGGAGATATCACCGATTGCTATGTTAGTTCCTCCTCCACTTCTGTAACCCAGTGCATTTAAACCAATACCAATGTTACGAAAACCACTTTTGTATCTTAATGCGTTTTGTCCAATTGCTATAGAATCATAGGTTGCTGATGTGTTACTTAGCGCATTGACCCCTATAGCAATAGAAGATCTGGAGCTTTGTGAATTTGTCATGGCGTTTAAACCTAAGGCAATGTTGTTTTTACCAGATGATCCATCCACTAATCCGTTCGTTGTATTAGATTGTGTATCATCAAGTGAGTTGAGCGCGTTGATACCAATACCAATATTGTTTTGAATGTTGTTGCCAAGTCCTGCACCACCTTCATGGGCCAAGAAGATGTTAAGATCAGTCGTGTAATCGGTGTAAGCATCGGCGAGGTCGTTAATCACAACTCCGCTTGGCGCGGAGCCGGAGCCGATGTCGAGCCATGCGCTGCCGTTATAGAATTGGAAGAGGTTTGACGTCGTGTTGTAAACCATTAATCCGGTCGCAGGGGATGTGATGGCATTGCGTTCGGTTGTCGTCATGCGCGGTGTTAAGAAGCCGCGTGTTGTTGAATTAATTTGTAATTGGGCTGTTGCATCTAAGGTATTTGTTCCCAAGAGTATTGGATGCATAATTAAGTTTGTTTGGCCGACGTTACTTGATAGCACAACTTGATCAGTAGGGCCGTTTCGGAGTCTTAATGTGCCTGTAGATCCATCAGCACCTATTAATACTGCTGTTGATACATCACTGTTGTTTCTTATTGCTAGATCACCGCCCAATATTGTGAGTTGTTCTTGTGGTGTATTTGTTCCAATACCAATGCGGTTGTTGGCGCTGTCGATCACAAAAGTGTTGCTGTCGAAATTTAGGTTCGCGGTGTTGCTATCCATATCGATTGTTGTGTCGGAATCAAGAGTCATGGAATCAACGAATTTGTTCCAATCGAGGCTGTCATCAGGGATTGAGGAAAAATCAAAGTTTCCAGCTTCCCAATTACCGCTTACCGTATTGTAGATAAGGTATTGGCCATTTGTTGCGCTTGCGACATCGGTGTCGCGGAGGTCGTTAAGGCCCATATATGTTGGGGCTACGCCGCCAGTGACAGAGCCTACGCGGATGCCTCCATTTACATCTAATGTTGTGATTGGGTTATTTGTGCCGATGCCCACTTGTTCATTGCCAGTATTGCCGTAGTGAATGCGGTCGCCGCCTAAATCTGTCCAGAGGCCGCCCGTATTTGCGCCACCACCGCCAACATCCACCCATTGTGAGCCATCCCAAAATTGCAGGAGGCCAGCATCACCTGCATCTGTGGCAAATATCAGGAGGCCGTTAGCCGGAGAGCTAATGGCATCACGTTGTGCGATTGTCATGCGAGGGGTGAGGAGGCCTTTTGTTGTTGATGTTATGTCTAGAAGTGCAGAAATATCGGGTGACGTTGTGCCAAGTCCGAATCCGTTCGCATTGAAACGACCAATTTCAACACTGTTGACTGAGAAGTTGATGCCATCTGTTAAACTACCGGCGTTTAAATTAATGCTGCCGATGGTTGATGTTATGCCTAGTGAATTATTTACACTATTTAAACCTCTAGTATAAATATTTCCATATCTTAAAGTGGGGCGACCTAAACTTCCTATGCTATCTACTGATGGATTTAAATTTCCTGAGGCATCAACTACAAGTCTCTGAGCACCGTTAGTATTAATAGAGATAGTGTTCGTAAGTCCGTCATCTGTTGTGTCGACATCAATGGATGTATTTCCGTCGAGATCTTGGATGCGGTCGGAATTCAGTGATCCGAGGGCGTTATCGACGTAGAATTTTGTTGCGGCGTCTTGGTTATTGGTTGGATTGGCGAGGTCGGTAATTGCGATGTTGTTGGCGCTTGCGTCATTGGCGAGCACATCTGGCAAACCATCTGTACCGATACCATCACCACCGCCAGATCCCGAACAAACATCCCAACGCAGAGAGCCGCTTATATATTTTAAACATTCATTTGCTCCGGCTGCGTTGCTGACATCTAATTGGCTTTCATCAACGGCGTCGTTGTTAATTGTAAAGACACCAGTGTTGCTTAAAGAAATATCACCGGATGGAATAACGGGATTAAAATTTGTACCGTCGGCGACAAGAATGGCGCTGCTTGTGTTTGTGCCCATGGTAATCGTATCACCCGACACGGTTAAACCACCTGTTACTGTTGCGTTTCCAGTCACTGTTGCATTTCCACCGACGCTTAGATTATCGGTAACGTCTGCGTTGCCATTGACCTCTAACATTGGATCAGCGAGAGGCGTAGCCGGAGATACAACAGGAACGCCAACTTGGACTGCTCCTGTGAAGTTTGAAGCGTTTGATGTGAAGACGAGGCTGTTGGTTGAGACGTCGCCTGTGATGTTAACACTTGCATCGCCCCAATTAACGGATTCTGTGTTTTCTAAATTCAGATCGCCGGAGAGATCTATATCTGTTCCTTCTATATCACCGTTTACGCTGAGGGCGTAGCCTACGCCGCTGCCGTCGATAGATACGTTATCCATGGCGTTAACAGCGCCATTGAATGTTGCTGTTCCGGAGGCTGTTAGGCTGCTTAGTGTTGTTGCACCAACAACATCTAATGTGCCGTTAATTTCTGCATTGCCTGTTGTATCGATCGCGCCGAAAAAACCTTCGCCTGTTGTAATTATATTTTGTGATCCTGTGTCTAATCCTGACGCGTTAATTGTCACGGCGGTTGTCCCATCAATATTGATTACAACCTCACCTGGGCTGACGCCGTCATCGTTAACAGCAACATAACTATTGTCGTTATTAAGTCCTGTGGCTGCGCCTGCGGCGACTGATATGAAGTTTGTGCCGTCACAAATCTCAACAACGGGGGCAGGTAGCGCTGGGGAGTCGTTGACGCGCAGTAAGAAAATGTTAGCTGCATTACATCCTGCGTCACTGAGAACAGGGGTTGAATTTGATCCTAAACGCGTGGGAAGGATCATGGACGATGCACCCAATAGTAATTGCGGGCTTACGCCTGGTGCGACTTCGGCTGTTGTTAAGTCTAGATCTTTATCGATTTCAGCGGATGTTGGTGTTCCTGTTTTTAATGTCCAAAGGCCACCTGTGCTTGCAATGGCTGTGTCATATGAGTAGGTGTCGACCAAATCGTCGCCGCCTGGGGTATGAAGCGTTGGGTGGTCCGCACATGTTGTTTGGAAGATACCATCAGGACCGGCGGATAGAATTGCTATGACAGGATAGTCTGACGCCGCTGCTGGGGCATCACCATCGAGAAGGTTTGCATATTCAACGCCGCCACATGTTCCTGCTGTATTACCTGCATCCCATGAACAATAGCCGTAGTCATTGCCCCATGGGTCTTGTTGGTTTCCTGTTGGAAGCTGTCCACCACCGGTTAGGCCGGGAATGTTTGTTGCGTAAGCTAGTGGTTCAATAAATCCGTCCGCGTCACAATCGCCACTATTAGCTTCGCTAGCGGCCTCTAACAAAGTCATTCTGGATGCAATGGACATCTCACTTTTTGCGCGTTCACGAAGATTGACTTGGACCATAGTGTTGAGCGGGCCTTGCATGGTTTGCATGATTCCTGCGCCCAATACACCTACGACAGCTACGGCTCCGAATAATGTAAAAAAGACATTACCGCGCTCAGACAGGCGATTTGTATGGTTGTTAAATGAATTGGTTTTTTCACAAGCGGGTTTTGCCGTTCCTTTTGAGGTACGGCTTGTAGACTTTGTTTTTTGCTTTTTACTCAGAGGGTTCCAAATAAAATTCAGCATAATTGCTGTTGCCCCTTCTTGAACGAGTTCCCCAAAATTTTGTGCGTATTTCCTATTGTTACCTATAAACCTTACTAAATTGTTATTATTGATACGATTTGAGGTGTTTATTTATGGGGATAGGCGTTTTTTTATTGTCGTAATGCAATAAAAGATGTTTTTTATTTTTCAGAATCTCTTATTTTGTCGTTTTAAGAAACGAATCGGTATGTATGAGTTTTAAAGAATTGGAAATTCAGCTTTAAGGCTTATTTTTTATTTTCATTAGGAATATCAAACATTTCTAGTGCGTCTGATTGTCTTTTTGACATTTTTTGGGCGTCAAAATCAGCAATAAGCTCGTTAAAAATACGGTACCAGTTGATTTGCGCATCTAAATGAATGAATACTGAGCCCAATCCCAGAGCGGCCCTGTCCATAAATACGAATTCGCGCGGCACAGCTACTCCATCATTTTCACGGCTCAACTCTCTTAGTTTTTTGTGAACTTTTTCTGCTGTTTCACGACCGTAAACGGCACCTTCTGCGTGTCCTATGGCGCGTGTTTTATCTTCAAGAAGCGGAGAATATAGGAATTCTGCCCATATATTGAGCGTGTCTACTTGTTCTTTTGTAAGGTTTTTGAAGCCCCAAGTCTCATAAGCATGGACGGCAAGGTCTTTATCTTCTCTCTCTAAGGCGTGATATAAATCAATAACTGCGCCGACAAAGCTTGATGGGAATACGCGTACGCAGCCAAAATCCAAAAGGTTTATGCTATTATCCTTACGTACTGTGTAATTACCAGGGTGAGGGTCACCGTGGATTGTGCCGTAATAATACAGGGGCACATACCATGCGCGAAACATGTTGAGCGCGATTTCATTGCGTTGTTCCTGAGGTGATTTTTTGTGGCTTAGGATTTTATCTCCATCTAACCATGTTGACGTTAGTAAACGGCCTGTTGAAAGCTCATCAATAACTTTTGGTACATGTACGTTTTTCTCTTTTGCGAGCATGTGGCCGTAGAGTTTTGTATGTTTAGCTTCGCGTTCGTAATCCAGTTCCTCACGAAGGCGTTCAGAAAGTTCATCGTATATTTGGTCAGTTTTAATGGATTTATCGTATTGTCCGTAAATCCCAAACATGATTTTTAGTTGTTTAAGGTCGGCATCAATGGCGCTTTGCATGTCTGGGTATTGTAATTTACATGCAATATCAATGTTATCGTGCGTTTTGGCGCGGTGCACCTGTCCTAAACTTGCGGCTGCGGCTGCTTCTTTAGAAAAGTCTGCGAATTGTTCCTGCCAATTTGGTCCCAATTCAGTTTTCATGCGGCGGCGAACAAAAGGCCACCCCATAGGAGGGGCGTCTGATTGTAATTGTTGAAGCGCCTGCGCGTATTCTGGAGGCAGAGCTTCGGGAATTGTTGCTAAGATTTGCCCGACTTTCATTAGGGGGCCTTTGAGGTTTCCAAGGGCTTGGGTTAAGGCTTCGGCGTGTTCTTTGCGTTCAATTTTTACACCGAGGTATTTTTCACCGATTAATTTTGCGCCCAAACCAGCCATAGTTGTTGAAACCCGTCCATAGCGTGTTAAGCGGCTGCCTAAATTTGTGTCATTATTAATTGGTTTGTCACTCATAACTGTAAGATGGTGATTTTAAAGAAGAAGTCTAGTTAAAAGAGTGTTATATTTATATGTAATTCTAGTACTTATTTTATGTTTTTTTATATGACACCAAAAAAGATAGTCTTTGCCGTTGTAGTTTTGATCGTTTGCGGCTTGATCGTTCGAAATTTATTTGATGTTCCTCTTAACCCTCAGGCGGAGGCATTCTTTGCGCCAGATCCATTTGTGGCTGACAATAATTTTTTTGTTCATGTTGCAGGGATGCACGCGCCTGTTCATTCGACTGATTTATATGCTTATGGCTTGGATAGAGTAAGACAGGATTCTGAAGGCAGCAATTTTGATGAATTGCGCTTTCAAAACCGTGATCTGGATTGGAAACAATTTTGTTTTTTACAAGATGATTTCCGCATGCGAAATCATTGCCATAAAGCAGGTGATTTGGATCGTGTTCTCAAGGATGAGATGATCCTTTTAAATCGCTATCGTGACATTTATCGAAAGCAAGGTTTAGTGGTTTCTGTTGGAGATAAGCTTGGCGTGCCAGGGACGTACGGACAAGATTTGATAAGTCTTCATCGATTGTTAGTTTTGCAGTGGATAAAAATGGCTAAAAATGGACAAGCATATGATTCAATTAATGAATGGATCGCTTCTATGCAAAGCATTCAGCATATCATAAATGGTAAAATTACGATTGTTGAACATGCTATTTGGATGATTATTTACGGTTTAAATTTAGATGTTTTACCAGTGGTATTATCTCAAGATTTGAATGTGCTTGAAGAGCATTATGATGCCATTGAGCAGATTTTAAATGTTGATTATATGGCACAATGGAATTTAGAAGACATGGAAAAAGCAGAAGTGAATGCGGTCAATATCATGTATTCATATGCAGAATATGATAATCATTTTTTCTTTAAAATAAACGATACTAAAAATAAATTTTATGCCATGTGGCAAGACCGTATTCAACTTGCTCGGTCAGGGTATGTGGCATTAGATGATGAAGCGATTGAAGCATTCAAGTTTGAGCATGATCCATGTTATGGACGTATTGGTTTTAAATGTTTGTCTTATAATTACATTGCCAACCTTGTGATAGGGGGCATGATGAAGGGTGTGGAGTTGTTTAGAAACGGTTACATTATGAATGCTCGCCAAAGAGCATTACTGATTTTGTTAAAAGCCAAGAAGGCGGGGGTCCAGCCCGATCAAATGGTTGATTTTATATCTAAACTTGACCCTGAGTTTTACAATCCGCTTACTGAAAAACCTTTTTTATGGGACGATAGTGTTGACGGTATTTATTACACTATTATGCATGTTGAAGAGCCATATCAAAAAAGAGTAGTTTATTATTTATGAGCCAAGATATTAAAGATGCAATTTTAAAAGCGTGTTTACCTAATGTTGTTTTTGATGGTTGGACATGGGAGATGGTTTGTAAAACTACAGAGGATATTGGTTATAGCGTTAATATTGCACGCGGTGTTTTTCCTGAGAAAATGGTAAGTGTTTTAGATCATTTTGCCGATTGGGCCGATCGAAGCATGTTAGCCGCAATGCAAGATAATGATCCCCAATCTATGCGCGTGCGTGATCGTATTCATCATGCCGTTATGACACGTTTGGAGATTTTGGAGCCTTACAAAGATGCTGTTGGTCAATCTTCTCATTTTTGGATGCTGCCGTCTCGCAAAGCGCGTGCGCTCAAGATTACATGGCGAACAGCTGATGTTATTTGGGGTTGGGCGGGGGATCAATCGACAGATTATAATCGATATACAAAGCGTGGATTGTTAAGTGGTGTTATTGCATCAACAATGGTGTTTTGGATTAGGGATAAATCGGATGATTTGGATAAATCAAAGGCTTTCCTAGACAGGCGTATAGAAAATGTGATGCAATTAGGGAAGTTTGTTCAAACACTTAAGAGTAAAGTGTCTTAATCACAATTTATTTTTGGCTCATATTGAGGATCTATGAAACGTATTTATTTTTCTATTTTTATCGCGGCGGCATTATTCGTGTGGTCTTCGTCTCCGGTTAAAGCAGGTCTTTTGGAATTTCTTTTCCCTAGCTTAAAAGAAGAGGAGTATGACCCAGCGAAGGACATGGTTGCAGAATTTGCTGTCGGTACTGGGGTTGATGTAAAAAGTAAGTTAGAGCAGTTGCCTGTAGATGCTGTGCCGCTTGTTAATCCACATTTATTGAGCCAAGAAGTTGGTGAGTGGATTATGAATGCGGCGGGCGAGGCCATGAATTTTGATGCTGGTACAAAGGTTGCTGGTTTATCAAGCGGACTGGTTCTTTTTGATCGAACAGCCATCCAGCAGTATCAGACATTTTTGGCAGAGAATAATATTCAAAAAGTGATGGAAGACGGACGTTATAATATTCGCAGCTATGTTGATCAAACGCCGCTGCTTTTAAATGAAGGTGTTGTAAATGAGCGTTATCGCTGGCTTTTTCGTGTGCCGGTTGTTGTCACATATTTAGATAAAGATATGCAAACCTATAAAGGAAATGAAGCCGCATTAATACAAAGAGCGATTTTGAATATACAGTTAGGTCGTGTGTTTTCAGCCGATAAGCCTGATGGTTTGCAAATTGAACAGTGGTCAGGAAAGTTGACTGCTTTTGAAGAGGCGTCGGCGTCGCGTTAAATATTACTCTTTGTTAATAGCTTGGATTAAGGGCTTCACAGATATGCGGGATGCTCTAAACTGCTGGTATTCGAATCATAACGGCTTAATTGAGCAAAGGAGTTTTACATGTCAGAAGCGGCGGATAATAACGTGACTGAATTTCAACCAGCAGATGCACCAGAAGAAACGAGTTCTGCGCCACAGGAGAGTGAGCCACGTGATGTTGGTGGTGTTGCGGGCGAACGCCTTCGTAGTTTTATTGAGCGTATTGAGCGTTTGGAAGAAGAGAAGACCGCTCTTGCCGATGATATCAAAGAGATTTATGCAGAGCTTAAAGGTGTTGGCTATGACGCGAAAACGGTTCGTAAGATTGTGTCTTTGCGCAAAAAAGATGCAGAAAAGCGCCGTGAAGAAGATGAGCTTCTCGATCTATATAAAACAGCTGTTGGGATGCTTTAACCCGCTCTGCGTTCCATGCTTAATGTGTGTGTTTGCTTTGGTGTGAGGCGTTCGATGACTTGTGCTTCAAGTTTTTTGAGGCTTTCGTATAACTTATTACGTTCTTTTTGATCATAACGCGCTTGAGCTGTTGGGGATTCTAGGTAGTCTGCGTATTCTCCTATACAAATGCGCATCATGTTTTGTGCCATACCATCCGGGAACGGATCATAGTGTTCTAAACTTATCAGTGTTTGCCAGAGCATGTAGAGATATCCCTTTTTATCACGTTGAACGGCGTGAGTATTTGTTCTCATGTGCTCTTCTAGTGTTTTATCATCACGATTTAACGAAATTTGAATTGAATCCAGATGTCGGTTTGGTTCTTCCGGTCGCATTGATAGGCCGCGTGATTGAATACCATATTTAGTTGCAGCTAAATTCAGCATGGTAGACATGTGTGGCGATGATTTGCACAATCTTGGTTCTACTGTCATATCCCAATCATGAATTCGGGGGCCGCTTTTGTGTAGTTTTGAGTTTACAGACATATTGCCGTTATCATGCATCCATGCGATGAGCCTAGGGCCATTATAGTATTGACGATCAAAACCAATTTCTAGCCAGTGCACATTGAATCGATCTGCGCGTGTCGGTTCGATAAAAAAGGCAGGGTAATTTTCTTGAAAATCCAGTATTCCAGCGATTGCGGAAAATAAGAAGCTGGTAGGAGTGTTTGATTTACCAAATTGCAATAGATCATGACCCTTTTGGCGGAAGCTGAAGTGTGCATGTCCTATTCCTGTTGTGGCTTTATATCCTTTTCTTCGGCATAGTTCTTGTAGTATTGCCTGAGCCTGTATTTGCATGTGTGGTAGTATGCGCGGGTCTGATGGTTCTAGTTTATATTCTAATTCTTGCGCATCTATTTCAACAGAATCAGAGAAGGCCCATTTATTTTTTTTCCAGCGCCAAAGCAGTTCATGCTTTGCCAGTTCTGCAGAGAGTTCATCCATAAAAGGTGTTAGTAAATTTTCATACATTGAACTTTGCTGATTTTCTTTACTGAATAGATTTCTTGAGCCTTTTAATACTCTTGATTCAATATCAGGTCCGATAAGTACATCGATGGGTGTGTTTGGAAGAAGGCCATAATGATTTGCAATACCTATGGGGGGATTATCAAAAAACGCCATTAGCGCTTCGATTTCTGCTTGAAAGTCATCTTGCATCTCTGTTGCGGTTAACATGCAAGATAAATTATCTGTATTTACATAATTTTACAAGTTTTTTATTTACTTTCTATTCCTAACCAAATCATCGACAACGCTGGGGTCGGCTAGGGTGCTTGTGTCACCGATGCTATCTTCTTCATTGGCGGCAATTTTGCGTAAAATACGGCGCATTATTTTCCCGCTACGGGTCTTTGGAAGGCCAGTTGCCCATTGAATTAAATCAGGGGTAGCAATAGGGCCGATTTCGGTGCGGACGGTTTTGATTACCTCGGCTTTGATGTCGTCATTGGCCTCGCAGCCTGCATTAAGTGTTACATAAGCGTAAATTCCGGTTCCCTTAATATCATGCGGGTAGCCTACGACCGCGCTTTCGGCGACATGGACATGTTCATTGATGGCGCTTTCAATTTCGGCTGTGCCTAGCCGATGACCTGATACATTTATGACATCATCAACACGGCCTGTTATACGGTAATCACCATCCGTGTCGCGTTTGGCGCCGTCGCCAGTAAAATACATGCCAGGAAATGTTGAGAAGTATGTTTCGATAAAGCGTTTATGGTCGCCATAGATTGATCGCATTTGTCCAGGCCAGCTTTCGAGGATAACAAAATTGCCTTCGCTTAATTCTCCGTTGGTTTCTTCTAAAATTTTACCATCGTTGTCGACGATTGCGGGACGTACACCAAAGAATGGTTTTTGTGCATGGCCTGGTTTCAATGTGTGGCATGGGAGCGGTGTTATCATATGCCCACCAGTTTCTGTTTGCCACCATGTGTCGATCACGGGGCAGCGTTTTTCACCGACAATATTATAATACCATTCCCATGCTTCTACATTAATGGGTTCACCAACGGTTCCTAATATCCTTAAGCTTTTACGGCTAGTTTTGGCTACATGTTCGTTACCTTCACGTAAAAGGGCACGGATTGCGGTTGGTGCGGTATAGAAAATATTGACGTTATGTTTATCAATAACGCGCCATAATCTGGACCAATCTGGAAAGTTAGGAACGCCTTCAAACACGAGTGATGTTGCCCCATTTGCAAGTGGTCCATAGACGATATAAGAGTGTCCTGTGACCCAGCCAACATCTGCGGTGCACCAATAGATATCGTCGGTTTTATGATCGAAAGAAACTTCATGTGTTAGCGATGCGTACACCATATAGCCACCCGTTGTGTGGAGCACACCTTTTGGTTTTCCAGTTGAGCCCGATGTATATAAAATGAAAAGCGGGTCTTCAGCATTCATTTCTTCGCACGGACAATCGGGTGATTGGTTTGCCATGATTTGGTGGTAGTAATGAAAGTTCACGGGGCCAGTTAGATCATAATCAATGCCATGCATTATGGCTTCATATTCGACAATGATGGCAGATTCAATGTTAGTGTTTTTGATGGCTTCGTTAACGGTTGTTATGAGAGGAATTGGTTTATTGCCGCGGCTTGCTGCGTCTGCGGTGATGATTAGTTTTGCGTCACAATCGATTATGCGGTCATGAAGGCTTTGGGATGAAAAGCCAGCAAAAACAACAGAGTGAATAGCACCAATACGAGCGCAAGCTAGCATTGCGAAGACGGCTTCTAAAATCATTGGCATATAGATAATGATGCGATCGCCTTTTTTAACGCCTAATTCTTTGTAAGCGTTGGCGAGTTTTGAAACTTCATGCTGAAGTTGTTTATAGGTTATGGTTTGGGATGCATTTGATTTGAATGTTGCATCGCTTTCGGGGTCTTTGTCTGAAGATACGAACGGGATTGGTTCTTCCGCGCTCCATTGGTTAGGTTCGAAAATAAGTGCTATGTTGTCGCCTTTTGCGTTCTCAACATGGCGATCCACACAGTTGTAACAGGCATTGAGTGTGCCATCTTCGTACCATTTGATTGCGACGTCACCCGTGAAATTAGTATTTTTAATGATGGTTGGTTTTTTGAACCAATCGATGCGTTTTGATTGTACTGCCCAAAAGATGTCAGGTTGTTCAATGGAGCCTTTATACATCGACTCATATTGTTGTTCGGTTATGCCGACATTATCCAATATCTCTTTTGATGGTGCGTATGTTTCGCTCATGATGGTGTCCCTATATTTTAATCAAAGCACTATTACATATCAAAAAAAGCTTGCAAAGTCGCAGCGCACAAATTAGTTTTCATAACTGTTTAAGGAGAGCGTCTTGAGTTTTGTAGCAGAAGATCATGTCAATAGAATACGTGTTCAAATGACGTCTATGGTTCGGACCCTTTTTGATAGTTATGTTCGCCATTCTATTCAAAATGGGTTGTATCCAGACAATCATGAGACATTAGCTTTGATTGCTCTGGATGGAATTTCCCGTATGCATAACTATGATCGTCCTATTTTAGAGGAGATGGGGCAGGCTGATCATTGGTTTGATTCGATTGACGCTTTGGAAGGTTACGTTTGTGATATTGAACAAGCGGTTTGTAAACAAACTTGGGATGTTGTTGGTGCTTTGGAGCAGGTTGCAGAGACAATGAAATTTAATGCGTGTTTGCGACAAGTTGGTTCGGGGCAGAGACTTGTTCCTTTGGGTACACAATTTCAATCAAGAGTTACAGCATTTCCGGAAGCTTTAGTACGACGTTATGAACAGCTTGAGGATCAGTTTGATGTGCTTGCTGACGTTCGACACTCCTTTAAATTTGATAGATCAATCCATACACCGCCTTTAATTCCGCGAATTTTTTCTGGTGGTTATGAGTTTTGGGGTGATACACGACGGGTCGTCGATAAATTTGATAATGTGTTTTTATTAGAGCTAAAAAAATCTTAAGCTTTTTGTTTTTGTTGTTGTCTGATCATGACAATCGTAACGCCGCATGTTGTTAAAAGGCCGCCTATGAGCATTGTTGTTGTGATGTCTTCGTTTAAGAAAATCATGGCGATTACTACGCCGAATATTGGTAGGAGTAGCGTTAAATTTGGAAGGATTGAGAGTTTATTTCGATGCATTAAGCGCTGCCAGATCATGTGAACGGAGCTGACGAGTAGGACCTGGTATAGCATGGTTATTGTAATGATTTTATAGTTGATTGATTGCCATTCGATTTGAGTAGGGGATTCAAACATAAAAGCGAGCGCGATCACAGGTATGAGCGGTATGAGATGCATGTGTGCGATATAATTGGTTGGTGATACATCTTTAATGCCTTTCATGATGGCATAGGATATTGCGACCGTGACCATAGAAAAGATCATTCCTAATACGCCGTTTATGGCGGGTGGGTTTTGTGGAAGTCCGACCAAAATAACAACACCTATGATGCCTATCCCAATGCCGCAGGCTGTTCGCCATCCGAATGTTTCACCAAAAACAAAGCGCCCCAGTATGACGGTAAAGATGACTTGGATTTGCAAGAGGATAGCCGCCATTGAAGCTTCTAATTTATCAATACTCCAGATAAGCGAGCCCCAATGTAATACGCATAGCATAAACATTGTTGCGCAGAGACGGATGAATGTCTGTTTGCCAGGCCACCTTAGGAAAGGCAGAAATATGATGCTTGCTAGGGTTACTCTGAGTGCTAATCCCGTAAAAGGTGGTAGCTCTAGTGTAATGAATTTTATAACTACGGTGTTGCCTGCCCAGACGAGCATGACAAGTAAGCCTAAAAGGATATCTTTGTGTGATGACACTTAAGCGGCTTGCTTAACACCGCCAATCGCACAAACTTCTCTCCACTCTTCATCCGTTACGGGAGAGACTGAGAGGCGGACTTGCTTGACGACTTTCATTTGTGACAAAAATGGATGTGCTTTTAGGTCCGCCAATGTGACGGTGTTTTCAAGGGGATGAAGAGGTTTGACATCGACCGTTACAAATTTGCCATTTTCGTTTTTTTCTGGGTCTGGGTCTGTGTAGGCTTCTTTTGTGATTTCGATGATACCGACAATTTCTTTGCCTTCGTTTGAGTGATAGAAGAATCCTTGATCACCGGGTTTCATTGCGGCGAGATTATTGCGTGCCTGATAGTTACGGACGCGTTTTTCCCACCGCCCTTCGCCTTTCTCACATTGATCATCCCATGAAAATTTGTAAGGTTCTGATTTTAAAAGCCAATATGCCATGATTATCTGCTCCGTATTTTTGTAAAAATAATATTGTTCTGAATTCTTACGTATCAATATAAAATAACATGTTCAACATACATCACTTCACAGGCTCCGTCACCTTCATCTGTTCTAGTTTTGGATGAGTTGAAATCGTACCATGCCCTTGAAGTGCCTTCGCGATAATTAACTAAATATCCCTTTAAGGTAAAGAGATCGCCTTTTTTGATTGCTTTTAATTTTTGATAGATGCTCTGGTTAGCGGGGATTAGATGGTTGTTTGAGAAGCTTGTATTAAATTCTTCGGTGCTTATTGGGATTGTTTGTTTATAAGACGGGTAAGCGAAGCGTTTTGATTGACGTACATTAATTTTATTGAAAATTTCATGTGTAGAAAGCGCCCCCCAGCCGACAGCAAAATCTAGTGGTATATGTGTTTGTGGGTATGTGCCATAAGACCGTGCGCCGTAGAGTTTTCCAGAAATTTCGTATTCGGCGATAAAGCGCATTTTTCCACGCTCTGTTTTCTTTGTGTTTATGCTAATGAAATTTTTTTGTATGGGAGGGTTTTGGGTTTTTGCCAGTGAGCGCGTGGGAGGCGATGTGCCAAAGCTACCCATGAAACAGCCATTCAAGGTTATTGCGATTGCACCGATTATGATGATTGTCCAAATGAACTTTTTCATGGAAGTTAATATTTAAAGGGTCTGTTCAGCATATCTTTGATGGCGTCATCGATTGATTTATCACCAGATAAGCAATCATTGACGGCTTCGGTGATGGGCATATCGACAGCGTGGCGTTTTGCCAGTTCCAATGTTGATTTAGCGGTGTGCACGCCCTCGGTGACGGCATTGCGAGAGCCTAATATGTCTTCCAGCGTTTTGCCTTCGCCCAGTTGCGTGCCGAGTGAGAAGTTTCGTGATTGCATTGAGGAGCAGGTGAGCATTAGATCGCCGATACCGCACATGCCAAGCAATGTTTCTTTTTCTGCGCCCATTGCTGTGCCTAGGCGGGCGATTTCAGCGACGCCCCTTGTTAGGAGGGCAGCGCGGGCGCTGTCTCCCATTTGACGACCATTAACGATGCCGCACGCGATTGCAATAACGTTTTTGATTGCGCCGCCTAGCTGTACGCCGATGATATCTGTGCTGATATAGGGGCGAAAGCCTTTAACGCCGATCGCTTGTTGTAATTGTATGCCTAGGTCTTCATCTTTGACGCCAATGGTTGCGGCTCCAGGCATTCCTGCAGCGATTTCGCGGGCAAAAGTTGGGCCTGTTAAAACGGCGATTGGCGTTTTGGGAAGTTCTTCTTCACAGATGCGTGAGAGCAGTTTACCGCTTTCTAATTCTATGCCTTTTGAGCAGATTACGAGTGTGTTTCCTGTTTCAACGTCCGCCTTAATGGTTTGTAGCGTTGTGCGCATATGTTGGGCCGGTGTGACGAGCAAGACGACGTCGCATTGCGCAACTTTATGGATGTCATCAGTTGCTTTTAAATTTTTGTTTAATTGGATATTAGGCAGATATATCGTGTTTTCATGATGTACATTGATACTAGCGACGACTTCGCTTTCTCGTGCCCATAAAAGAACATTTCGTCCTCCATTTGCCATGGCTTGTGCAAGTGCCGTGCCCCATGCACCGCCGCCTATTACACCTATGCTTTGTGTTGTTTTGCTCATACGTCCTCTTTTTACGGGCTTCGCCCTAGTTTTACGCACTTCGTACGCCGCGCTTGCTCGGTACAATTTTTAAAATGTGGTTTTAAAAATCACTTTCTTTCACAGGGTTAATATCTAGGCCTTAACCCCTGCACCATGGCGTGGTTCCGCATTTGGGTCAAGGGGCCAGCGTGGGCGTGCTTTAAAATCAAGTGGATCACCCTTGGGCGTATTTTTGTTGTTTGTTAGTTGCTCATAGCCGGCCCAGGCAATCATTGCGGCATTGTCACCACATAAAGAAAGCGGCGGGGCGTATGTTTGGATGTCATGTTGTCTGCAAAGTGTTTCAAGCTTATCACGTATGGCTTGATTGGCGGAAACTCCGCCGGAAACGACAAGCGTTGGATGATCAATGTTATATTGATCTTTGAATGTTTGAATGGCGCGTTTACAGCGGTCTGCGATGATTTCGGCGACTGTTTCTTGAAAGGCGAAACTGAGGTCTGCAATATCTTGGCGTTGTAAATTGCCCTCGGGAAGTTTCTCGACAGCTAATCTGACGGCTGTTTTAAGGCCAGAGAATGAAAAATCGAGTTCTTTTCGACCTTTCATAGGTGTTGGGAGAGAAAAACGCTGTAGAGCTGCTTCGTGATTTTTGCATTCTTGTGCGATTTTTTGAATTTCTGGCCCGCCGGGATAGGGCAAGCCCATTAATTTTGCGGACTTATCAAAGCATTCGCCAGCAGCGTCATCTAATGTTGTGCCCCATCGTTTATATTGGCCAACATTTTCAGCGACTAATATTTGTGTATGGCCACCTGATACTAAAAGCAGGAGGTAGGGAAAGGCTGTATCGTTTGTAAGGCGTGGTGTCAGGGCATGGCCTTCGAGGTGGTTAACGGCGATAAAGGGGATGTCTTTGGTGGCTGCGATAGCTTTTCCAGCCATCATTCCAATCATAACACCTCCGATGAGGCCAGGGCCGCATGTTGCTGCTACGGCGTTTATATTATTCATGGTGATGTTGGCATCTTCTAATGCGGCTTTAATAAGTGGATGGATATGTTCAATATGCGCGCGAGCGGCGACTTCAGGGACAACGCCGCCGAAGGCGCGATGCTCTTCTAATTGGCTTAGGACGAGTGAGGATAAGATACGCTGGTCATGCGGCTTGCTGCCGTCAATTACGGCAACGGCTGTTTCATCGCAACTTGTTTCTATGCCTAGAACTATCATAGTTTTCTTTTAAACGGCTGATCGCTTTGTCACAAATAAAAAGCTTCGTGATTGATAAAAAAAGCTTGGTCTCTAGGGCGCTTGGTGGTTTTATTCGGATATGAAAAAGCAATTAAAGATTGGCAGTCGCGGGTCGCCGCTTGCATTGGCACAAGTTGCTTTGGTTGAAGCGGCGCTTGTTAAACATTTTCCTGATTTAGAGTGTAAATTTGTGATTATAACAACTTCAGGTGATTGGAAGCCTGAAGATGGTGAGGTTCGTCTTGCGGAAAGGGCCGGAGGAAAAGCGCAGTTTGCGAAAGAAATTGAAGAGGCTTTGTTATCAGGTGCCATTGATTGCGCAGTTCATTCGATGAAAGATATGGATTCTTTTTTACCGCAGGGCTTGGTGATTGATCATATGTTAGCGCGTGAAGATGTTAGGGATGTTTTGTTATTGTCTGATGATCATCGAAGCAAAGATTCAAGCTCGTTGGATATTTTACCTCATGGTGCGAGCATTGGAACTGTTAGTGTAAGGCGTGCAGCATTTTTAAAAGCAAAGCGACCTGATCTTAATTTTGTGCCGTTTCGAGGAAACGTACAGACGCGTATCGATAAGTTAAGAGCTGGGCAGGTTGATGCGACTTTGTTAGCCCGTGCAGGGTTAAATCGTCTTGGGTTGGCGCATGAAGGCGATATGATTTTTTCTGTTGATGATATGTTGCCAGCGTCTGGGCAGGGTGCTGTTGGTATTGAAGTAAGAGAGGGTGATGATAATGTTATAGCCTTTTTCAGCCGTATTTCATCATTAAATACAGTGTTTTGTGTGAAGTCAGAGAGAGCGGTTTTAAAGGCGCTTAACGGATCTTGTCACAGTCCGATTGGTGCGTATGCAGTCATTGAAAATGGACAGATGTGGCTGCGCGCGTGTGTGGCGTCATTAGATGGGACGGTTATAATTCATGATGATATTCGTGGCCATGTGAGCACAGTTGAGCAAGCCCAGACATTAGGGCGCGAGATTGGTTTACGTATGAAAGCTATTTTGCCTAAAGGTATTTTAGAGGCGTAGATGGGGGCATTTGTTGTTATTACTAGACCGGAGCCTGATGCATCAGATTATGCGAAGGAATTATTGGGTTTAGGGTATGAAGTTTGGGTTGAGCCGATGTTGAAGATAAAGACTGCCTCTTTTGATGTCCCAGATTTAAGCCGTTATCAAGGATTGTTGATCACAAGTGCAAATGCGCTTAATGCTTTTTTGAAAGGTGGTGGGCAGGTATTTGATGTTCCTGTTTTTTGTGTCGGTAAATATAGTGCGGATGCTGCGATTAAAGCTGGTTTTAATGATGTCATTTTTGTTGATGGGACTGGGGTTGATCTTTTTAACTATATTCTTGCGCAAAAAGATGTTCAGGCAATGTCGTTTCTTCATTTGTGTGGTGAACATGTTGCATTTGATTTGCAAACTTCGCTTTTACAGGCTGGAATCCGTACTGATTCATTAGTTGTTTATCGATCTGTTCAGGTTGATTGTTTTTCGGATGTATTTGTAGAGCTTTTAAGGAATGAAAAGATTAGTGCAGTGACTTTTTTCTCAAAGCGTACAGCTGATGGTTTTGTTCGATCTGTTCAGAATCATTTTAGCAAATGTGAATCTGAGTCTGTGTTTTCAGAGATAAAAGCCTTGTCAATTAGTGACTCCGTGCTAGAGTGTGTACGCGTTTTGCCATGGTGTTCAATGCACGCTGCAAATGCACCAAACAGAGACGGTATATTAACGCTTTTGAGGGCGTACGTTCAGAATTAATCGATTACTATTTTTAGGAGATATATATGAGTAAAAATGCGATCGAAAATGCACAAGATATTATTGAAGCTTTTGGTGGTATTCGACCGATGGCGAAAAAAATTGATGTTGCTGTTACAACTGTGCAGGGGTGGAAAAAGCGTAATGTTATTCCGGCTTCGCGTCGTGAATTGATTGTTCAAGCAGCCGTAGAGCATAATGTTGATCTTGATGGTTTGATATCAGGTGCGATTGCTAATCAAAATGATGAGCAACATGATAGCGAAGGTGATGTTTTGCCAGAAGTGTCTATCAAGACTGAAAATATCTCTGATGATAAGACTGTTTCTGTTGCTGGTGATGTTATTTCTGAAAAAACTGAAGCGCCATCTTCTTCTGAAAAGAAGATTTTGGAGCAGCATGCCGTTGATAGTTTTGATCAGCCCCCTGTTGGTAAGGGATTAGTGTTTAGCCTTATTGTTGCGTTAATGATTGCATTGGGTTTTGGCGCGGTTGCGGCGTATTTTTGGCAAAAGTCGAACGCAGAACGAGCTGCGGAAGTTGCGCGTGTTGAAGCGCAGCGCATTGCAGATTTAGAAGCAAAACTTGCAGAGGTTGAATCGGAGGTCGAAGAAAGTCAGGGGTTTTTAGGACGTGTTATTCCAAAAGATTTGGGTGCACAGATTGAAGGGCTTAAGGAAAAGACGCAAGATTTGCAGGCGGATGTTACCGAGGCTGCTCAGATTGCAAAGGAAAAGGCTGTTGAGGTTTCTAATGATGTTCTGGCGGAAAATGCCGGTAACATAGAAGAGCGTTTAACAAAATTGGAAGGGCATATCAAAGATGTAGCGGATACGTCAGCTTTGGCAGGTATGCTGGAACGTTTGGATGTTATGCAAACTGACCCGAACAGTGGAAATGTCTTGGCAAATACAGTGAAGGAGTTGGACGCTTTGTTTTCGACTTTGCAAACAGATGCTGCTGGGGCGACTGATGCGGCTGTTAGTGGGGCGGATGATATGATTAATTCTTCATTGGATGCTGCGCGCCAAAAAAGTACTGCGATTGGTCAAACATTTGAAGCGGTTCCTCAAGATGAATTGAAAGCGGCAGCTATGTTATTAGGAATGTCACAGTTAAGAGCAGCGCTTAATCGTGATAATGCGGCGTTTGATAATGACCTTAGTCTTTTGCGCAAAGTGGCCGGCGAGGATAATCCAGAATTAATGGCTGCCTTGGATAAGTTAGCGCCGCATGCTCAGGATGGTGTTTTGACGCCGAGTGGTCTTTCTAACGAGTTACGTAGTTTTGCTGGTGAAGCCGTGGCTGCGTCGTTAGCGGGTGAAGATGTGAGTGTTAAAGAACGAGCAAAAGCACGTATGAATGAGTTGTTGCAGATCGAGAAAGATGGTGAACTGGTTACTGGTACTGACACACAGGCGGCGATCGTTGTGGCAGAACAGAAATTACAAAATGGTGATATAGCAGCAGCAATCTCTGCGGTTGAAGGGCTTAATGGCCCTGCGGCTGATGCGATGTTGCCGTGGCTTAACAAAGCGCGGGCGAGCCTTAATGCACAAGATATTAGTGGGCTTGTTGATAGTACTATTCAAAGCGTAAGCGGTGCAGGTGGTAAGCTTATCCGAAATGAAGATGCGGGTATTAATATTTATGTGCCAAATAAAAATAAGATTACCTATTAATCTTTGTAGATTGAAGGATTTTGCATGTTTAGAACGCTGTTATTTCTTGTAAAAGTTACGTTGTTTGTTGGTGTTTTTATATGGCTGGCAGAGCAGGAAGGAAGCGTTCGCATTGATTGGTTAGGGTATACAATAAATGCGCATGTTGGTCTATTTCTTGCGGGGCTTTTGACAGTCATTTTGCTGTCTATTTTTGTGTATCGCGTTTTAAAAACATTCGTCGATTTTCCATCAAGTTACCGATATTATTCTGAAATCCGCGCTAAGAATAAGGGATACCAGGCATTAACACGCGGTCTTACTGCTGTCGCGGCTGGAGATACTAAAGCGGCGATTAAACATGCCGGGCAAGCCAGAAATCTTATGCCTGATGATCAAGGTTTGCCGTTATTGCTTGAAGCACAGGCTGCTCGCCTTGAAGGACGAGAAAGTGATGCGCAGGAGAGTTTTGTCAGTTTGTTAGAGAATAAAGATACATCTTTTTTGGGGGTGCGTGGTCTTTTGCAGGCCTCAATGGATGCAGGGGATCATAAAGGTGCGCTTGAGATGGCACGACGCGCGCTTCGTTTACATCCGAAACAGCCATGGATTTTACGAACAGTGTATGATTTGGAAATTGCCGATCGTCAGTGGAGTGCCGCTACACAAACACTTAAGCGTGCAGAGCGGGTTGGGGCGATTGTTAAAGAGCGTGCTTTGAGTGATCGTGTTGCGATGGCGCTTGCGATTGCTTTATCTGCGGAAGAGGAAGGGCTTCATGATGTTGCTGTTTCACAATATCGTAAAGCGCAGACATTAGATCCACTTTCTATTCCGGCTGTTTTATTATCTGCAGAGTATTTTATTCGCGTTGAAAAGCCTAAAAAAGCGATCTCCCTTATTGAGAAAATATGGAAGAAGGCTCCTCATGCAGCGTTTGTTGATGTGTGGACGCGGTTAATGCCGAATGCGCATGACACAGATGCTTTGCAGCGTTTGAAATGGTATGAAAAGCTTGTGTCCATAAATCCTAGCAATGCGAGAATACAAGTTGCTGCGGGTACGGCGGCATCAGAAGCAGCGTTGTGGGGTGAGGCGCGAAAGTTTTTTGACAGTGCAGAAGAGATTAGACCCAGTAAAGAGTTGTATAAGGCTTTAGCATTTTTGGAAGATAAAGCCAGCGGTGATGAACATGCTTCACGGTTATGGTTAGAAAAGGCAGCGGATGTTGCGGCCGAGCGTGTTTGGATTTGTCGTGAAAGTGGTCGGGTATATCCACATTGGTCGCCGATAGCTGCTCCGCATGGAGGATTTAACACGATTGAATGGAATTACCGTATTGGCGAAGATGCGGATAATGGTGAGCCTGTTCTTTTAACATCTGTTGTTGCTGCGCATGATGATACCATTATAGAGGTGCCAAACGAGCATATTGGTGAGTTATCGGATGATGAGTCTAAAGTGGCATAATTGCACTTAGGGTTTTAAGCTTAGTATAAGCCACCGCTTCGTATATTTAAGTCTGCTATTTCTGTAGGTGATGCTTTAGTTGGTCCGCCTTTGTGGATTGGAAGGGCCGTTCTTAAATCTCTGTCATGTAAGCCACTTATGCGTGCATGACGTTCAGGGGCTATTTTACTTAATATTATATTTAATGTCTAAAGTCTTAATTTGCCTTTGCGCATTAAGTGATACAGAAGTGCGCCCGTCAGGAAGCCACCAAGATGGGCTTCCCATGCGACGCCGCCAAAGACAAGACCGATAAAGGTCATAATGCCGGCCCATATCCATATCAGTGGCCATGGGCCTTTATTGGCAAATTTTCCTGTGAAAGCGCCAAACCTGCCTTGTTCATACATCATAAGTAAGGCTGCGGCGAAGAGGCCGCTGATGGAGCCGGAGGCGCCAATAACCGGTGCGCTAGAGCCGATATTGATGAGATAGTACACAGCCGCGCCACCGATACCGCATAAAAAGAAATATTTGATAACAGTAGGCGTTGAAAACATGCGTTCTACAAATGTACAGAGAGCGAGTCCCATAAGCGCGTTAAAACCCAGATGTACCCAGTCGCCATGAAGGAAGTTATAGGTAATTGGTGTGATGAGTGCGAGCGCGTTCCATCCTTCACCGCCTAAGAACTTTGTTGCGGTGAAGCCAAAGTCTTGTATCAGTTGCAAGCGTGTTGAGTCATCTATGAAGACGCTTAGAATCATATGAATAATGACGATTGATGTTATGATGATTTTTGTAAATGGTGGTATTTTTCCAAAGTTAAAGAATGGCTCATTATTAGCGGCACGCTTTGATTTGTATGATTTGCGGTATTCTTTTTCTTCGTTTTGTTTTTTACGAATGCGGTCACGCTCAGCAAGCGAAGGAAATTTAACGATTTTTTCTTTTTTATCGCCTTGTTTGCCGTTTTGTGGATCATGTCCGTTTCCACTACCGCTGCCGTTTGGTTTATTGCTCATGTAGTTTTATTA
The DNA here is from genome assembly GCA_045106175.1 of Bdellovibrionales bacterium. Taxonomy (GTDB): domain Bacteria; phylum Pseudomonadota; class Alphaproteobacteria; order Micavibrionales; family Micavibrionaceae; genus TMED27. The sequence goes on from JBGCEF010000063.1 coordinate 30,926, forward strand.
GCATAGGCACACGTTAAGGTGAAAAAGAATTTCGTGATGATATTGCATTTTGCATGAAAAAAAACGTGTCATTGGAGGATGAACACGCTTTATTCGTTTTAGGAGTTTTATTTTTTAATGCTTTTACATTAATCCAGGGCGGTATCCGATATCGGCGTTCTTTTCCGCGCTGTAGTTGTATTTTGCTGTTTCGTTGCCTTTTGGTTTCATGAAGCTTGGTGGTTCAACTTTAGTCACAAGCTTACCTGCGCTTGCGAGAAGATCGGTTGCTCCAATTTTCATGTGTGCCATTCCTTGAGCTAGTGCGCCCATGGCGTTTGCATAACCTTCTTTAGCGATCTGTGTGCCAAGAATAACCATTTCAACGATTTTTCCAGCTTCCGGTGCGGCTGCGTCAACGACTTTTCCAAACGCATCTGAAGCGAATGCAGCAACATCTTCTAATTTGCGAGCTGGTTTTTTACCGCCACCGCCGCCTTTTTTGCCAGACTTGCCTTCTTCTTCCTCATCTTCCTCGTTATCATTTACGATTTCGATATCCACATATGTGGGTGTTTGGAAGCTGACTGGATAGTGCTTTAATTTTTTGATTTCTAAATCACGCCCTGAAAGGCCTGCTTTGACTTCGATTCTAATTTTGTCGGGATCGCGCCAGTCTAAAACGACACAGTGGCTTTTGAATTCACCAGGTTGTTGGCATTTATGAACCAATCTTTTTCCTGGATAGAACGGTTCAGTAATACCGCTTTGCTCCAAGAATTGTTTTACGTTAACCTGCATTGTACACTCCTATAATTACCTCAGTTTGTCCGATTTTTGCTCTATTGGCTGAGCATCTTTAATTTGCTTATCCGTGGTCTTTGCCATGGTGTTTGCGTTCGGAATTAACCCTATAATGCTTGTGAATCGTTAAAAAACTCTTAATGGTTTTTATTTTTTATAATTCTATGTTTGCGATACCCCATCATTAAAAGGATTTTGTATGTGTTTCTTGAATTCTGTTATAATGAAAGGGTGAATTTTTAATTTGAGTGTATTTTTAGGGTTATGATCCGTAATTTATTGATTTTACTTATTTTTCTTGGGGCTGGTTTTGGTGCCAGTATCGCGCAAAGTGATCTATTTGTGCGCCAACCTTCGAATGCAGTGTCTCAAGGTAATGAAAATAATCGTGAAAAGAGGCCTATCTATTTGCGACCATTTGAAACGAATGAAGCACCAGCCGCTCGTGTCCAACGCCAATTACGAGATCGTTTGTCGACATCAAGGATTGCTGATCAGATCGCGGGCGAATCAAAAATTTTGAATTATTGGAAAAAAGCAGGCCGCTTGCCAGAGACTGTTGAAGAAATGCGTTCTTATGCAAGGGCACTACGTTCTGCTAATTTGGTGCGTGTTATACAAAAACGCGAAGACATTAATGCTAAGATTGAAGCACAGCTTAAAAAAGAATTTGATAAATTTAGAGAGAAAATCATGGCACAAGCACCCGATCTTGGCGCTTTTAATAAGGTGAATGACCTTATCGAAAAAGGGTTAGGGTTAGCCGAGCTTCTTAAAGATCCGGAAAGTGCTGTTAAAGATGCGATTCAGGATGCGGTTATCAGCAATGTTGATGAAGAGATTAAAAAGCTTGAAGATGATGCCCGTGACCGTGTGCGTGATGCAAAGCAAGCAGAAGCAAGTGTACGTAAGCCTCTTTATGTTACAAAGCCTCGGGAACCTGTATCTGAGCAAGAAAGCACGCCGGCTAGTCGTGTTTATAAAAACTATCGTTAAGCACGGTTTTCACTTATAGCTATTTTATGGCGGTTATTTATCGCAATTCTGATAGATACATATTCCAAGGCTGGGTGGTTTTGGGCGGTGTTTTTTGTCATTTGCCTCTTATATTATTCTCATCGGCAGTTCTTATTTATGCGCTTTTTGGTTCCCCAACACCGGATCATCTAGGTTGGGTCGAGCTTATTGTTGGCATGCTCTTATGTGTTGTGTTTCTAAAGCCCGCGATTGTTTTGTTACGCAATAATAAGCCTGATTACCCGTTTTGGGTGATGTTTGGATTTATTTTTTTGTTATTTGGTTTGTGCGTTGGTTTGATAGGGGCTGCGGTTTCCGGTGCGTCATTTAATAATGTTATCCGTGATGTTTTACCATTTGGATTTTTGTTTTTACCGCTTTTATTGATCGAGTATGCCCGATCGGAGGTGTTTAGCCGCGCATATTTTATTGTGTTTATATGTTTGGGGTTATGTTTTTCTTTACGTGCAACTGCACCTCTTTGGGGGTTTTCTGATCAGTTTAGATATGATTTTCTTTACTATTTGGGGAATTCTCCTGCTGTATTATTTGCGGCATTATTTACTTTTGGTTTTGCTATTATGAAGCTGATGCGGGGTTTCGATGTGCGCAGTATTTTCATTGCCTTTGTCTGCTTTTTTGCAAGTTTTGCTTGTGTGTTACCGATGATTATGACTTCGCAGAGAGCTAGTTTGCTGGCTGTCGTTATTTATGTCGGGGTTGTTTTTAGTTTAGGGTTTGCGAGGGCACCTAGGCGGATGATGCTATTGATTGTAGTTTTTGCATTTATACTTTTTAATTTTTTCTCTTCAATGCTCCATGGCATTTATAATGATTTTATAGAAAAGAGCCGAATGGTTGGGGCGAATATGCGTTTTGAAGAGTGGCAAGCCGTTTGGTCCGAGATTTCATCGCATCCCTTGTCTTTGTTTTTCGGGGTAGGTTGGGGTACGCATTTTTCATCGCCTGCTGTTGCAGATGTTGAGGTGAATTATACGCATAGTCTGCTGAGTGCTATGTTACTTAAGTTAGGGTTATTAGGATTTGTGATGTGCGGTGCTTATATTGGTGGGCTTATTGTTTTTTTGTTTAGGCATGCTCGCGGGCATGTCATTTTAATTTTCGCCATTATGGCACCATTGCTGATTGATGTGTTTTTATATGCGGCTTATAAATCATTCGATTTTGGGCTTTTACTGGGAATGATTTCTGTGGTTTGTATGCAAAGTTTTGAGCAGTCGAGAATTGCATCTTATGGCCCTGTGCGGTATGAGAACAGTAAGGGAGACGATGCGTCCAAATATGCGTAAGCCAACAGTTTTATTGATGAATCGTGTTTATCCGCCTGTGCGTGGAGCGACGGGGCGTGTTTTACGCGATCTTGCCCGACAAATGGCAC
>JBGCEF010000064.1:0-2872 GCA_045106175.1 Bdellovibrionales bacterium
GAAAACGCCCGACTTTAATTTTATGCCCAGCCTTCTTTGCCGCCGCCTCGGTCATGCCAACGCTTGCGACTTGAGGGTGACAATAGGTACAGCCCGGAATATTGCTCTTAATCATAGGGTGAACATCTTTTGATCCTGCGATTTTCTCAACGCAAATAATGCCCTCATGCGAAGCCTTATGCGCAAGCCAAGGCGCGCCCGTTACATCGCCAATGGCGTAAACACCCGGCTCATCTGTCTGCATGTAACCGTCGGTTAAAATATGTCCGCGGTCTAATTTAATTTTAGTATTATCAATACCTATATTTTCGGTGTTAGCAACAATACCGACAGCTGAAATAACACGATCAAAATTATGTTTTTCAACCTTGCCGTTAATATCAATATGCGCCGTGACTTCAGCTTTGCCTTTATCCAGCTTGGCGACTTTGGCTTTGGTTATAATTGTCATGCCTTGCTTCTTCAGGGATTTCTGCAACAAATCTGAAATCTCAGAATCTTCAACAGGAACAACACGATCCATCATCTCTACAACCGTAACATCCACGCCCATAGTGTTGTAAAAAGAAGCAAATTCAATTCCAATGGCGCCTGATCCAATAACAAGCAATTTCTTAGGCATCCCTTCCGGAACCATAGCTTCTTTATAAGACCAAACAAATTTGCCATCTGGCTCAAGGCCCGGAAGAACACGTGCACGCGCACCAGTTGCTAAAATAATGTGTTTTCCTGAAAGCGTATGAGTAACCTTACCGTCTTTTTCAACAGCAACTTTACCTTTGCCCGCTAACTGTCCAAAACCGTCAAATACAGGCACTTTATTTTTCTTCAATAAATGCCCAATTCCACCCGAAAGCTGCTTTGAAACACCGCGAGAACGTTCAACAACTGCTTTAAGATCAAAGCTAATCTCCTTCGCAGATAGGCCAAAAGAGGCCGCGTTATGCATTAAATGATAAACCTCTGCGGAACGAAGAAGCGCCTTGGTAGGAATGCATCCCCAATTTAAACAGATTCCACCCAAATGATTAGCTTCAACAACACACGCCTTCATACCAAGCTGCGCTGCACGAATAGCAGCAACATAACCTCCCGGTCCTCCACCAATGACAATTATATCAAAATTCTTATCGCTCATTTTTTATGTCCCAAAAACATCATTTAAAAATTGTTCAACATGATTAATCGTGTCCGCACGCAATGGTTCCTCAGGAAACTTTGCAAAAGCACCATCAGGACCAAACATAATCATCGGTTTGTCATACATAAGCGCCAAAGACACTTCATTCCGCGTCCCGTGAGAACCAGGCAGAATAATAAGAGCTTTACTTGTCATGACATTCACAAGATTGCGTGAAAACGGCATCGCATCACTTTGCGCTTTGGCTGATAATGGCGTAATCATAGGAACCTCAATATAGGGGTTCGGATAAATCTCTTTATCTAATTGCTGTCCTTTGTAATCAACGGCTGGTAAAACACCAATAGAAACACCGTCACGATCATCCACATCCGTAAAAGCTTTTGCAACGGCGGTCATGACCCCATCACCTGCCCCTGTCAAAAGATTAAAACCTTGTTTAGCGATTAACTCACCAACAGGATGAGCAAACTCTTCCCAGCTTTCTTCGTGAGAACCCATCACTCCAACAATTTGACGCCTATTCATCATGCGTAAATCCTAAACAAGCATACTGACGGGGTTTTCAATATATTGCTTGAAATGCTGTAACCATTCCGCACCAACAGCCCCATCAACCGAGCGATGATCAGTAGATAGTGTAACATTCATAACTGTTTGGATCTTAATGTCTCCATTCACAACTTTTGGCACCTGTTGACCCGCACCAACAGCTAAAATACAACTTTGTGGTGGGTTAAGAATCGCAGCGAATTCTTTGACGCCAAACATACCTAGATTAGAAATCGAAAATGAACCACCTTGGAATTCTTCAGGTTTTAATTTCCCCTCACGGGCACGCCCTGCAAGGTCTTTAACCTCACCCGAAATCGCACGTAGCCCTTTTGCCTCTGCATTGCGAACAATCGGCGTAATCAAACCATTAGGCGTTGCAACCGCAACAGAAATATCAGACGCATGATATTGGTGAACCGCATCATCGGTCCAACTCACATTTGCGGCCGGATATGATTTAAGCGCCATCGCAGATGCTTTAATGATAAAATCATTCACCGATAACTTATAGTCACCATTGGCTTTTTCATTAAGCTCTTTTCGGGCCGCCAAAAGATTATCTAATACACATTCAACTGTAAGATAAAAATGTGGAATTTGCGACTTTGCTTCGGTCAAACGCTTCGCTGTAATCTTTTTAATATTATTATTAGGAATTTCAGTATACGCCATGCCAAACACGTTCACCTTGGCATCTGTTGGAATATTAGAAGTGGATGCAACTTGTGTTTGCGCAGGGGTTGCAGCCTGAGGTGAAGCATTCGCAACATCGGCTTTCACAATACGCCCACGCGGCCCAGAGCCCGTGACTGTTGATAAATCCAATCCCTTATCCGCCGCAATACGTTTCGCCAGAGGAGATGCAAAAATACGATCACCTTTAGAAGACGACGCTTGTGGGGCTGGTGCAGAAGTCTGCTGCGTCTTCACGGGCTGTGGCTCCGCTGCTTTAGGAGTGTCAGGCTTAGCTTTAGAAGCAGCAGAAGCGCTTACATCACCAATATCATTCGCGGTTTCACCATCCTCTAAAAGAACAGCAATCACCTCGTTAACAGGAACACCTTCAGTCCCTTCAGAAACAAGAATCTTACCAATCACGCCCTCATCAACGGCCTCAACCTCCATCGTGGCTTTATCGGTCTCAATTTCGGCGATCACATCACCGGATTCTACCTC
>JBGCEF010000065.1:0-50684 GCA_045106175.1 Bdellovibrionales bacterium
ACTTTGTTGTCGGCATCAACGATTATGAATCTATCGTTATCATTTCCACCAATGATAATATTGTCTGTAGCACCCGCGCCAAGCGTGACAATGTTATCACCACTTCCTAAATTGATTTCAGAATTTGTAACGGCATGACCATTGTCCCCTAATACAATTGTATCATTTCCGTCCTTATAGAATACTTTAAGATCATCAACGCCCCCTATGGCAGTGCCGATTGTGTGGGTGGAGTTTATGCCAGGATCACTTGTTAGTGTTTGACTAGATAAGTTGAAGCCAAAGAGGAAATCCCACTCAAAGGGTGTTAGCGTTGCATCATCATTAAACAATGAGAAATTATAAGTTTCGTTTACCGATTGACTGTTAGCGGTTGCGCTGACGCCGATTTCAAATGGCAATTCACCTCCTGCCGCAAGACCTGGTGCGTCAAAATCATCGACGAATGTAATTGATAAGGTTGTATCATACGATCCTGATATACTTCCACTGAAGCCGTCGTAGCTTAGAACATATGCAGAGCTGTTGAGGAAATTTAATGTTGAAAGTGATAATTCTAATCCGTGATCGCCAATAAATTCTCGGCCAAAATCATATTCCCATACACTGCCTTCTGCGGCTTCGAAAAATTCATTTGGTGTTCCTCGTATTCCGCGAATGCTTGTGGGGGCCGCGCCGGTTAATTTGCTTGTAAGGTCTCTCAGAACATCTGGTGATATAATATCAATTAGATCATTGATGCTTCCATCGGCAATGCCTAATTTTGCTTTTACTTTTGCAAGCTGACGTGCTTTTTGTGCGTCTTTTACAGCGTCTAAAATACTTTGACCATCGGGTAGCGTGTTATTGAGCGTCATTGCCATGTTTGCTGTGCTGTCGCCATTCATGACTTGTGATGTGTTTATAGCGTTGTTCGTGTTCATTAAGCCATGGGCCTGCCCCATTTTGTTGGCATGATTACTTGCCATGTCGGCGGACATTTGCCCTTTGTCGGTGTTTGGTTGCTCTAAGGCAGCTCCATCTTCAACTGTGCCTTCGCCTCTATTACCGTCCGAAGCGCCAGTTTCATCAATTGTTCCGTCGACTTCACTATCGCCGTCTTGGTCGGTTGCTCCATCAGCGTCAAATGTTTCACCGTCTTGTTCTACATTGTTTTGTTGTTGTGGCTGTCTTTGTTCTGTTGGTGCATCTGTTGCCGGCGTGCTCTCTGCAGCGGCATCATTAATGGATGAGAACAATGTTGGTGCGACATTTGAGACAATCGAGAATTTTTCAACAACATCATTGGCTGATTTTTGTCCTAAATTTTGAATGCCTTGGCCTTTTAAGAAGCGGCCAGTTTCAAATTGTGTGGCGAGTGTCATTTCTTGCCCTGATGGGTCGCGTAAGACTATGGCGCCTTCGACGACTGTGATTTCACCTTTGTCGACATCACCGGCGATGATCGTTCCACGAATTCCGATAGATCCGACGGGGGTTTCAATCGATACATCGTCAGGATCTTCACGCCCTATGAGGCCAGATGTGTAAACGAACACACCTTTAAGTACTGAGAAATTTTGTGTGCCGCCTTGAGAAGATGGATCAAATACATATTCATCGATCGCTAGGCGTGTTTCTTCCGAGACCGCGAATGAGGATTCATCCACGAATGTTACATTAATGGCCGAATCAGCGTCAGTTTCGATGATATCACCTTGATAGACGGGGGAGCCGATTGATAGCACTTCGGTTGAGCCATCGCCGCGCGTGATTGTTGCATCACCGCTGATTTCTTGGACGGCTCCGATTGGGCTTACATCATTAAGTGTTGCGTTTTGTGCGTATTCGTTACCGCTAGAGATAAAGGAATTGACTAACTCAGGGGTAAGTGTGGCGCCATTTGGTGCAATAAGGGCAGGGGATTCTAAACCGGCAAAGTAGCTTTCAACGATGAGCGTTCCATCTGGTCCGTCTAAGACTAGGTCTGCGCCATCGCGTGAGATATCAGCGTCTCTGACGAAGCTTTCATTGGGGAGATCAAGGTTATCGCCTGTGTTTTTGAGGGTCAGTTCATTGTTTGACTGTGCTTCACCATCTGCGCGATCTAATTGATTTAAATCCTTATATGCCATGATATCCCTATCCCTTTTTGATTATTTTCCGCTGTTTCTTTGCGGATTTTTATTTATTTAGTATCCCAATAAGTATTTTAATATGAAAAACCATTAAAAACGGTTAATTTTCAGATAAAATTTTAGCTAAATCCTTATTAGTTTTTTAGGTTTTACGCATTGAAGTCTTACGCAGCGGTCCATCCACCATCGATGGCTTGGGATGTTCCGGTGATGTTTTCGGCAGCATCCGATGAAAGGAAGAGCGCGAGTTGGGCGATTTGATCGGTGGTTACGAATTTCTTTGTCCATTGTGCTTTTAACAGGACATCATTGACGACTTCTTCTTCGCTGATGTTTCGGGCCTTGGCCGTGTCTGCGATTTGGCCATCTACGAGTGGGGTTTTGACGTAACCAGGGCAGATGGCGTTAACGGTTATATTATTTTGAGCAAGTTCTAACCCTAAAGTCTTTGTTAGGCCCACTATGCCATGTTTTGCCGCGACATAAGCTGATTTGTAGGGGGAGGCGACAAGGCCGTGTGCGGATGCGATGTTGATGATGCGTCCACGACCTGTTTTTTTCATATGCGGCACGGCGTAATGCGAGGTGTAGAAAGCCGATGAAAGATTGATTGCAATGATGGCTTCCCACTTATTGGCTGGAAAATCTTCGATGGGACTAACGAATTGGATTCCTGCATTATTGATCAGAATATCAATGGTGCCGAATGTATCAACTGTTTCATCAATGAGGGCTTTGATTTGATCAGGTTTGGTCATGTCCGCGCCGTTATAAATGCACTGAACGCCTTTGTTTTCAATATTTTGTCTGTTTTTTTCGATGTCATCGGCATCGCCAAAGCCATTCATAACAATATTCAGTCCAGCATCTGCTAAGCCCTGTGCGATACCAAGCCCTATGCCACTTGTTGAACCTGTGATGACGGCTGTTTTTCCTTTTAAATTGTCGCAAAGGTTGTTCATTTTAACTCTCCTAATTCTTTTAGAGGTTCTGCTTCTACAAAGACGCGTTTGATTCGTGGGTGGGCTTGTTTGATGTCGTTGACCAGTTCATCGATTAATTTTGCCAATGTGTGTGCAGCGATGTCTTTTTTGAAGTGAAGTGAGATATTCACCAGAATGAATTCAGGACCCATATGCAGGGTTAGGATTTCATGAACTGCATTGATTTCTTTTTTGTCGTTGGCCATTTTTCGAATGGATTCAACGGTCTCTTCGCTTGCGGCTTCACCAATTAGTAGGCTTTTTGTTTCTATGGCGAGCCAGATGGCGGTGAGGGCAAGGACAATACCGATGGAGACGGACGCAACGCCGTCCCACCATGCGTTGCCTGTGACTTGTGCGAGTGTAACGCCTGCTAACGCGATAAAGAGGCCTAGCATGGCGGCGCTGTCTTCGAAGAGGACAACAAAGAGGGTAGGGTCTTTTCCATCTTTGACAGCATTCAGATAAGTACTTGTACCACGTGCTTTGTTGAATTCCTTGAATGCGATGTACAGCGCGCCACCTTCAAAAATAATAGCGAGTGATAGAACGATATAGTTGATAATCGGGCTTTTGATTTCTTCGGGGTGGATAATGTGGTGCACGCCTTCATAGATAGAAATACCTGCGCCTAGAGCAAAAATTAGGATGGAGACAATAAAACTCCAGAAATAGATTTCCTTGCCGTGGCCAAACGGGAAATCTTTGCTGGGTGGTTTTTGTGATGTTTTTAATCCGTATAGTAGAAGCCCCTGGTTGCCTGTATCGACGAGGGAGTGAATGCCTTCGGAAAACATTGCGGAGCTTCCTGTAATGCTGGAGGCGATGAATTTTGTTACCGCAATGAGTGAATTACCGATTAGCGCGGCGATAATGACTTTTTTTGAACCAGATGCCATGTCGTTTTAATCCTGTGTTTGATTATATGAAGGCAATATCCATGAATTCGCGTGTTTCGCTTTTTAAGAGCGCCTCATTTGTGTTTTGCAAGCGTTCTATAAGCATACGAATGAGTGCGCGCATGACAGGATCTGCGCCTTTTAGCATTTCATCAAAGGAATCGCGTGTGATCACAAATAATTCTGTGTCTTCGGCGGCTTCAATATTTGCGCCGTAATGTTGACCAGAAAAGATGGCTGTTTCGCCAAATATTGCGTCCTTTTCCAAGATCGCGAGTTCGACTTGTTTTGTATCTTCTTCTAAGAATACGCGCACAGAGCCGGATAATATCATATAGGCTTTTGCGGCTTGGTCGCCTTTGGTGATGATTCGTTCTTCGGCTTTAAACGTTTCTTTTTGGTTACTCATGGGGGCTTTATTCTTTATCTGCTTAAATCAACATACATGCGGAAATTGGGGTTACTTCCAGGTGGTAATACGGCTTGTTTTAGGATTGATGTTGATTGTTTAAGTGGGATGATAATTCTCACCCCTTGATTATTGTTAATTTTTTCAACGCTGTAGGACGCAAGAAGAGGTTCTTTATTGCTAAAGCTTTTGCGTGTTGTTCCGATCCATCCTGCCTGGGGCAGCTCTATGACTAAAATATTTTCGCTGCTGTCTAGATCAACTGAATAGGGTGTTTTACGGCTCATATCTAAAACAAGGCGCACTTTATTACTATGAATACCTGTTCTTAGGTTTTTGACAACAGGACCGGATTGGGTGTTGCTGGTTTGCTGCGTAATTTGTGAAGGTTTAGGTGTTGCTGCTTGTGGTGGAGGTGTTCGGTCTTGTGCGTTTAAAGATGGTTGAATGGGAATAGGTCGTGCATTTGCGGCTGTAGGTCTTGGGGCGACGTCTTGAGAGGCAATTACTTCTAGTTGCTCAACCATGTTTTGGATATCTTCCTCCACAGCGACGAGGCGAATAATTGCTGGTTTGATTGTTTCAAATTCACGCCTCATATCGGTTACAGCATTTTCCAAGCGGTCAAAACGCTGATCAGGATTGCTAATGTTTTTAGCGAATAGCTCATCGACATTAACGCCTTTCAGCGGTTTTAAAGCCGGTAGGCCATTAGGGAGTGTCTGTGGAGTAGGAAGTTCGCCCGGTTTAAGTGGCCTTTGATCGTAGTTGGGCGGCGCTACAACTGGCTTTGACGAGAAACCTTGGTTATTTGTGTTTCCGCCAGGTACAGCAGACGTGTTTTGGGTATTGTTGCTGGTGTTTGCTGCTGTGGAATTGGGTATATTTTGCTGACTGCAGGCGGTAACCGCCAACAGTGGAATAATTGCAAGACAACATAATAATATGTTTTTGGTCATAAAGAATTAAACCAGCAAAACCCCGCAGAAATACGGGAAAGAAAATTAAGAACGTGTAAAAACACTCAAAATATAAAAAGCGATATACCCAAGAATCACTTCTCACATATAAAAGATACCTAAATTTAAGGGGTTAGGAAAGGGGAACGTCAAATAATGTGATAATTATTTTTTTACTTACACCGTTTATTTTGTTGTTTTGGGCGTTTTATTTAAAAAATGTTTGCGTTTGTGGTGCTGGCTGTTTTTATATGGGGTATGTCTCGTTATTTATTTAAATGGTGCTTTACGTTTTGCTTTATCTTTATGTTTGGGCTTTTGTATGGTCATGCATTTGTTAACGCCCAAAGTATTGTGCGTGTTCAGGAAATGGATTTTGGCGAAGCAGCTATACGTCGTAATGATACGGTTTATGATATTCTTTTAACGTCTGCGGGCAACACATCTGCTGGATCTAATTTCAATTTTGTTTCTACGGGACGACAAGGGATCTATCGATTAACGGGCGCGGCGCCATCGCGTCCTATTACGGTTAATGTCACGGTTGATCAGCAAATGGTTGCAGCAGGGCAGGCCATGGTTATTGATAATTTCGATGTTGATGCGCCAACGCAAACGGATGTGAATGGTGAAGCGGTTATTCGTATTGGTGCTCGTATTAGAACCAATGGTAATGGTGTGAATTACATCGGTAATTCTAATTTTATTGCACGTATGACGCTTTCTATTAATGTGTTATAGACATTTAATCATTTTTATTTTGAGGAATTACCATGAAGTTTATTTATTTTTTGTTTTTTACGGCAATTATATTTTTAGTGCCCGTCCAGTCTGCGTTTGCTCAATTGCTTATTACGCCATTGCAAGTTGTTATGGAAGAGCGGCAGCGCTCTACGACGATTGTGCTTGTGAATACAGGGGATCGCAGTAACACATACCGCTTAAAGTGGGAGCAATTTGTTCAGGTTGATGAACTTGGCGGGTATGCGCCGATTGAGGAAAAAGACAAATATGGTGTTGTTTTGTCAGAGAATTACAGGAATTTGAAAGATTTCGCTGTTTTTACACCGCGTCAAATTACGCTCGCCCCCAATGAAAAACAGACAATGCGTGTTGCTGTTAGGCGACCTGCGGATTTGCCTGATGGTGAGTATAAATCACATCTGAAGTTTCAGGTTTTACCTGATAATTCGGATGGTGGTGTAAGGCAGGATAATTCTTTGGAGGATAAGGTGCGTTTTGGGGCGCGTGTAAACGCTTCTTTTTCTATTCCTGTTGTGTATCGTGTGGGTGAGTATGACGTTAATGTTGAGATTCAACAACCCGAGTTCTCAGTGAATGAGAAATCGGGAACTTTAAATATTAAAGTGCCTGTAAAGCGTTCAGGTATGCATGGTGTTATTGGATTGATTGAGGCGTATTATAGACCTAAAGACGGTAATGAGGTTTTGATTGGTAGTGTTAGCAATTCGAACCTTTTTCCTGAGTTAAATGTTCGTAATATTACGGTGCCTACATCGCAGTTTGGTTTTAATCCGGGAAATCTTCGTCTGGTGTTCTTTAAGGCGGAGGGGCAGCGTAATGATTATGTTGTTATGGATGAATTGAATGTTCCTGTTTCCAACTAAGAATTCTTTACTTTATTTAGGGTATTAAAAAAGGCGGCTTAGATAAGCCGCCTTTTAAATTTTAATATCTAATAAAATTAGAATTGGAATGTAATATCAATTACTGCATCGTTAAACGTTGATGAAGCCGCTGGTGTACCAGTAGCAATCGTCAATGTTCCACCAATACCAACTGTTTCCGCAATGCCGGCTGCTACAGTTGTAACAAGTGTAGCTGGTGTCGTTAATGCAGGAATTGCACCATCTGTAACGATTGTGTCAGTGTAAGTTAGTGAGGCAAGTGACAAAGTACCATCAGAAAAGTCAGTTGTAACGCTACCGTTAATTTGTACAGTTGTTGCTGTAGGTGTTGTTACTGTAACTGTTCCTGAGTTAGCTGGGGCAATAGTGTTAACGCAAAGAGAGCCTGCGTCGACTACACCAGCACATGTTGGAACTGGTGGTGCACCTGCTGTGACACCATCAAGCTGAATTGTGAATGTGTCTGTACCGCCACGGTTGATCGCCCATGTACCGAAGTCCATATCTAATCCAGGGGCAGAAGCAAGTGCTGCTGCTGTGCTGAATGTAGCGCCAATCTGCGATGTTACCTGTGCGTCTGCTGGCGCACCCATGAATAGTGTTAGTGCTACTGCACTCGTCACTGCTAGTTTTTTTATTGTAGAAAAGTTCATTATAGGTTTCTCCTTTATAGATTAATGTCCCTCAAGACGTGTTGAAATCTTTTCCTAAGTACTCAACAAAGATAAAATTGTAGTCCCACTGTAATTCTACCTTTAAAGATATTATCACAACAAAAAGATTAAATCATTCTTAATTCTTTAAAAAATAAACAGAAAAAAATATAAATTTTACATAATTTTTAAGTGTTGTTCATTTTGATTGTTGGGAGTCTGTGAATATGTTTATATTAGATATTGCGTATTTTATTTTTTCTAACTCAGTGTGCGCGTTTCATGATTCTAAAATCTAAAAACAAGATAGCTATCGCCTTTCTTATAGGGGTCGCGAGTTTATGTGTTGAGAGATCTTATGCGAGTGAAGCAGAGCAGGGAACACAAATTGCAAGCGTTGATCAGAGTGTTTTGCAAGATTTTGTTACCAACATGCGCAATAGTTACAGCCGTGCTAACAAGTTTTTACAAGATGCCGGTATTGAGAAAAAACCACTCGATTTGCGTGGGTTGCCGGATGGTGAAATTCTTATTTTGAATTTTCGAATCAAAGACAGTGTTCGTTTGGATGGTGATGTTTTAGCTGAGATTGTTGATAATGATCTCTATCTTTCAATGCGTGACCTTATTAAAGTTTTAGAGTTTCCAATTACTTATGATGCTCAAACCCAGAATTTTTCTGGGTGGTATATTCGCGAGAATCGTATTTTTGAATTGGATAATGCGGCGGGTATTGTTCGTTCTGATGGTGTTGATTTTTCATTCAATGACAAAGTTTTGCGACGTGATGATGATGTTTATGTTGCCTTTAGAACATTGCAAGCTTGGTTTGGTTTAGACCTAGAACCTAATATCGGCGATCAGGCGATTGCGCTAGATGCGAATCCACCGCTCCCTGTTATGGAGAGGATTGCGAGGCGTAATTTCAAAAAACGTCAGAATAATAGGAAGCCACCTGAACTTCCGCGCGGTGATGATGGTTATAAATTGATTGATGTGCCGCAGGCGGATGTCAGTACTTTCACTTTTATCCGAAAGCCAGAAAATTCTGACGTTGTTCGTGGTCAGAATGTTAATATTCGTACATCGGGTGAGTTTGCGTATGGGGCGTTAAGTACCAATATTTCAGGGAATAACGAAGACCAAATAGTGAATGCGCGTGTAACCTATTTACAAGAATCGGCTTTCCCGGAAGTGCTTGGTCCGTTGAAAGCAAGGCGATTCGAATTAGGGGATGTGCAGCCTACACGTGTTCCTATTACAGGATCTGCGTCACCAGAAACTGGTGTTCGTATTACTAATCTTGACCCGTTGGTACGACAGACTTCGCCGACAACACAAATCAGTGGTTATATTTTCCCTGGTTGGGATGTGGAGCTATATCGTGAAAACTCATTGTTGTCGTTTGTAGAGACGGATCAAAATGGATTTTATTCTTTTGATAACGTTCGATTATTTTCCGATCGTAATTTTTTTCGTGTGGTTGCTTACGGGCCACAAGGTGAAGTTCGTGAGGAGACGGTGAGTGTACCATTTGACCGCACGCGTGAGGCGACGAGCGGCAATATTTATGATGTGTCTTTGTCGCTGCAAAATCGCCAGTTTTATAATCAGTTTGAAAGTGCTGACCCGGATCGTAATTCACCGCATTTTGTTGGTTTTTTTGAAACCCCGCTTACGGATAAAACGGCGCTTCAACTTGGTGCGCGTTATCGTGAAGAAAATGAAGAGCAAAAGGCATATGTGAGTGCAGGTGTTTCGACGGCGCTGGGGGAGACTTTAATTAACGCTGATTTTGCGACTGATGAAAAGGGCGAGCTGGCTTCGGATGTTGTTTTAACACGTCAGTTTGGCCCTCATAATTTTCGCGCTGATTTAGGTTTAGCGACAGATGAGTATACGCCGGGCGGTAATTCTAATTTGGTTGAAGTGTTTTCCAATCGCTACGCATTAGAAGGGCCTGCGCCCCTTAAATTTGGATCTAACCCGCGTTATTCCGTTAGTGCCAATTATTCCGAAACATCGGATGGTGAGAATTTTTATGATGCGAATTTAAACTTTAATACGACGTATAATAGGTTAGGGCTGAATCAATCGTTTCTTTATAGTGACGCGTCAAATGACGATGAAGGCGCAGGGCTTAATAGTATTTCTTCGGTCACTGGATCAGTTGGACGCAATACGTTTCGTGGTTTGGCGAATTTTGAATGGCGTCCAAGTCGTGAGTTAGAATCGTTATTTGCATCGTGGCGTCGTCGTATTAGCCCAGATTTAGATAGTGAATTGCAAGTTGGGCGTACATTGGATACGGATTTAACGACACTATCTGCGCAGCTTAACTATCGTCCTGATTATGCGACGATTACGCCACGTTTCAGATATGATAGCGACGGTAATGTTGAGGCTACGCTGAGCTCGCGTTTTGGGATTACAAAAAATCCTGATGGTGTGAAGTTTTCACGTGATTTTGTAACAACAACAGGGTCCATTAATGCGTTTGTTTATTTGGATGCGAATGGCAATGACCAGTTTGACGATGGAGATGAGCCGGTTGTTGATGCTTTGGTTCGTACGCCGCAAAATGCGGGTGGCGCCAAGACGAATGAAAACGGTGTTGCATTTATTGAACGGCTTCGTCCGAATATTGTTACAGATGTTTTTGTTGAAACCGGTACGTTAAGTGATCCGTTTTGGATTCCGGCGAAGGCATCGGGTGTTTCCATTATGCCGCGCACGGGTACAAACGTAACTGTTAATTTGCCAGTGCATAATGCGGGTGAATTGGATGGTACGGTATATGCGCGAAGTGCGGATTGGCGATCTAAGCCGCTTCGTAGCGTATCGCTGTTATTGCAAAGTGAAGATGGGAAAATTGAGCAAAGGTCGGTATCTGCGAATGACGGATTTTACTTGTTTAGCCTTATTCCGCCAGGGCGTTATGCCTTATCTGTTGCGGATAGTGGCTTGCCGCCGGATGTGCGCCGCCCGCGTCCGCAATTTATCGAGATTGGTTATGACGGTACGACGATCTTTGGTAATGACATTATTCTTGATGCAGGAGAGAGGGATGTACCAAGCGCAATTTTAGCGGGGCTTGATGATTATAAAGCGCAGCATCCGCATATTGATTTTAGCAATAAGAATTTCGAGATTGCGCTTAATCTTGGTGCTTATAAATCACGATTGATGACGTCGTTTATGTGGTATCGCATGAAAACGCGTTATGCGGAGATTTTGCGCGGTACATCTTTGTATGTTCCACCATCGCAGAGTTATGCATTGCCGCAGACGGGGGAGCATATTTTGCGAGTCGGTTTGGAAAGTGAAGATTTAGACGATGCCTACAATCGTTGCCGTGCGCTCGTTGCAAGGGATTTTTACTGTAAGGTTGAGATTTATCCTACAGCAAGAGAGAAGCAAGTGGCCGAGAAGTATGCCGCGGCGGTGCGTTAGAATTTTGTTTGTTATGATGTGATTGCATAGGGGGTATGCGTAAAAAGTTATAAAAAATAGCATAAAGTACACTGTCAATACCTTGACAAGAAATATTCTTTCAAAAAGCTTGCAATATTCTTTCGTTTTTACTAAATTATTAATGAAAAGTTAATTATGCAAATAAGCATATTGAGAGAGGCGTGAGTTTTATGGCTGCACCAAATGTAGGTTATAGTTGGCGATCTGTTGCTGCGGGAGCAGCGATGGGCCTTACCTCACTTATTCCTGGCGGTTTAGCTGCGCAGGAAACCCAAGTTGCTTATGTACCTCCTGTTCTTACAGAAGCTCTAGAAGCAGAAGAAGATAGGCAGTTTGAAAGAGCTTTGGAAGAAGCAGGTGAGCATGCAATTACAGGTAGGAATCATGTTGGTATAGTTTTTCAAATAGGGGATGATTTAAGAGCTCATGCATATAATGCCGCGTTGGCACATTTTGAACGTGAGGGAATACAACCGTCGGAGGATAATATCTCTCTGGCAAGTGAGGCCTTGATAAGGTCATATGTAGATCAGTATAGAAATCATTATGCGGATGCGTTTGGTGAGGATATTGATGTTGAGGTGCATTCTGCTGTGGCATATCACCCTGAGGGTGGAGTAATACTATCGGGTGTTTCTTATTATATCGGGGACCAAGTATATAGAACGGCTTCTAACACTGTGGATATTCCTTTAGGAGATGCTAATACGGAGATAGGCCGCGTTAGAAATTCTCTTCCAATAGTTTGGCGTAATATGGACAATGATCCATCCAGAACAGTAGAAGTTTCAAGCTTAGCTCCAGAGTTTCGTAACGACAATTAAGAAAAGTCGATACCTGTTAGAGGATCGTCAAATTCTAAAGTTCCTTCTGGCATATTGTTTGCGCCAAGACCTGGCAAAGCCGATGCTGTTTCAAATTGTCCCATCGTAGTTAAGCCTTCTAGTTTTCCGCCTACTGGTGGTAAATCAGTTTCTGACCCGTGTAGTTCGTGTCTACTAGCTTGATAAGTTTCTATAGCTACATCTACAACCCCATTTATTTCACTATTATTTATAATTTCAATAGCCGTTGTTTGGCTTTCTAATGCCAACTCTGAAGCTTGTTCTACTGCTAGTGTTTCATTGGTGAGTGCTGTTGCATCAATTTCTCTTAGCCGCTCTTGCGTTTGATCTTTCTCGCGTTCCCACCCTTCGATATCTTCTTCTAGGTCACCAATGTGTCTACTGTTTTGGCCAATGCGTGCTTCGTTTTCATCAATTTGTGCTTGTATGATATCCAGTAAAATGGCTTGAGCGTTAGGATCTTCAGGATCAAATCTTCTTCCGTTTTCTCTTTCCCATTCTGCTATTCTGTCTCTTATTCGTGGATCTTGCATCGCGTCTTCTTCAGAGATTTCGCCATTTACAAGCTGGGTCATTAGAGCTGTCAGTTCGTCAATGTCAGTTTGTAGAGTTTCGTTTTCAGTATTTAATCTGTCGATTTCGTTTTCTGCATCTACAATTTTTTGTTCAAGGTCTCTGATCTGATCAAGCAATAATTGCAAGCGGCGGGCTTCACGGGATTTTTTGTTTGTTTTTTCTGTGCGTTGTTGATTGAGGAGGGCGGCGGTTGCGCCGTTGGCACCGCGAAGGGCGGCGGCGAGGTTCTCTATATCGCCCATGCCCATTTGTACCTGAATGCCGCGTTTAAGGCCTTCTTCTGTGTCGTTATTTGTAAGCCCTAAAAGATTTTGTCGGGTGCCAATATAATCTGACAGATCAAGCCCTGCGCCTTGTTCTGGTTCTGATACACCGAATCTTTGTGTCAATGCGCCTTGCTCGCGCAATCCTAAAGACATTTTTTTTATCCCCACACATCCCTGTGACCTCGTTTGATGGGTACATTTGGTGTGTTACGCGTACTAAGCTAAAGGATAAATGTTAAATTATTATGTAAATTACTTTGCATTTTATCTAAAGTTAACTAAATGTTTACATATTTATACTATGGGTTGCAATTATTGATTTTTATCAACTGTTTATACAACCTTGGGTTTATTTAATCGTATTGCTTATTAACGTTATTTATTAAGCATCATTCTGAATCAATCACGTTAGATTAACTGGATTTTATACAGTTTCCTTCATCATTGTATGAGTTGAGAATGAGTTGACTGGTAAAATGGGCGAAAATAATAGAAATAGTAAAGATCCTTTGTTTGCATTTAATGAGGCTGTGCTTGGGGAGCGTATCATTGAGCGATATTCAGCTGCGCCTGACGCGATGAGATCAGGTTCAGTTACAAGAATTGATGGTTTTTCTGAATCTGGCTTTGGATTTTATTTTGGTCGATATGCTAATAACGATGCTACAACGTATGAAATTGATGCTGGTGCTTTATTGGGTGAAAATGCGGCATTACTAGATAGCGATACTATTCAGATAGCTACGCGATCACCAAATGGTATTGATACGGGTTTTGGTTATACTTGGTCATTTGGAAATAATAGGGTGGGGCCTACAAGCGGTGAGTTGTCATTATCATTTGGCACTCGCGTTGGGACGAATCAAGTTTTTGTGCCTTATGGTCTTATTGGTGACATTATGCATTCACAAATAGAAGCAGGGGTTGAGGAAGCCATTGCTGATTTTTTGAATGCTCAGACTGATTCTGTTGGTATAAACTTACCTCCCGCGATTAGTAATGCAATTATAAGTGAAGCAACAAGTCTTATGATGAGTGATGATGGTGTTATTATTCCGCTCTCGCAAGATGATGTTATGAATGGTTTATTGGCAGCAGAGGCAGAAACAGGAACAGCATTTGTCAGTGATAACCCTTTGGTTGTGCAAGAAATTGCAGCAACCATTAGCAATGCCAGTACAAATTTATATCTAGAATATGTGAATATTCAAACATTATTGGATCAAGCTGATGCTTATCAGGATGCATCAGAAGAAGGCTTTTTTATTAATCCGTATATAGCGGCATCGGGTGAGCTTAGACATTTTTTTAGTGACCATGTGGGTTTGTATGCTAAGGGGGGCGCCGAAATTGGAGCGGAATTAACAAGGCTTTCTTTTTCTCATAACATACCTGGTGTACCTGAATATCTAGGGTATGGATATTTCGAAGGATATGCGGAGGCGGGTTTTTTATTAACTGATAATGATACTTTTTTTGTTAATGCTGGTGTTGGGGTTGAAGGAAGGATTACCGAGGTCCCTCATGTTGCTGTTAGTATTCCCGGAGAGTTTGAGCCATATGGGATTTTAAATGGTGCGTTTCCTCTTCATGGTGATGATGTTCTGCTTAACGCAGGCCTTAAGGTAAACGGTGGAAGAGTCGAGCAATATGGAAGTATTGATATCGATTTATCTGGTGGTGCTTTTTTAAAAGCTGGGGTTGATGATTTTTCAGGGAGGAAGGAATTCTTTTCTAAAATTGAGATGAAGTTCTAGTTTTTAGTGCAATTTTGTATTCTTTTTTAAGTATTTTTTAGCGTTGATTAGGCCATTTCTGTGAAGAAGGAAATGGTGCACGAGAGGGGATGGGCTTTAATTAGCAAGTAATTGAGTTTGTTTAATTATTATTTTTATTAAAATAAAGTTACCCCCAATAATACCCCCATATTTTTCTATGACAGATATTCCTTTAATGAAAACAGAAAGGAATTGTCGTGAACAATATATCAGCAATAACATTAAAGAATTTAGAGATAGGGAAAGTTTATTCTCAGGAAGAGATTGAGCAACTTTATCCGCAAGCGATAAATGGCATTATTGTAGTCAGGCCTCGGTGGTTTGGCACGCCAAGTAGAGGCAATCTCATTCAAGTTGGCGTAGATGAATATGAGGTTTACGAGCTAAGAAACATGTAGGTTGCCCAAATTCCAGATTGGAAGCCTTCACTCATTTGATAAGCCCAGAGTAAGCGCGTCTTTGGTTTTGGCATAGCGCCTTGTGCAGATTCTCTTGGTCTGTATAGTCTCTTTTTCTCTGGATGTATCAAATTCAGATTCATAATGTGCGTCCCCACCCGCAAGTGAAGTTATCTCTTTTGCCTTTAATCCTTTAAGTTCTATTTTTTCTTCTAATATCGCTATTTTTAGTGCCCTTATTGCGGCATTGAATTTTTCATCATCGTACATATCATTACACGGGTCCCCATAAGCTAAAGAAGCCATAGATTCTTCAATAGGCCTTTCTTTGTAGGAGACCTACCTAATCCCGCGATATAAAGAGCAAGTGCCTGCTAATTCCATATGGGAAGTATCTATTAATGAAGCGGCATTTATCACCCAAACCTCCCCTGAACAACTTTCTCTTCACTCGCCACCACATGTAGATAGTTCGCCCATTCCTGCATCATCTTTGTGCGCTGGTCTAGGAATTGGGTGCGGTCGTAGGCTTCGCCTAGTGCGCCGGATGCTTTGTGGGCTAATTGGCGTTCAATAATTTCGCTGTCATACCCTAACTTTTCCCTAATGGTTGTGCGGGCTAATGCGCGAAATCCATGGGCAACCATATCCTTACCGTCACCTAGCCGTTTAATGGCTTTGTTGACTGTGCCATCGCTCATGGGGTTGCGGGGTTTGTTTTGTGATGGGAATACCCAGGGGCTGTTTAACATTTCAACCTCTTCGCGTTGTTCTTCCAATATCTGTAATGCTTGACGTGATAATGGGATGATATGGTCGCGGCGCATCTTCATATTCTCCGCTGGTATTGTCCAAAGGGCGTTCTCAAAATCAATATGCTCCCATTGCGCAGTACGAATCTCCACAGGGCGACAAAACGTATAGAGTGATAACCACGTTGCGCGGCGTGTTCGTTCATACAGGCGGGCTTCATTGCGCTCTAATGCACGGATAAAATCTGGAAGGTCTTTGAAGTCCAGCGTTCTAAAATGCTCTTTGGGTTTGGTCTTCATTGCCCCTTTAAGGTTCTCGGCGGCGTTCCATTCGCATTTGCCCGTTTGGATGCCATAGCGAAACACCATACCGGCGATTTGTTTTGTCTTGGATGCAATCTCTAATGCTCCTCGCTTCTCAACCTTGCGGAGTGTTTCAAGCAACTCAGGGGGCTTTATTTCATCAATAGGGCGTGTGCCAATATATGGATAGAGATTGCGTTCTAGGCAACGCTGGATTTTATCAGCATATCCTTTGCTCCAGCGGTCTTTGTTTAAATCATGCCATTCTAGGGCAACGGCTTTGAATGTGTTTTCAACATTGCGAATGGCTTGGCGCTTGTTCTCGGCCTTCTTAGCCATTGGGTCTATTGGTGGTTCCTTGGCTAATAACCTTTGTGCTTTCAATCTTGCGTCCCTTGCTTCTTTCAAGGTGATGATTGGGTATTGTCCGATGGAAAGCGTTTTCTCTTTGCCGAGGAAGCGATACTTCATCTGCCATAGCTTTGAATTGTTCGGCCTTACCAATAGATAAAGCCCAGCGCCATCTGAAAGCTTATATTGCTTATCTCTGATTTCGGCGGTCTTGCATGCTCTATCGTTTAATTTCACTCGTTACCCCCAGTATATTGTCGTTACCCCCGCTTGTTACCCCCAATGTGAGGTTGATTTGGGGGTAATGGTGTGAAGTCCTGTGATGGAGTGTGGAGAATTAATTCTTGTAATGCAAGAGTAATCAATGCATACATGGTGTTTAGTGAATATCTGTGAAGAAAGAAATGGTGCCACGAGAGAGAATTGAACTCTCGACCTCGTCATTACCAATGACGCGCTCTACCACTGAGCTACCGCGGCCTTTTTGTTGCTTCGCGACGCTATTGCGTCTCTGGTGGGGTGGGTGAAAACCCGAAGCGTAGTCGCACTTTTTATGCAGGCTTATCCCCAATATGAGCGAGAAATTACATTAAAATATGTGGCATGTCACGCCTCTTTTTCGCTATAACTTGTGTTATGTCAGCAAAGCAGGATTCAGATAAGCTTGATAAGCGAGCGAAGGCGTTGCGTGATAATTTGCGTAAGAGAAAGCCTGTGAAAAAGGCGAAGCCGACAGATTCAAAAGATGAGAAGAAGGATTGAGTATGGAAGCTATTAAGACGCGTGATGGAAAGAATTTTCAAGATATGGTTGCTTATGAGGAGGCTGCGCCTGGCATTTTGGCGGATCACCAAATTCGTGACCTTGCGCAAAATCGCGGTATGATTTCTCCGTTTGTTGAAAAGCAAACGCGTGACGGGGCTATTTCTTATGGGTTGTCGTCTTATGGGTATGATGCCCGATGTGCGCCCGATTTTAAGATTTTCACCAATGTCGACACGGCGATGGTTGATCCGAAGGAGTTTAGTGATTCTAATTTTGTAACGCGTGAGCAGGATGTGTGTATTATTCCTCCGAACAGTTTTGTTTTGACGCATACGGTTGAGTATTTCAAAATTCCTGATGATGTTTTAGTGATTTGTTTAGGTAAAAGTACTTATGCGCGATGTGGTTTGATTGTAAATGTTACGCCGCTTGAGCCCGGTTGGGAAGGGCATGTGACGCTTGAGATTTCTAACACGACACCAAACCCAGCAAAGGTATATGCGAATGAAGGTGTAGCGCAGTTCTTGTTTTTTAAAGGCAGTCAGGCGTGTGAGGTTTCATATGCGGATCGTGCGGGCAAATATATGGGGCAAAAAGGTGTTACTTTGCCGAAGTTATAAGAATTTGTTTAACGTAATAAATTCTTGTGCTTTTGTCGTATTCGTGGTTATTAAGGCATACTAAAAAACCGACATCGCAATAATTATTATTTAGGTTCAATATATGAGTGCAGCCGATACCATCGTTAATCTTAAATCTTCTAACCCGTCTGTTGATCAGGCTGGTGAAGCGTATGTTGTTCCTTCATCGTCAACATTAGATAAGATAAAAGTCACAGGCGGTAATCCGCTGCATGGTGTTATTCCGATTAGCGGGGCTAAGAATTGTGCGCTTAAATTAATGTGTGCGTCGCTTTTGACGGAGGATTCTCTGCATCTAGAGAATATGCCGAATGCGTTGCGTGATATTGGTTCGCAGATTGAATTGCTTGATTATTTGGGATGTACGGTGAAGGCCGAGGGGAGCCTGATGGCGATGAATGCGGGTGCGATTACGACGCAAACTGCGCCTTATGATATTGTGCGTAAAATGCGCGGGAGTATTTTGGTGCTTGGGCCGCTTTTGGCGCGTTTTGGGCATGCAAAGGTTTCACTTCCCGGTGGGTGCGCGATTGGGACACGTCCGGTTGATATGCATATTAAAGCCCTAGAAGAGATGGGTGCGGACATCCGTCTTGAGGAAGGGTATATTAATGCCAAAGCGCCGAAAGGCGGATTACAGGGCGCGAAGATTTTATTTCCAAAAGTATCCGTTGGTGCGACAGAGAATTTGATGATGGCGGCAACGCTTGCTAATGGTTCGACAGTTTTGGCCAATGCCGCGCGCGAGCCAGAGATTATAGATCTTGGTGAATGTTTGATTGCGATGGGTGCAAAGATAGAAGGGCTTGGCACTGACACGCTTCGTATTGAAGGGGTGAAGTCACTACATGGGGCGCATCACCGTGTTATTGCGGATCGTATTGAAACGGGGACTTATATGATTGCTGCCGCGATGGCGGGAGGACAGGTTCGTCTTAAGAATAGTAGCCTGGACCATATCAGTGCGGCGGTTGGATTGATGTGTCAGGCTGGGATTGATGTTGATCAAGATGGTGATGATGTGCTTGTTGCGCGTGATATCAATACGCCGTTAAAAGGAATTGATGTGATGACGGAGCCGCATCCGGGTTTTCCTACCGATCTTCAGGCGCAATTTATGGCGATGCTGACGATTGCTCAGGGTGCGGGTATGGTCACGGAAACGATATTTGAAAATCGTTTCATGCATGTGCCGGAGCTTAATCGTATGGGCGCAGATATTAGCGTACAGGGTAATTCTGCGATTGTTCGTGGTGTGACCCAATTAACAGGTGCCGAAGTGATGGCAACTGATTTACGCGCTTCTGTCGCGCTTGTATTGGCGGGGTTGGTTGCAGACGGTGAAACTACGGTTAATCGCATTTACCACCTTGAGCGCGGTTATGAGCGGATTGTTGAGAAGCTTTCTGGTGTTGGTGCGCAGATCACTAAAGCTTAATTTTTTGACATAATTTTCATTAATATCTATGGTGCACACATTATGGGTTGGCCGCGGACATTTTTTCTTAACACAGCAATCGTAACTGGTGGTTTGTTTGTTACTTTTGGCGCTGCGGCGGCGGCTTGGCCAGCATGGCATGATAATTTGTCTTTGTATTTTGATGACGTGGCGGCAGATACAGGGGCGAATGCGTCTTCGGCTCTTGCTGGTATTGCGGCATTGGAGCCGGCTAGTTCTTTGATGATTGGCACCGCGCTTGTGGCGTATGGAGTTTTTGTTCCAAAAAACCCTTAGGTGGACCATATTATGTCTTCGCATCTGCATCATTTCGCGTTATAAACTATTGTTATGACAGATCAAAAATTCATATTTGCGATTCCGAAAGGACGAATTTGGGAACAGTTAGAACCGATGATGTCGGCGTGCGGCATTATTCCTGAGGACGATTTTACCAACCCAAAATCCCGCAAATTACAGTTTTCAACGAATATTCCTAACCTTGATATTATTCGCGTACGTGCATTTGATGTTGCGACATTTGTGGCCTATGGCGGGGCGCATTTGGGTGTGGTTGGGTCGGATGTGATTGAAGAGTTTGATTATGACGAGTTATATGCGCCTGTAAACCTAAAGATAGGGGCGTGTCGTTTAAGTGTTGCGGTCCCTAAAGACAAAGTCGAAGAAGATGCGCGTGCCAGCCATATTCGTATTGCGACGAAATATCCAAATTTAACAACTAAATATTATGCTCAAAAAGGGGTGCAGGCCGAATGCATTAAGTTGAATGGTGCGATGGAGATCGCGCCTGCATTGGGCTTGGCAAATAGCATTGTGGATTTGGTTGAAACAGGAAGCACGTTGAAGGCGAATAATCTCATTGAAACGGATGAGATTTTGCAGATTGAATCCAAATTGATCGTTAACCGTACAGCATTGAAAACTAATCCTGAGACGGTTGGTGATTGGGTTGAAAAATTCCGAAAAGCTGTATGATTTATGTCTGATATTGCAGCGATTACGATTACAGACCTTCAGTTACAATCCCATCAAGAGCTGCTTCGGCGCGATCGCACAGTTGCGATGCGTGATTTGAAACGTAAGAGTATGTTTAAGCCGCTTAAAGATGAGCATGGCGGCCCTTATAGTCTTGCGTTGAGTGTTGAAGAAAACCGACTTGTGTTTCGTATTCAAAATGGCGCAGGAGATGATGTGCCGATGCTTGTTTTATCGTTGAAGCCCTATAAGCGTTTGATTAAAGATTATTTCATGATTGTGCGTAGTTATGATGAAGCAATGCGTGAGGGCAAGCCATCGCGCATTGAAGCGATTGATATGGGGCGGCGCGGGCTTCATAATGAAGGGGCAGAAAGCCTTCAGGAGCGGCTTAGCGATAAAATTGAGATGGATTTTGACACGGCGCGGCGATTATTTACGTTGATTTGTGTTCTCCACGCTCAAAATTTGACGATGTGGCGCTAAAGCTTGCATTTTGCTTAAAAAGGCGTATATAAAACAGAAATTTAACAATGAACGTGAGTTGAAATGCCAAAAGAAGATCTAATTGAATTTAAAGGTGTCGTGAGTGAAATTCTCCCTAATGCGATGTTTCGTGTGACGCTTGAAAATGATCATGTGATTTTGGCTCATACAGCTGGTAAAATGCGTAAGAACCGCATTCGTGTGCTTCAGGGCGATACGGTTGTTGTTGAAATGACGCCTTATGATTTGACTAAGGGTCGTATTATTTTCCGTGAGAAGTAGTTAGACAACAGGGTCCTGCCAAGTGATCGATGTGTCATATTGGCGTTGTTCTTGGCGTGTGTATTCTGAATATTCTATTAGTGTCATGGCTACAGTATATTTCGCCTGCAAGTCCATGTCATCTTCACTATAATTATTAACTCTTTGTATTCTTTTCATTGTTAAGATCTGTGGCGCTAGTTCAAAAATTCTTTCTGCTGTTTCCTGAGGATCAATGTTGTTAACGCTACGTATTTCGGGTGTTACTTCTTTTATATCTTCGATGTCTTCTATGTGATCTTCTAAACTTCCATAGCCATAAGTGAACAAAATAAGACGATCAAAAAATGCGTCTAGTGTATCTTCTGCGATTAAGTCGAGTTGTGATGCACCTGATGTTTTTAATTTATCAATGATGTCGATAGCTTGTAGCAAAACCCGTGCTAAGTCTCTTCCTGCTTGGACTTTCATTTTTTCTGCTATTGCGTCATGGCCATGCTCTTCAATCGCCTTGTAACGATCATTTTTGGCTTTATCTGCGTCATCATAAAGCCAGATATATTGATCAATCATTTCAGATAGGCTTAACCCGTGCAGAGGCGGGAACAGGGTGTTGAGTGGTGATGATGGATCATTAGTCATTTTATTTTCATAATATATTTAGTGCGTTAATGTCAATGTTTACTTGCGGTTTAGGGGGAATTATCGCATTTCTATTGCATGACAGATAAAATCATTCTTGCTTCTGCTTCTCCGCGGCGTGTTCAGCTTTTGGGGCAGGTTGGTATTGAGCCGGCTGAGATTATTCCTGCGGATATTAATGAGACACCGTTAAAGGACGAATTGCCAAGGGGTTTGGCGTTAAGGCTTGCCGAGGGGAAGGCGCAAACGATTGCGGCGCAACAGCATAACGGGGCGTTTATTGTTGCGGCGGATACGGTTGTTGGGTGTGGACGACGTATTTTAGATAAGGCAGATAGTGAAGAGGATGCGCGCGGGTATCTGCGTGTGTTATCGGGGCGTAGGCATCATGTATATGGCGGTATTTGTGTGATTGCACCTGATGGGCGATTACGAACGCGGCTTTGTGACACAGTTGTGAGCTTTAAGCGATTAAGCCATGATGAAGTTGAGCGTTATATAGAAAGCGGCGAGTGGCAGGGCAAAGCGGGCGGTTATGCGATTCAAGGTTTGGCGGCATCTTATATAAAATTTATCCGTGGGTCGTATTCCAATGTGGTTGGTTTATCTCTTTATGATACAATGGCTTTATTAGAAGGTTTTGGATTTAAAAAGGGATAAATTTGGATATTCTCATTGAAGAAGAAGATGGCCGCATTTTGGTGGCCGCGCTTAAAGATGGTCGCATTGAGGGGCTTGAGATGGAGCCGCCGCATGAAGAGGTGCGCTGGGGTTCAATCTATTGGGCGAAAGTGACGGCGATAGATGCAGCCTTGGACGCGGCATTTCTGGATTTGGACGGGTTTAATACCGGTATTCTCTATAATAATGAAACGCGTAGCTTTGATAAAGAAGGGCGTGTTGTTAAAGGCGGTGCCAAAGCGATTGGTAAGCGTTTTAATGCTGGCGATATGGTGGCGGTGCAAGCCAAGAGTGCATATATCCCCAAAGATCATGATGATTTTGCATCAACCGAAACCAAAACTCCGCAGATGAGCATGGATATTACATTGCCTGGTCGATACATTATTTATTGTCCGATGATGGGTGTAAATCGTGTATCTACGCGCATTCGTGATAAGAAAATGCGTAAGCAGCTATTGAAAATGCAAGATGAGCTTGAGGATATTGATGGCTGTATTTTACGGTTGGCGGCGGCGAATACACAGACAGATGTGTTAATGCGTGAAGGCAAAATTCTGCAAAATGCGTGGCAGGAGATGCAGAAATTTATGGCTGGTCACGAGGCGGGCTTGATTGCGTTGGGGCCGGATGCGATTCAACGTACAATGAGCGATCAGGCCGCGCAGCCGATTGATCGGATTGAAATTGTGACGATGGAGCATTTTGAAGAGGTCGAGGAATGGTGCGCGGTTTTTGCACCTGATCTTGTGACCAAGATTTTGCCGATTCAATTACCGAATGCGGAAGAAGAATTAGCGTTGTTTCATGAGCGCGATATTATTGGGCAGATTGAAGATTTGTTTCAAAGTTATTGTGTGTTGCCATCGGGCGGCAGTGTGATTTTGCAAAAAACCGCGGCGTTGACGGCGGTGGATGTTAATAAGGGTAGTGATAAGGCGAGCAAACTTGGGACTAATATTGAGGCGGCTAAAGAAGTTGCGCGCCAGTTACGTCTTCGTAATTGTGGCGGTATTATAATGATTGATTTTTTGAAGATGAATTCGAAAAAAGAAGAGGGCAAGTTGATTGCAGCATTGGAAGAGGCGATTAATGATGACCCGTGTACAGTGCAAATTCATGGAATTACGAATCTAGGATTGATTGAAGTAACCCGTAAGCGCCGTACACCGCCGCTTGGAGAGAGGTTTGTTGGGCGTTTCGAGTAGGCTTATGTATGGGCGTATATAAGCGCGTTTTCCATTGCGCGTTCTCTGTTTTGACGGTGTTCTACAAACTGCGCTAAATCTAATGAACGATATTCTGCAATTCCTTCGAGAAGCATTTCGGCGGGCAGGGTTCTGAAGCGTGTGACGCCCTGACGTTCTAAATATTGACGCACATTTTGTGAGAATGGCTTTATAACAATCATGTTTTGTTTTTTGTCACCTATTTCTATAGCCGAGACAATGATTGTGTTGCCGGTTGAACGGTTTGTTATATCCGGGTCTTCAATTAGTGCCTCTAAGAAAGTTATAGCGTTTTTTGCAGACTCTCTTATGTTTTCTGGATCGCTCATATCTTGGCTAACGATGCTGCAATTCATTTTTGCATGTTCTAGATAGTATAATTCTTCTTCGTAAGGCACATCTGCGTGAGGGTCGAAGCCGTCATTGGCGGTCGCTTTTTTCAAAAAGGCATGACCGTCATCTAGGCTCATGTGTTTTATGCGTGTTTGTAGGTAATGGCTTTCTTTATTTTCGAGATTTAAGACAACAGGGTCTTTATCGTCCCTATGCATGAAAAACAGGCGATCAGATGTTTGAAAGTAAATATATTCTAGTTTAGGGCTTGCGCTAAAAGCGTTTTTGATGGCTTTTGTGATGTGCGGTTCTGTGCCGTCGCGGGCATGAATTTGCGCAATCGTTAGTTTTGTTTTTCCGCCTTTGACGTGTTTATTATATTTGGTCATGAACCAGTCTTGTAGCGGTGCGCGGATAAATGCGCCAACGACTACGCCTGTGACAAGGGTTCCTAGTGCAGCGGGAGTGAATATAGTACTCAACATGCGGGAAGATTATTATTTTATGTAAATAATGTCAATATTTTTAAAATTTGGTTATTTGTGATTTAAAAACAAGAGAGGGCTAGACATAGGCGGTCCTTTTTCTTATAACGCTATGTCTTCACATTTTGTGATGTGCCCGAGTAGCTCAGTGGTAGAGCAGGGGATTGAAAATCCCCGTGTCGGAAGTTCAATTCTCCCCTCGGGCACCATTTCTTTTATTATTATTTATAATTGTTTATAGCGCGGTGTTTATCATTAATACACGAGTGTTCAAAAATGAATGCGCGAAGCACAGGGGTTGAAAGTTTAAGTCTCTCCTCGGCATTTTTTAGGTGTGTGGCTTTTGGTGCGGGTATGTTGTTATTGGTTTTAAAGTGCGTTTATTGGTAAGTTGCCGACTTTAGTATGAAGTTCTGGTTCGTGGCCCAGCAGTTCCATGAGATGGGGAGCTGTCATGCGCATCTGGGATTGTTTAAAGAAATCACTATTCGCGGCGAGAGTTTCTTCATTATTCGGATAAACATAGTTTATCATCAACCAGTCTTTATTATTGTCAGGATTGATTTTGATATCCCCAATATAAGCGCCGTTTCCGAGATGAAATTTCATAACAGGGTCCATTTCAGTCAGTAAGTATCGCATGAGCATTTGTTTTAGTTCTGGATGACTTGAAGCGTCTTGGATGCTGTCCATGAATGCTGGGGCAGCGATTTTATTGTCTTCATCCCAGAATCCTTCAAAACCGGGTTGTTTTGTTAGCCAGCTAGAGAATTTTCTTGCAGGTGAAAGTGTTGATATGACTAAGTTATACCCGTGATGTTCAGCTTCACTTTTTAGGGAGGCATAGACTTCTCGTGCTAAAGGGCGGCCGCCATGATCCCATGAATCTTTGCCATCGTTAGAGATGGTATATAATATAGCTGCGACTGTTTTTGTTTTATCGGTTACTTGGAATGGTTCGACCGGTAATTCTTTAACAGTGTCAATATTTCCGGGTATGTCAGAATAGGAGAGTTCTTCATCGGATGAAATATCCATAAGCGCAGTATAAATGCCGGTTGTTACAACTGGTTTGCCGTCCCTATTTACGCGTGCAAAGCAGCGCTTATTATCACCATGATTTCCTATTCTTTTTGCAACTAATTCTTCAATGTTTGGAAGTTCGTGTACTTGTTCATTTGTCAAAAGCTGTTCATGCAGTGCTTTATATTTTTTGTCAGGGAGTATTTGTTCAAAAGAAATGCTTTCTTTTAATGCTAATACCATGGCGTCGCGGCGCGTTACTAAATCACGTCTTTGTTCGTCTATAGTGGAGATTTGTGCATTAAGGCGAGCAAGGGCATCGGGGGAAGGTTTGCTTCCTCCAAATACAGATACTAATCTAAATTTATCAGGTAATTTTCTCATAGTTTTTACGATCGAAGCTAAAAATAGCAACTTTTATCAATATGTCAAATAAAATGAGGTTTATATGTGTTGATTGATCAATCGTTTGAACTTCGAATTACTTTAATATTTTCATAATTTTTTAATAGCTATTTAGTATCATGCATTCTGTAGAGGTTTGTATGGAATTTATTGAGCGTAGTACATTTGAAGTTGTTGAAGAGGTTTTTGGCGCGTCTCAGGGGCTTTTTATTGGTGAAGACCATAATTCGGAAGCGATAGAAGCATTTATGGTGTCAAACATGGAGCGTCTTTCTGGGCTTGGTGTGCAACAGCTTTATATGGAGATGGGACTGGTTGAAGATATGGCTGCCTATGAGGCGTTTAATAATGCTGAGCCAGGGACGCCGGAATGGGATGAGACATTGCAGGCGTTGATTGAGGCGCGCAGTGATAATGTCTCTATTCATGCAGCGGATAATCGTTTGGAGATGATGATCGCCGCTAGAAATGCGGGGATTGAAGTGTACCCGATTGATTATGATCGCGGAGATGATGATCGTATTACGGTGAATTCTACGTGGGCGCAGACGGTTTTAGACAAGAAACAATCATTGGAGACGGGTGAGCGTTATATTGTTTTTGGTGGGATTTACCACAGTAGTGCTGAATTCAATAATTCAGGGGTTGATCGTATTTTGGATATACCGAGTATTGATCAGATTAATCCTAATTTAAACGAGTTTCGTTATAAGTTTTCTTTTTTAAATAGTAGCCTTTTGGTGGAAGGTGACGGAATTCAAGATTCTGATTATGCGCTTGTCTTTACGCAGAGCCCTGAAGAGTATTTTGCATTTGATATTAATCATTGGACCAATGAAGGGCGTCTAGATTTGGTTGAGAGTTATGATATTTTAATCGCGGATATGCGTGCATCGATAACCATGTATCAAAATGCCGAAATGGGAGATTTTTTGAGTAGCCTTCCGCAAATTAAAGAGCGTATGCAAGCGTTGCTAAATTCTATGCCAAGCGATACGGAAGCCCATCAATATATGCAATCTGCGTTTGATGTATTTAAGCGAGAAACAGAGGGGCTTGAGCTTAATAGCGTTCCTGCACTTGATTTACAGCATCAGCAGTAATTTTTTTTATTGATTGGGTTGGTGGGTGTCGTGCTGCATACACAGGAATTGTTTTGTTCTTTGATGTATCAGTGTTTTCTATATGTGCAGTATGCTAGTGTTGGTTATTATAAATATTGAGAGAATATTGTTATGTCTGATTCTGAAAAAGTTGTTATGCGTAAAGAGTTTTTTGAAGGTGTAAGCATCTTTGAGGAGGGCGATGAGGCAACCGAGGCGTTTGTGATTGAAAAAGGCGAAGTTGAGATTTTTCGTAAAGAAGATGACGTTACAAAGCAGATTGCTGTGATTGGCGAAGGTGAGACGTTGGGGGAAATGGCGTTGATCAAGGGCGTTAAGCATTCTTCATCAGCCGTTGCGCGACAAAAAACGCGTGTTGCGATTGTTTCGAAAGCAATGATGGATGAAAAGCTGAGCCAGTGCGATCCGTTGATTAAATCGATGATTTTTCGTTTAACGGATCGTCTTTACAAATCAAATGCTGATAAATTTAGCTAATCTTCTTAAGATTTATTTTTTGTCGCCGCTCATGCGGGGGACGTAAATTAAATCTGGTTTTTCCATTGGTTCAAAGACTGGTGTTTTTTCACACATAGGTAAGTCCGCTTTTAAGAGGTCAGGCCATTTTTCGACCCAGCCGCGGGCGTGCTCAGCTTCTTGTATCATTGTATATTCTACACATTGGGATTCGCCCACAGCTTGTAGGTAGGAATGCAGTACTGCTGGTTTAACGGTTTCATCTTGACCGCCAATGAAGTGGTGTTGCGGTACATCTTTCAGTCGACCGGCGAAATCTATCGCGTTTAGAGAATTGTTGAGCGGGGCAATGCCTAAATAGACACTTTGAGCATCATGGTCCAGATTTCCAGCCACTGTTCTTAATGTCAGGACATCGTCACGTTGAGCGGCTAGGATAGCGGCGATGGCGCCGCCGCCGTCATATCCAACCAAGTGGAAATTTTTAGTCGAGAATTGGCGGCTTATGTTATCAAGAGCGCTGTTATAGGCGGCGATAACCTCTGGTGAGAAGCGTGCGCTGCCCCAAAAGATGGGGTCACATTTTTTTTGTTTTTTGTCTTCATCCGTGCTGTGATCGTAATGAACCATACCTGTATATTGGCAAGGGCGCGCTAGATACGCGACGTTGTCTGATTTGTCGCGTGTGGCTAAATGCAGGGCTACTGGATTTATTGGTGTTGGGTTGTTGGTTTTCCCCGTTTGGGATGAGCGATCTGCGGTGCCATCACCTTCTATATATAATGTAACGGGTTTGTTTTTTTCATGCATACGCTCAAAGGCCGTTAAATTAAAGTCGCCCGTATTGATGGTGCGTTTATTCATCCATGCCGGAGAGGCCAGTCTGTATGCGACTTCTTCGCGTATCGCTGTTGGTGCGCTACAGGCGGCGATTACGGTTGTTGTTGCTAATGCGGCGAGTGTTAGAGATGTCAGTTTGCGTTTCATGAAAATTCTCGTTTGGGAATAAATTGGAAATATATTACCTGATAACAATATCACGTCTTTAAAGATAAATCATTATTGGGATTTTGCTTTTTCTGCTCTTTGTTTTTGGGCTAGCCTTTCAAGCTTTCTGGGGCTCCAGCCATCTTTCCATGTTTCGAATTCTATAATTCTTGGCGGTTCGCCATTGTTGTAGAACCACGAATCAATGGCGTAGACCTGTTTAGTTTCGTTTTCAATAAGTGTTGCTGTTTGGTGTGGCCATTGACGCAAACTAACGCGGGCTTGTGGGGTACCGATAATGTGATGATGGATATGACCGCGTTTTTGTAAGGCCAACATATACATGCTTGTGTTTGTGCTTTCGTCGACGCAATCAAGCTGAGTGTGGCCGGTTTTTTGGAAGGTGCCCCATACATCTTTGGATGTTCCGTTTTTTGTGCCAACAATGGTTTCAAATTCAGCAATGGACTTGATGATTTTATCGCGCTCGTCTTTTGGTGTTTTAGCTTTGCGTTTGAAGGGGGCGTCGATTATGGCCCATTCGTCCTCGTTTAGTATAATTGTATCAATGAATTGGCAGCCATATCCGCGACATGACTGGAACTGAGTTGTGCTGGGTGGGCTTAAGTTTCTTTTGGCGAGGTAATGTTCGACCGGATCGAATGTTGAGTTTGCGCACGCGCTTAAGGGTAGTAGTGTGCCTATGATGAGAATTTTTTTGAGTGTCATGCGGCGATCTCTATTATGATGGGGGTGTGGTCGGATGGGCGCTCCCAGCCGCGCGGAGTTTTATCGATTGTACAGCTTTGAATGCGGTCGGCGATTTCAGGGGATAGCAGGAAGTGATCAATCCGGATGCCGTCATTCTTTTGCCATGCGCCGCGTTGATAATCCCAAAAGCTATAGCGTTCAGGGGATTTGTCAAAGATACGATACGCCTCGGTTAGCCCCAAATTAAGAAGGGCGCGAAATTCTGCGATTGATTCTGGTTGTTTGAGGGCGTCGTTGGCCCATGCTTTTGGATTATGGCAGTCTATATCTTCGGGGATGATGTTAAAATCACCGCCTATTGTAAAGGGAATATTGTTATCTTTTAATTCCTTAAGTCGCTGTCTTAAGCGTTTCATCCAACTGATTTTATAAGTGAATTTTTCGGTGCCGACGGGGTTTCCATTCGGGAGGTAGATATTGATTAAGCGTAGCGGCTTGCCATCGGGGCCATCGGTTTCAAATTCGATATAGCGCGATTGTTCGTCAGTTTCATCACCGGGGAGGCGGTTGAGAATCACATTAATAGGTTTTTTAGAGAAAACAGCGACGCCATTGTAAGCCTTTTGCGTGACAGCGGCAGTTTCATAACCGATGGCGTGAAAATCTAGTTCAGGGAAATCCAGTCCTTTTAGTTCTTGGACCATCAAGATATCAAGATTGGTATCTTGGAGGTATTTGATGACATGGTCTTTTCGGGCTTTGATCGAATTGACGTTCCAGCTGGCTATTTTTATTGACATAATAAAATTTTCTAGTGTAATTTAAGTCTATGGATGTTGTAGGACCTGTCTTAAAAGCAGTCAATCGTGTCTCGCCTTGTTTTGCAAGTGCGGCTGTTGGAATTATTTACAGGCGCGAGCTTAACGATGTTTATGAGCGCCATTTTGGGGCGTTAATGGACAATGATGCAAGTCATTGGCGGGAGAGCATTAATGCACAAAATTTAGCGTCACGTATTGCTTATTCTTATTATTATGATGAGCGTGATGCGATTTTGGAACGTATAATAGGTTAGTTTATTTGACATATTAATTTTGTTTCGCTATGTTTCTTATCGTTGATATAAAGGTTTGATATGAAATTAAGAGAAACTGGTTTTTTTGGTGATGGTCCCGATGAGATTGTTTTGCAGTCAGATTGGCGGGATACGATGCTTTTGATGGAAGAGGCAGGTTTTGATTATTCTGGTCTTGCGGCTGATGGTAGCCCCCCGCGAGATATTGGTTTAGATGATCTTCATTCAACATTAGATGTGATTTTAGGTTAAAATAAGAAGTTCTTTTTAAGGATAGTTTTATGAGGTTATGGGCAAATTTTCGTGGGGCTGTTTCCGTTCTTAGTTTGAATGCAAGTAAAACAAAAATGTCTCCTTTTTCTGATAAAGCGGGTAGCAGGCCTGTTGAAAGTGCAGCGGAGTGGGCCCAAGGTGTTCATGATCGCAAACGTAAAGCTATTGCAGTGCGATCAGTATATTTTGATCCTCAAATGCTTAAAACCAGTGATACTCAGAGATAGGAGCATTTTGTGTTTTGGGCTTTGGATAATGTGTTTCAAGGTGATGAGGGTGCTCAGAATGCTATCGGTGTTAATTTTGATGAAGCTATGCGCTGGTTTGATGCGCGTATAATTTCTGACATTGGTTTTGATCCGTCAGATGAAGACGAACGTCAAGATTTTATAGATGCTGTTTTAGCCGAAGCAAAAGGTGATGATGAAGCTTTAGAGTTTATCGGAAACGATGTTCATAAGGCTCTGGCTTGGTACAGAGATTATTCGCTTTATACACTGGGATATTCTCCCGATTTAGATTTGGGGTATGATGAAAATAGGCCCGTTATTGACGGGGTAATGTGTTAAGCCTATACCGCGAAGCTAGTGCCGCATCCGCAGCCGGAGATAGCGTTTGGGTTTTCGATTTTAAATTCTGATCCAATCAAGCCTTGGTCAAACTTCACGATTGAGCCATCCAAAAAGGGCAATGAAATATCATCTGTGACAACCGCATCTTCGAAGATTTTATCTTTATCATTTTTATCTTCGGTTAGTTCCAATTTATATTGAAAGCCGGAACATCCGCCGCCTTCGACGGTGACGCGCAGCAATAGCGCATCTTTGTTTTGTGCGGTTCGTAATTCATGAATGCGCTTTACGGCGCTATCGTCAATGATTAAGCTCATAATATTATTATATAGTTTAAGTACGGGTATGAGCAATATGAGTTCTGAATCATCTTATAATTATTGTGCATTGCCTTTGGCGTCTTATGCATGTGTGCCAGAAAATTCTAGGGGGCGGGTGCATGATGAGCCGGGTAGTGAGCATCGTAATGCGTTTCAGCGTGATCGAGATCGGATTATTCATGCGTCGGCGTTTCGTCGGTTGAAATATAAGACCCAAGTGTTTGTTTATCATGAGGGTGATCATTACCGCACACGTTTGACCCATACCTTAGAAGTGGCGCAGATTACACGTTCGATTGCGCGGGAGTTAATGGTGAATGAGGATTTGGCGGAAGGGATCGCCTTGGCTCATGACTTGGGGCATACGCCGTTTGCGCATATTGGTGAGACATATCTTGCCAAATGCATGGAGCCCTATGGCGGGTTTGAGCATAATGATCAATCGTTGCGTGTTTTGACAACGCTTGAGCGGAAATATCCGAATTGGAATGGATTGAACCTGACATGGGAGACCTTGGAAGGGGTCGTGAAGCATAATGGCCCTCTTTATGGTCCTCATGATTTGGGAGAAGTGCATATTTCCGTGCGGGAATTACAAGAGAAGATGGATTTAGAATTAGATTCACATTCTTCTATTGAAGCGCAGGTCGCAGCGATTTCCGATGATGTTGCGTATAACAATCATGATGTGGAAGACGGCTTGCGTGCGCATTTGTTTACTTTGGATGATTTAGAGACCATTCCACTTTTGGGGCGCGTGATGGCGGATGTTCGGGCGGAATATGGCATGTTAGAAGAGCGCTACATGGTGAATGAGACCATCCGTCGTATGATTGGGACGATGGTCAATGATGTTTTACGAGAGAGTGAGGCACGCATTAAAAAAGCCAATCCGCAAAGCCCAGAGGATGTGCGCAAGGCAGGGGGGCAATTAGTTGCGTTTAGTGATGGTATGAAGAGCCAAGTGGATGAATTGCGCGCGTTTTTGTTTGATCGGATGTATCGTCATTATACGGTTGAGCGTCTGCATTTGAAGGTAGAGCGTATCGTGACAGAGTTATTCACAGCTTTTACCGACAATATACGAGTGTTGCCCGATAATTGGCAAAAGCGCGTGGAAGAGGCGGGAGGCCTTGATAATGAGCAAATTCGTGCGCGGGTTGTTTGTGATTACATTGCGGGTATGACAGATCGATATGCTATACGCGAACATGAGCGTCTTTTTGATCTCTATTGGGATTTGCGTTAAATAGTAAAGAAGAATCAATTTTACACATCAAACAAGGTATTGAGAGATGAATCAGAGTAACTACGACAATTTTAATTACGATAATTACAACACAGGCAAAAAGGGCTTTGTTGGTGCGATAGCTAGAAAGATGAAAAACCCGATTTTTGCGACCGGAGCGATTTTATTGGCTGGCGCTGCGCTTGCGGGTGTTCTTATCTCTAGTTACCCATCGGGCAGTGAGCAAGACGTGCCGGTTGTTTTGGCGGAAACGACACCGTTTAAAGAATTGCCGTCTGATCCGGGTGGATTGGATGTGCCGTTTCAAGACAGTACTGTCTTTTCATCTTTACGTGATCCGTATGCATCGGATGTTCAGTCGATTGAAAATCTATTGGATGAAGAAGAGCCGGTTGATCGCCTAGAAGCATTCGCAGCTGAGGCGGAGCGCATCATTGCAGAGACGGAGGCACGTCGTGATGCGACGGATACAGACTCTCTGATTGAAGAAGCAACAGGCGTTGAAGCGGCAGCACGCAGTGAGGCTGGTGAGCGATTAGAAGCAGTCGTTGCAAAGGCAGAAGCGGATAAGAAAGCTGTTGAGGAGGCTGCGGCGCGGGACGTTGTGGCAAAGATTGAGGTGCCGGAAAAGCCGGATACACTTTACAAGCCAGGCTCATCGCCAGATACGCTCGAATTTGTTCGTGATGTTTTAGAAAAGAAAGACACGAAGGCAGAAAAACCAGTGATTGTTGCGAAGTTAGAGCCAACGCAAAAAGTTGCGAGTGCGGTTGCGGATATAAAGCCGGGATCAGGATTTGATATTCGTCCGGGAACGCATTTTGTGCAGCTTGGAAGTATCAAGAGCGCAGCAGCATCGTCTTCTGAATGGGCGAAGTTGGTGAAAAAATATCCAAATGAATTGGCCAGTGCAAAATACCGTGTTGAGCGAGCGGATTTGGGCGATAAAGGTGTTTTCTTTCGTATTCAAGCTGGTCCAATGGCAGGAGAAAGCGCAAGCGAGATTTGCGGATCCATTAAGGCGCAAAATCCGGGCGGATGCCTTGTCGTTAAATAATATCAAGGCGGTTATATACTCTTGTGAGGGCTGCGTTCTTTCTGAGGAAGAGCGCAGTTTTTTTCATGAGGCGCAGCCGCTTGGTTTTATTTTATTTGGGCGTAATTGTGATAATCCTGAGCAGCTTTACGCGTTGACGTCTTCATTGAGGGAGGCGGTTGGTTGGGATTGTCCGATATTGATTGATCAGGAGGGTGGGCGTGTTCAGCGCTTAAAGCCGCCTTTATGGCGTGGTTTTCCGGCGATGCAATCATTTGGTGAGCAGGCAGCAGGTGATATGGATGCAGCGCTAGATGATTTGCGGTATACAGTTTTACAGCTTTCGGAGGAGCTTTTAAGTGCTGGTGTGAATGTTAACTGCGCGCCTGTGATGGATGTTTTAACGCCTATTACGCATGATGTGATTGGGGATCGGGCTTTTTCTTATGACCCGGATATTGTGGCGCGGCTTGGGCTGTCGGCATGTCGTCATTTCTTAGCGGCGGGCGTTGTGCCGATTGTTAAGCATATTCCTGGGCACGGGCGGGCGAATGTAGATTCGCATAAGGATTTGCCGCGCGTGAGTGCGTCGCTTCAGGAGCTTCGCCTGTTTGATTTTAAGCCGTTTCAGGAGATTGCGGCGTCTGATATTGGGGCTCAAGTTTGGGCGATGGCAGCGCATATTGTATATGAATCGATTGACGCCGATTTACCGTCTTCGGCTTCTCCTCGTGTGATTAATGATATTATTCGCGGTGATATTGGGTTTGATGGGCTTTTGGTGTCGGATGATTTGGATATGGATGCGTTGTCATTGTTGGGTGATGTTGCTCAACGATCAGTAGCCGTTTTAAATGCAGGATGTGATGTTGCGCTTTATTGTTCTGGAAAATTAGAAGATATGCAATCGATTGCTAAAGTTGTGCCTAACTTAACCGAAAAGGCGCGGAAATCCTTGCAAAATAGCTTGAAAGCGTTACAAATGACGGTATGAATGCAGTCGTAAATCCTTCGTCGGAGACTTTTGAAGAAGACCCGCCTCGCGTATCTGATGATAACGCGCATGAGGCGGATGCGCTTTTGCTGAACATTGACGGGTATGAGGGGCCGATCTCTGTGCTTCTTGATTTGGCGCGTAATCAGAAAGTGGATCTTCTGCAAATCTCTGTCCTTCAGCTTGTTCGCCAGTACCTTTCATTCATGGAGCGTGCCAAGCAGTTGAATTTGGAATTAGCGGCAGAATATTTGGTAATGGCAGCGTGGCTTGCTTATTTGAAATCGCGATTATTATTGCCGCGGGAAGATGAAGGGCCGGACCCAACAGCCGAGGAAATGGCCGAAGCCTTGCAATTTCAATTACGTCGCTTGGAAGCCATGCAACAAGCGGCTGAAGCGTTGAAGGCTAGGCCACAGTTGGGGCAAGAGGTTTTTGCGCGTGGCGCGCCCGAGGGTATCACGGTGAATACGCAGATGCGTTGGCAGGCGAGCCTTTATGATGTGTTGAAAGCTTATGGTGATATTAAACAGCGCAAAGAAGACAGCCATTATGATCTGCCCGAGTTTCGATTGATGTCGATGGATGATGCAATGGCGCGGCTTGGGCGGATGTTGGGTAAGCTGCCGAAAAAGGGCATTCATTCAGTTTGGACAACCCTTGAGAGTTTTATTCCCGAAGGTATTAAAGACCGCGTTTACGGGCGCAGCGCGATGGCATCAACCTTTACTGCGGGATTGGAATTGGCCAAGCAAGGTAAGCTTGAGATTAAGCAAGATGGCTTGTTCCGTCCGATTTATATGCGTGGATGCGAAGGTGAAAGGGATGGGTGATGAATGAAACTATTCGATTAGTGGAAGCGTTATTATTCGCGTCGGCGGAGCCGCTTTCGACGCGTGATTTGCATGATAAGATGCCCGAAGGTGCTGATGTTGGTGCGGCGTTAATGCAGTTGCAAAAAGATTATGATGGGCGCGGGGTTCAACTGATTGAGTTGGATGGGTGTTGGGCGTTTCGTACTGCGACGGATTTGGCCGAAATGCTGACGATTGAAAAAGAGATTGCGAAGAAGGTTTCCCGCGCGGGCATGGAGAGTTTGGCGATTATTGCATATCACCAACCAGTGACGCGGGCGGAGGTTGAGAATATTCGTGGAGTGACCACGCATCGTGGAACTTTGGATGTTTTGATTGAGGCTGGATGGGTTAAGCCGGGACGTAGGCGTGAGACACCAGGGCGTCCATTAACATGGCTAACGACCCCTGCGTTTTTAGATCAGTTTAGTTTAGAATCAATTATGGATTTGCCGGGGATGGATGACCTAAAGGCGTCAGGATTGTTGGATCGTCGTCCAGCGATTGAGGCTATTCCGGGCGCGGAAGGGCAGGATGATCTGTTTGGTGATGAGGAGGCTGGACAGAATGATGAGAGCGGCGTAGATTCGCAAGAACAAGATGATGCCGAAGAAGAGCATAAAATCCGTATGGATATTGAAGCGGCATTAGAAGGTATACAATAAATAGGGAATTGAAAAAGGGATAGTTATGGCACCGGGTCCGTTACAAATTGCGATTGTTGTTTTGTTGATATTGGTAGTGTTCGGGGCGGGGCGTGTACCGATGATTGCCGAGAATTTGGCGAAGGGTATCAATTCTTTTAAAAAGGGCCTGAAGGACGATGATGCGCCGAAGGCGATTGATGACAATTCGGATGAAAAATCATAGATCCTGAACATGCTTGATTTTGGCTGGACAGAATTAGTGGTGATTATGGGGCTGGCTGTTTTGATGATTGGCCCGAACGAAATTCCGTCTTTGATGCGAGGGCTTGGAAATTTAATGCGGCGCCTTTCCTATATTAAATACGCATTTACCCAACAATTTGATGATTTTATGCGCGATGCGGATCTGGATGATATTCGTGGCGCGGTGAATTTTGAGACGCAGCGGCGTAGTCAGATGTTCGATGAAGCGGCGGAAGATGAAGATGTTATGGTTCCGCTGGACAAGGATTATGAGCATTTTGAAGAGGGTGCTGAGAATTTAGATGGTGATGAAGATGAAGAAGAGGGGGCGGGTAAAGATGCCTCTTAATCTTTTGAAAGCGCATCTGTGGTTGCGGATATTGATCGGCATGGTGTTGGGAATTGTTGCTGCGATATTTGTCCCGTTTCCAAACGCTGTCATAGAATGGGTTATTCTGCCTGGGGATTTGTTTATTGCCTTGCTTAAGATGGTGATTGTGCCGCTTGTTTTATCGTCGGTTATTCTTGGTGTGGCGAGTGCGGGATCGATTACGGCGTTAAAAAAGGTTGGTTTTCGGATTATCCCATATTTTATCATGACGACGGCGGTGGCGATCACGATTGGATTGGCTGTTACTTCTATTGTGAAGCCGGGTTTGTTGATTGACCAAGCCATGGTTGGTAGCGTTGAAGCGCCCAATGTTAATGTTAAAGCATTAGAGGGGCTTAGCGTTCCGCAGCGTATTTTAAATGTCTTTCCGGTAAACCCCGCGGAGGCGCAGTTGAATAAGAATATGCTTCAGCTTGTGATCCTTGGGGTTATTGTTGGGATTGCGTTGCTGAGCATTCAAACCAAAGCCGTCAAGACGGTTGAGCATGTGCTGAGCTTTACTCAGGATGCATCGATGATGGTGGTGAATTGGGCGATGTGGCTTGCGCCTTTGGCCGTGTTTAGTTTGATGATTAAGGCTGTGTCATCCATGGGGGTTTCTGCGATTGCGGGGATGGGAATTTACATGGCGTGTGTCATTGTTGGTTTGCTTGGTATGATGGCTGTTCATGTTTTGCTTGTGGCGGTTTTGGCAAAAAGGAATCCGCTTGCGTTTTTGGCGGCGATCCGGGATGCACAAGTGGTTGCGTTTTCGACTAGTTCATCCGCGGCGACGATGCCGGTATCGCTGCGTGTTGCGAAAGAGAAGCTTGATATTCGTGAAGATATTCGTGGTTTTGTTATTCCGCTGGGGGCGACGATTAATATGGATGGAACGGCGCTTTATCAAGCGGTAGCGGCGCTCTTTTTATGTCAGGTTTTTGGGATTGATTTGAGCCTTGGTGAGACGTTGTTGTTGCTTGTAACAACGATTGGGGCATCGATTGGGACTCCGGCCTTGCCGGGTGTTGGATTGATTGTTTTGGCAACGATTTTAAGCGGAATTGGTGTGCCGCCCGAGGGTGTTGGGCTTATTTTGGGTGTTGATCGTTTGCTTGATATGTGTCGCACGACGATCAATGTTACGGGTGATTTAACGGCGAGCGCGGTGATGGAGCGCTTGCTTCATCCCGATGCAATGAGGCGGACGTTATGAGCGAAAACTCTAAACCGATTATCGGGCATTTGATTGAATTGCGTAAACGCCTGTTATGGGTGGTTACTGCTATGATTATTGGCACGGCGGCATGTTTTGGATTTGTTGAGCAGATTTATAACTT
Organism: Bdellovibrionales bacterium; assembly: GCA_045106175.1. Classification (GTDB taxonomy): domain Bacteria; phylum Pseudomonadota; class Alphaproteobacteria; order Micavibrionales; family Micavibrionaceae; genus TMED27. The sequence goes on from JBGCEF010000065.1 coordinate 38,049, forward strand.
TCTTGTACAGCCGCTTGCCGATGCGATGGAAGCCGAAGGTGGGTCGCAGAGGCTTATTTACACAGGTTTAACGGAAGCGTTTTTTACGTATCTTAAGGTTGCGTTTTTTGCAGGTATTTTTCTGACATTTCCAATTTTGTTATGGCAGATATGGTTATTTATTGCGCCGGGGCTTTATCGGTCTGAAAAGCATGCGTTTTTACCGTTTTTGGTTGCAACACCACTTTTGTTTTTTGCGGGTGGCGCGATTGTTTATTACGTTGTGATGCCTCAGGCTTGGCCGTTTTTCCTTAGTTTTCAGACGGGTGCGGAAGAGACAACTTTGCCGATACAATTAGAGGCGCGGGTGAGTGAGTATCTGGATTTAATTATGACGCTTATTTTCGCGTTTGGGCTTTGTTTTCAGCTGCCCGTTTTACTTACTCTTTTGGGGAAAGCGGGATTAGTGAGTGCGAATGGTTTGGCATCGAAACGCAAATACGCGCTGATTGTAACGTTTGTTGTTGCGGCGTTTTTGACACCACCCGATGTCATTAGTCAGGTGTTGTTAGCGATGCCTATATTGCTTTTGTATGAGGTTTCGATTGTTTTGATCCGTTGTGTGGCGCCGAAAGCTGTTGAAGGGCCTTAAGAAGACGCATGACAGATAATCCTCTGACTATATATCGTGAGCGCGTTGGACGCGGCGTTTTAAAGCCTGATAATGTTCAGGTGAAGGCGATTGAAGCGCTTGATCAGCTTTATTATGAATTATTGGATTACAAGCCGAAAAGGGGATGGTTTGCGAAGCCACAAGAACCGCCGCGCGGGGTGTATTTTTATGGTGGTGTTGGGCGTGGAAAATCGATGGTGATGGATTTATTTGTGGACTGCTTGCCTGATTATGTGCCTGCGCAGCGTGTGCATTTTCACGAATTTATGATTTCGGTGCATGATTATGTGCATGCACGGCGCAGTGATGACAGTATTCGTCAGGATGCGGATGAAAGCATCCCTTTATTTGCGGCACGTATTGCTGAGAAATATCGTGTGCTTTGTTTCGATGAATTTCACGTGGTCGATATTGCTGATGCGATGATTTTGGGGCGGCTTTACCGTAATTTGTTTGAACGGGGTGTTGTGATTGTCTCTACCAGTAATTGGGAGCCAGATCGGCTTTATGAAGGTGGCCTTCAGCGGGACCGTTTTTTAGCCTCTATCGCGTTAATTAAAGAGCGTATGCAGGTTTTTTATCTGGATAGTTTGTGTGATTATCGCACGCAATTTTTGATGGAGGAGGGGAGTTATTTTACGTCACTGGATGAAGAAGCTGAGATACATATAGATAATGTTTTCAAAGCATTAAGTGATAATGCTTTGGTCGTTTCTGAGAGTTTGAATGTGAAGGGGCGTGTGATTGAGGTGAGAGAAGCCGCGAAAGGTGTGGCGCGTTTTTCATTTGATGACCTATGCGCCCAGCCACTGGGGGCGGAGGATTATCTTAAGATATGCGAAACGTATCATAGCGTTTTATTGGAGGCTGTTCCTGTTATGGAGCAAGAAAACCGCAATGAAATGAAACGCTTCATGAATTTGATTGATGTTTTATATGAAAATGATGTGCGTTTTGTGATGAGTGCGGCTGCGTTGCCCGAAAAGTTATATAGCGGTGATGATCATGCTTATGAATTTGAACGCACTGTTTCACGCCTTAAAGAGATGCAAAGTGGGGATTACATTGCGAAAAAACGTTGACAGTTTTTGTTTTTCGATGATAGCAATATGTAAAAATTATTGAGTAAAATTATTATGCGTTTTAAATTTTTATCTGGTTGGTTAGCTCCTTATTTTGGTTCTCGCGCTTCTTTTGAGAGTCACCCCAATCAACCATCTTATTTTTTCCAACAAGAGCATTTTGACGCCGCGCAGCGCATTATTGATGTGCGCAGGCAGTCCATTCGCAAACAGGGAAGAGGTTTCGAGGATTTGCAGGCTGATCTGCAAATTCTTGAGCGTGAAGTTTTGGGGGATATTGAAGTGCCTGCAAATGGAAGTTTGCAGACATCCAGAGAAGAGGCTTTAAGTGCGCTAAAAGATCTTTCTGAAGCTGAAAAAAGGGTTTTTTTGGGAGGTATTAATAATCTTTTTAATTATGGACGTCTTGATGAAAAGCCGGCTTTTGTGAAATGGGTTACATCGGGTAATTCTGGGTTTGCTGAATTTATGTCGACCGTGCGTGCGGATCAGGAGGCTTTGGCGCAGCACGCCGTTGGTATTGTTGGTGCGCATACCATGAATTCCGGGCAGTCCGCGCATAGTGAAGCTATTCGTGAAATGACAGGTTTGATACGTCTTTGTAATGGCTTTGTTGAGTCGACTGCTGGGGCGCGGACAGAGTTGAATAAAGGGTTCGGGCGTATTTTTAAAATAACGACTGATGCCATGGATGTGGCATCTTTTTCTGGTCCTGAATTTGATAAGGCCTTTGAAGGCTATATTGATGGTAATGCGGAGGAGCCAGGTTTGCTTGTACGCATGGAGAAAATTAAAGGATCAAAGGCGTCACCCTTTGATCGTGAAAAGTGGGAAGAGCGTTTGCAGCAGGCGGAGCAGTGTTTGCAGACGATTTTGACAAGGCAGACTCAGTATAATGCGAGTGGTCCTGGGCCTGATCCTTTTGGTGCTGTTGGCTGATTTTTTCTATTCGGCGTAAAAATTGCATTAAAAGAATGATGATTTTTATTTTTGATGCGGTATAAGACAATTATGCCTAGTTTAATGACGCGCCTTTTTGGTGGTAAATTCAGTAAAAAGCCTAAGAACTATTTCGTTCAGAAGGAATCTTTGCGCTCTGCGAAGGTCAAAGACCGTATGTCGTTGGCCAAAGACCCAGGCACTAACCAGGAAATTTTGTACTATCTGGCGCAGAGTGATCCTGATCCGAAAGTGCGCGAAGCGGTTGCGAAGAATAAATCGACACCAGTACATGTCTCTCCGATTTTGGCAGATGATCATGATACGGATGTTCGTATTGCCTTAGCGAAGCGTTTGATGGCGCTTTTGCCAGATGTTAATCATGATAAACAAAGCCAGCTTTATGCGTTTACGGTGCAGGCGCTTGGGACGCTTGCGCTTGATGAGGTTTTGAAGGTGCGGCTTGCCTTGTCTTCGACGCTAAAGGATCATGCCTATACGCCGCCAAAGGTTGCAGGGCAGCTAGCGCGGGATGTTGAGCGTGAAGTGTCAGAGCCGATTTTGCGTTTTTGTGCGGCGCTGGCGGATGAGGATTTGCTTGATATATTAAAAAGTCATCCGGCGAGTTGGGTCGTAGAAGCGATTGCGTGTCGTGATCAGGTTAGTGCAGATGTGTCGCGTGCGGTGATTGATGTTGAGGATATTCAAGGCGGAACGGCGTTGATAAGCAATGAGAGTGCGGATTTAACCGAGATGGTTTTGCAAATTATTGTTGAAAAGGCGCGTCAATTCCCAGAGTGGCAGAAACCGATTTCCATTCGTAAGAGTTTGCCCGCGGCGTTGGCAAAACAGTTGGCGGAATTTGTTGAGGATTCTGTGCGTGATTTGTTGATGTTGCGTGGAGATTTTGATGCTGAAATGACGCAGGAAATTGCGGAAGTATTTAGACGTAGGCTTGATTATGCGGCGAATAATCCGGATGAGAATGAACCCGTTGAAGAACGTTTGAAGCGCGCGATCAGAGAACCCGATGGTTTGAGCGAAGAGAAATTATCCGATGCCCTTGGGATGCGTGATTATGATTTTGTGGCGGGGGCGTTGGCGCATTTGGCAAAGACGGATTTTATCACTGTGACAAAAATATTTGATGTGCGCGCGCCAAAGGCGATAGTTGCGCTTGCTTGGAAGGCTGGATTTTCGATGCGTTTTGCGTTTGACCTGCAAAAGACGGTGGGGCAGGTCAAGCCCAAGGAGATGGTTTATCCTAAAGACGGAACTGATTACCCGATGAACAAAGATGAGCTGAATTGGCAGTTGGAATTTTTGGGGTTGGAGCCGAAAAATAATTGACATTTTTTATGTTAAATCTTAGGTTCTATTTTTCATTAATCACAGAATAGTTAGTATGCCTTCTAAGACTTTATTTGATCAGCTTTATGGTGTTTTGGATTCCATTGAGAACAACGAATTTGGTGGTCTTGATGAGATTTATGGTCAGTCGGCTCATAAAATTGAGGACTCTTTGCTTCCACATTCAAAAAATAGGCGTCGTGGTGTTATTATTTTTTTGGATTATTTGGTGAGAAGCCAATTTATTGATGTGGATCAAGCTGGGGCTGATTTTTTGCATGAGCGTTCTTCGGATGTTTATCTATTTAAGCCGGATGATGTTGAATTTGATGTTGATTACATGCGAGTAGTCTTAGAGAGATGTGCAGAGCTGTTGGCGACTGTAGAAGCGCCGAGACATAATCTATTTTTACCTTTTAATGACCAAAGTGATGTGGTGTATAGAGCGCGATCTGAAAGTGACTTTGAATGGTTTCATTGCTTTCTTAATGTGCTTTACGCGTATCAGAAAAATATTGATCCTTATACATTGTTTCAAGGTGAAGATACCGTTCTTCCTGAAATAAGGGTGATTGATCGATCAGGTGTTCCAAAACGCCCTGATAATGATAGTTTTTCTATTATTCCAATCGATATCTATTCTAAAGCGATTAAGCAGCTAGGTGTGCAGAGCAAGTTTCAAGCATTTCAAAATTCTTATGGAGCATTTGATGGGGGTAGTACGGCTTCTGACCTTGATGCTTGGGTACCGGATATGCGGCCTTGTTGATATTTAAGGTTGTTTGAAAATGAAAATGTATTTCGTGTTTTTTCTGCTGATGTTGCTGATGAGGATGGTTATCTTCCAGGTGGGCTGGATATGCTGCAATAAAAAACACCTCCAAATTTGTTAGAGGTGTTTCCGTCAATATTATTTTTACATTTATTAGAATGAAGACTTTCTAAGGAATTCAAGAATATGGACGTTGGCGGTCTTTCCACCGTGTTTTGCGCGCCAGAAATCTGAATTACCATGGCTAGCACCGTTTAGAAGTTTAGTACTTTGATACATGCCTTTTCTTCGTGCTGCCCGTGACAGAAGTACGCTTGCTTGATGGGGGATTATTCTGTCGTTTGTTCCATGGATGGATAAGATCGGCGAAGAGTTGCTTCTCAAAAGATCTAAATGCATTAATCCACCGTATAAGTTTACAACAGAATGGATTGTGGGAATTGTTATCCTATAATGATTTGCGGCATATATGAGGTTGACTGCCGTAATGGCGCCGGCGGATTTACCTACAACAGAAATGCGGTCTTTATCTATACAATGATGATCAGCGTGTCTATGTATTACATTTAAAGCTTTAGATAAATCTTCCATCGCAGCAGCCATCGCAACAGCTTGTCTTTTACGTTTCGTTATTCGTTTTACACGATCATTACCTTCGCGATATTTACTGATGACCCAATTTATATCGTTTATATTTACGCCACGCTCCATGTCCATTAGCCTAATGTTGAAGTCTTCCGCTTTTGCAAGTCCGTCGCCTGCTAAGCGTTTAAATTTTTCTGATGGAATTGGATTATCGCCTACTACCCTGTAATTTAATGATGCTGTTATGAACCCATTTTCAGCAAGTTTTTTTGCTTGGTCATTGGTGCTTCCAGTACCGTTGCCGTTTATGAAACCACCACCATGGACAAGCAGTACAAAAGGTTTTTTTATGCAGTTTTCGTTGCTTGGTTTGTGTGTATAAAGGTAAAGATCTTTTGTGGTTCTTCTACCGTTTTTGTAGATGTCAGCGGACGAATATTTAATGCGCTCGCTTGTGATATCACCAGCCTGTGCTGAACTAATTGCAAAGGCTGCTATAAAAACAGATAGTATCAGTTTTTTCATAATGAAGTTTATCCCGATTATTTACCACCTCTTTCATTATAGCTTTAAAAAGTTCAATTTTAGTTAAAATGCAATATATCTCAGTTATGCTTTCGAAAGTAATGTTTTGAGGGGTTGCGAAGTCCAATCTACATCAACTAAGCTGTTAAATCATTTAGAAATCTTAGTCCCAAAAAAATATGAACATCATGCAAAAGCCAGAGAGTTTTACTCACGATCGAAATGGTTTTTCGTTAATTGAACTCTGTATTGTACTTATTATTGTGGGTTTGTTGATGTCCTCTTTCTTTGCATTTTCTAAAACCTTTTTACAGTCGTCAAAAAGAAAAGATACTAGTCAAACCATCGAAATGATTAATGATGCAGTTGCGGTCCATTTCAGAAATAATTTTAAATTACCTTGCCCGGCGCCGATAAATATAAGTAATGGAAATATGAGTTATGAATCAGTCAAAGTGTGTTCTGACCTGTACAAAGGTAGTGTGCGTTTAAGCAAAAATTTCTTATTTTCTGGTGGAGAGGGCAGCCTTATTATTCATGGAAAGGTTCCTTATAAAGATTTGAATATTAAGCCAGATGATGTGGTGGATGCTTGGGGGAATGTTATTTTTTATTCTGTTACTCTTAGCCTTACGGATGATGAGAACTATGATCATATTGAGGGTAAGATATCTATTGTCGATGACGTTGATCAAACTCTTATTGAAGCGGATAGAGGGGCGCAATATGTTCTGTATTCGCTGGGTGAAAATTTCTATGCACCAACTTTAACGCAAAAAGAATGCGATGATTTATCCGAGATGGAACAGGAAAACTGTAATGCTGACAGTACTTTTAGGTACTCTTATCTATCGCAGGGTGAAGTCTATTTCGATGATATTCTAGATTACAAAGTTGATGTGCCACGGTCTAAGTTTGATCGAGAATACTGCAGTGTGTCAGATTATTTATACAAAGCACATGATATCGATCATGAGACTTTGCAAAGTTCGACTGAAGATATTTACAATACTATTATTTATCCAGGCAGTATTGCCACTTTTTGTGTCTCGGATATCATTAAACAGATGGGTATTGAGGGCCAAGAGTGCATTTTGTTCTTTTGCCGTGAAGACGGTGTTATCAAGGAAAGTACTATTATCAACTAGAGTGGTGCTTGTTAATAATGGTCATGGCTTTAAAAAGCGTTTATTAAAAAATTTAAAACAGTACAAAGGTAATAGGCTTGCGCTTAGAAACCTTTCGTATAGTCTATTTGTGAAAGTTAATTCAAAGGAGCAATATCATGACATCAACATTAAAACAGCCAGTAAGAGTTGCTGTGACAGGGGCGGCCGGACAAATTGGATATTCGCTTTTATTCCGTATTGCGGATGGAGATATGTTGGGGCCGGATCAGCCAGTGATTTTACATTTGCTTGAGATTACGCCAGCGCTAGGTGCGTTAGAGGGTGTTGTGATGGAGCTTAATGATTGTGCATTTCCGTTGCTTGCGGGTATCGTTACGTCGGATGATCCCAATGTCGCGTTTAAGGATGTTGATTACGCGCTTTTGGTTGGGTCTATGCCGCGTAAAGACGGGATGGAGCGCAAGGATTTGTTATCTGCGAATGGCAGTATTTTCGGCCCGCAAGGCAAGGCGTTGAATGATCATGCATCCCGTAATGTGAAGGTCTTGGTTGTTGGTAATCCGGCAAATACAAATGCGTTAATTGCAAAAGAAAATGCACCTGATCTAGCTGCTGAGTGTTTTACGGCGATGGTTCGTCTTGATCATAACCGTGCGCTATCGCAACTTTCGGAAAAGACGGATGCGCATTCAACGGATGTTCAGAAGATGATCATTTGGGGTAATCATTCGGCGACGCAATATCCAGACATTCATCATGCAAGCGTTAAGGGCGCGAGTGCGATTGATGCCGTGGATCAAAAATGGTACGAGAGCGATTTTATTCCAACTGTGCAACAGCGTGGGGCGGCTATTATCAAGGCGCGCGGAGCGTCATCTGCGGCGTCTGCAGCGTCTGCTGCGATTGATCATATGCGTGATTGGGCGTTGGGGACCAAGGATGGTGATTGGGTGTCGATGGCGGTGCCGTCGGATGGATCTTACGGTATTGAGCCGGGTGTGATTTATGGGTATCCCGTGACATGCGCAGGCGGTTCATATCAAATCGTGCAGGGTTTGGAGATTAATGAATTTTCACGTGCTAAGATGGATGCAACTGATGATGAGCTTCGTGAAGAGCGCGCAGCGGTTGAAGATTTATTAGGTTAGTTTAACCGGTTCGTGTTGTGCTGGGGGCTACTAATGGCTCAATGATGGGCGTCCCTGTGGCAGGTGGATGTGTATTTGTCGCAAATTGCGTTTGTAGGTCTTCGCTAGCGCCGTCTAAGCCCCTAGTTTGTGTTTGGTTATTTTGACCGGGAGTGACATCTGGCATTGGTCTTTGAGAGATTGGATCGCCCTCACTGGCGGCGTATCTTTGAAAGCGTGCATTTTCAAGACGTAGATCAGTAGCTTTTTCTGTCATGCCAAGAAAACCGACGAAAACTGCGACAAGCTCTTTCCAAATCATGCTGATATTATTGCCGATATTGTAACGGCTTCCGGGGTCTAGTTGATTGAGAAGTTCTGCGCTCCACTCGCCGTTCCTTCGGGCTGCTAGTTCTTCTGGGCTCATGTCACCTGCACCTGGGTTGCGTGATAGTTGGCCATACTCTCCTGTAAGTTCGCTTACGCGACGATCGTATCGCTCTAGTGCGGTTGCGTGATCTTCACGTTGCTCCTCTGTCGCGTTTGCGGGCAGTTCTGGCGGATCACCTGCTGCTATTCTTGCTGCTTCTTGGGCTATGTCGGGTTCGGTGCTCATTGTCGTTCCTTAACTTGCCATGCCTATTGGAGGAGCTGCGCTATTTGCAGCTGGCGTTGATGAGACAACTTCTATTTCCTCGCGTGTCATGACTTCTGGCGCTGGTGTTTGCGGTGCTGGCTCTGCTGGTGCTGGTGCTTCTGGTTGAACTGCGGCCATTGCATTGAACGTGCCGGATGCTGGTTCGCCTGGGCCTCTGTTGGCGGGCATTGTGCCGTGTGTGACATGCGGTGTATCTATTCTTGGGGCAATGTTAACAGCCATTTGTGTTTCGGCGATGCGCATTACGCCTTCTATTTCTGATGCGCTAAGGCCTCTTGTTTCCAGTTCAGCAACAAGATCGCTTTCTGGAATGTGTGTTTGTTCCGCTAAGCTTAGTACATAGCTGTTGAGTTCAGGGTTGTTATCAAGTAAAGCTTGGATACTATCAGGTTGAGGGCCTTGCGGGATTTCAACTGCGGCTGTTTCTGTTAAGAATGTGCCGCCATGTTCTTCAAAACGACCTCTTAAAGCTGTCATAACTTCCTCTGGGACGCCGTCCGGGAATTGTTCAACCAATGAGTAATTCATCATGTCTTCAAAATCGGTATTAGTCATACCATCGGGATTCATGTGTTGGGCTTGGACCCTTAAGAAGCTGTTTTTTGAAATTACCGCATCGGCGATTACATCTTCCATAGTGTATTCGCCCGCGGCTATTCGTTCGGCTCTTGTTTCTAATTCTGCTGCTTCGGCTTTTGCTCGAGCCACTTCTGCTTCGCCAAATCCTTGCTCTGCGACGATTGCTTCTGCTGCTGCAACGTCTGCTTCTGCTTCTGCTTGTGCGGTAATGGTTTGCTCATAGAGTTCGAGCTGCGCTTCCATTTCAGCGATTTGATCATTAACGCCATCTAATTTTATCCTGACGTAATCGCGAGCCCATCTGTCTAAATCACCACTTGTTAATTCATCTTGATATCTTTGGCGGGTTTCAATAAGCCCATCGATTGCGGCTTGTTGTTGTCCCATAATTTGATCTGGGGTTGTTTCTATTAACTCTTCCAGTATTGGGTCATTACCGAAGACTTGTCCTCTTTCCAATTCTGTTTGAATGACACTGTTGAGTGCGTAATTACCCACCGTATCCATAAAGTAGGGGTCACCCATAACACCCATAACAAAGGGGTGTGAATTATCTGTTTCTCTGAGGAAGCTTAATAATTCTGTTTGGTTGTGAACGCCGGCCATATCATTAACGTATTCTATGGACTCTGCAGATAGTTGATCGAATTCAAAGCCAGACCCATCTATTTGGTCTGCTAACGCTGCACCGTGTGTTGGGCTCTGTGCAATGGCGTATTCAAGAGGAATTTGATAGAAGCTTCCGTCATCATTGGTGCTGTAGTAAATAACTTCACTGCTGCCATCGTTGATAAGGTTCATGCCGTCTTCTGATAGTGATGTGCCGACATAAACGGGAAGGTGATCAATTTCATTATATTCCATTGTGAAATTCACAACTAAGCGATCGATATCTGTTTGCGTTAATTCTACGGCTTCTGTTTCACCAAGCTCTAGGCCAGCATATGCGCGCTGAGCGATTGCCGTTGTAAGTTGTGTTTGCTCTGCTGTTATCTCTGATACGCGATCAGCAGCTGCTAAGTTTGCTAAATTTGTTGCGCTATCCCAATATTCTCCTAATGTGTCGTAATGAACTTCGTTCTCTCTGATGTTTGTTGTAATGTCGTTTACAATGGCGAGTGCATCTTCTTGGCTAAGGCCATGATCTTGAACGAGTGCTTCTGCTATTTCTAACTTAGCCGCTTCCAGCGCAATTACAATTTGTTCTTCTCTAGTTGCAGTAGCAAATTCAGGGTTTGCTTCAATAAATTCTGGATCGTTTAAGAAACGTTGAATGAGCTCTCCTGCTACACCCATAACGGCCTTTTCTTTTTGCTCGTCGGTTGCGCTAGGATCTATCATTGTGCCTGCAATGCCGGAAAAACGCTCTTCGAGATCTGTGTAATGAAGATTAATGTAGTTTTGTGCGTTTCTGACTACTTCAGGATCAACTTCAATGTCTGCAAGCGCGGCTTCTGTCGATTGTCTTAGGACGGCATCGGCGGCGGCTTGGTGTGCGCGTCTTTTTGCTCGTTCTTCGTTGCTAAGTTTTCCGTTGCCTAAATTTTGTGCGGCGATGCTTGCGATTGCGCCATCGGCGCCGGAAAGTATTAGGTTGAGTGTTTCTTGGACGTGCCTGATATTCGTGTCGTATGGTCCATCGCCGTCGTGGTTATCTCTGAGGGCGCTCATGACGCCGGCTTCGATGGCTTCTAGCCCGCCTGTTGGGTTGGCGCCTACGATCGTTTCGCCGTCTGCGTCACGTGCCAGCATGAGGTTGTTCACATCCATTGCGAGCATGTTTAACATGCCTGTTGGTGGATCAATATCGGGGATGACTAATTGAAGGGTTTGGCGCATGAGATCAGCGTCGAAAAACGCTAATTCTTGTATATCTGTCGATGTTTGCACATCTTCGTCTGCCACTTTACACCTACTCTATTATTGCTCGTTTTATAAGCTGTGACTTAATGCCACTTATGTTATTCTGCCCCTAAGATACGTAAGAAAAGTTAACGTGATGTTAACAAAGCTGTAAAAAGCGCATTTTATCGTGTTTTTTTAGCGATTTACGGGTTGCAATCGGGTGTCTTTGACGGTTAAATCTTGAGTATTCGATTCATGTTTTGCACTGCAACATGGCAGTGTTTATTTGAGCATTTTAAAAAGAGAGACTTTCTATGAATATCCACGAATATCAAGCCAAAGAGCTTTTGAAGAAGTATGGCGTTGCGGTGCCTGCAGGGATTCCTGCGATGAGTGTTGAGGAGGCTGTTAAGGCGGCTGAAGAGCTTGGTGATATTCCATTGTATGTAGTGAAGGCGCAAATTCATGCCGGTGGGCGTGGCGCTGGTCATTTTACCGATAATCCATCAGGAAAAGGCGGTGTTCGCCTGTGTAAAAGCATTGATGAGGTGCGTGATGCAGCGGAAGCGATGATGGGCAAGACATTGGTGACCAAACAAACAGGGCCGGAGGGCAAAGAGGTTCAGCGTCTTTATGTGACCGATGGTGTTGATATTGATAAGGAATATTACCTTTCTGTTGTTCTTGATCGCGGGCAGAGCAAGGTTGGTTTCCTTGTGTCGACCGAAGGCGGGATGGATATTGAAGAGGTTGCCGAGAGTAATCCTGAGAAAATCATCAATGTTGCGATTGATCCGATTGCCGGGTTTACGGATGCGGATGGTGAAAAGCTTGCGGCTGGTCTTGAATTGAGCGGTGCCAAAGCGGACAGCGCGAAAGAGTTGTTTGCCAATTTGTATAAATGTTACATGGAATTGGATGCGGAGATCGTTGAGATCAACCCGTTGATCACTGTTGGTGATGATGTGATGGCATTGGATGCGAAGATGAGTTTTGACGGGAATGCGCTTTATCGCCATCCCGAGATTGCGGCACTTCGTGATGAAACGGAAGAAGACGAAAACGAGAGGATTGCTGCGGATAATGAGCTTTCTTATGTGCGTTTAGACGGCAATATTGGTTGTATGGTGAATGGTGCCGGTTTGGCGATGTCGACGATGGATATCATTAAGCTTAAGGGTGGTGAGCCTGCGAACTTTTTGGATGTTGGTGGTGGCGCCACAGCGGAGCGCGTTACAGTCGCGTTCAAAATCATTCTTTCTGATCCTAATGTTAAGGGGATTCTTGTGAATATCTTTGGCGGTATCATGAAATGTGATGTCATTGCAGAAGGCGTGATTGCCGCAGCAAAAGAAGTTGATTTGTCCGTGCCACTTGTTGTGCGTTTAGAAG
>JBGCEF010000066.1:0-9420 GCA_045106175.1 Bdellovibrionales bacterium
GCTGCCGTCAGTGTCGTCTTACCATGGTCAACGTGACCAATCGTACCAATGTTCGCGTGAGGCTTATTACGTTCAAATTTTTCCTTAGACATTCTTTATCGTCCTTATGTTTTAGTTTGCGTTTAGGTTACTGTTTCCAGCGTTATAGCTTCGCGTTTTTAGCCATCGGTCATTAAAATCGTATAACCGCCACGAATTCCAATATTTTGAATAAAAAAACCCGCGACATAAGTCAACGGGTTTTATCATTCGGATTGTAAATTTTTAATAGAGTATTTTACATTGCTAACGCTACACCTTCCGACGGCCTACGGGCGACTCTTGTTGCTGGTTTTTTACGCTCTACAACTACAGTTCTTTCTTCCCCGCCACGTCTGGCTGGAATGGTTATAGTATTGGCTGCTCTTTGAGGGCCGTTCTGTGCACCAAAATTAACTGATAACACTTTCCTTGGTTCTGGCTTTACTTCTTCTTGAACAGGTTAAGCAGCTTTCATCCAGCCATTTACTATATGGGCAATTTGATGTCCCGAAAATTCGCTTCTCTCGTTTATGTTTGATGGCTCTAAACTCATCTTTCACTCCGTTATTAAATATGTATATTTTTCATTAAAAAATGTATTTATGGGGCTTTTAAGGGTTTGCAATTTAGAATGCAAGTACTATTTCGGAAAATAATGAATTGTTTTGTGATTTGTGGCTTCGTTTTGAAGAAGGGCTTGATTTTTGGTTTCTTTGGGATTAACAAAGAGCATCAAGAGCGCGGGCGTAGTTCAATGGTAGAACGTCAGCCTTCCAAGCTGAATATGCCGGTTCGATCCCGGTCGCCCGCTCCATTTTAAGACCTCCGACCTCGGGGCGAACAAACCTTCGGTTTGCTTCGCGCTACTAAATCTTAGTTTAATCTAGTCAAAGCTCAGAAATTCGAAATTGTTGTCGATGAACCATTGTATAAGTGCGATGGCGTCGTGTGTCATGCCGTTTTGATCATGTAGGAGTAAGATGTGGTGGCGTTCTTCACATTTTAAGCTTTCATCCGATGCGGCGCGTGCAATGAGGTCTTCTTGTGTTTTAATCTTATGATCACCGCGGTGATCATTATTAAGCATCCAATCACGAGCCGTAAATGTAAACAGGCAATCTGATACTTTCCTAGGGTAACCGCGCAGTGTTTTTTGAAAAGGTTGCTGAAACGCATTGCTGCGCAGGTAATTTTGTAACTCTTGTGTTTTTTCATTTTCGGTGATGGCGTTTTTATCGCATTGTTCAATCTTCACTCCGTCGCCACGGTCAATATAAGGAAAGCGGTAATATTTGGCTTTGCGGGTTGCGCCGACGCGACGATAAGCTGCTTCGATCAGATGTTCACACAGTTCCAAATCATCCGCCCATTCTTGTGGCGCTATATCACCAGCGGCTTTATGAGCGTAGGAATGGTTGGCGATGATGATGCCTTTTTTAATCGCATATTCAATCGCGCGTGGGTTTTGTGCCAATCGTTGACCGCGGACAAAAAAAATGGCGGGAATTTTATTATCGCTTAAAAAATCCACCAGATCATTGGTATCTTTGGATGGGCTGTCATCAATGGTCAGATAAGCTTTGGGCATGAATGAGTCCTTTTAAAGCGGGATATGGATCAGTGATGAAATATATTGGCATTGCGGTTAAATCTTGTTTAACGCATGGCACGCAATCGAAACAAATTGATCTGGTAAACAGATCGACGTTGAATTTATCATCATCCATTAATGATTGGATTACCCCGCCGGTTAAATATAGCCCGTCAAATGCATGCCCATTGATGGCCGCGGTGGCGGCGAAAATGCCCAAAAATTCGTGAAAGAGGATAAGAGCTTTATCTTCGCCATAAATACGGCGTAATTTTTGAAACCCTGGGCCGCTGACTATGTCTTCGAAGACTGTATCGCGGTCTAAGGTTGCGCGAATGGCTTTGATCGCCTTGCCGTGTTTATCATTAAGGCTAGCGATAGGGATATGGCCGCCATGCGTTTTTTGAACCACTCCATCGCGGTAATATCCAAGGCCTAAGCCTGTTCCTACGCCGATAAGGCATAAAGTTTTATTGTTTGAATGCGATTCTTTTAGGGTTATGCGTTCATCGGGCGTTAGGGCTGGTAGGCTGTATGTGGCGGCTTCGAAATCATTCAAAGTTGATTGGATATTCCAATCGCTATTGGTGAGGGCCAGCGACCAATCGGGATTATTCGTTATAACCCACTGTCCATCCATATCCGCACCAGCGGCGGCAATGCTTATTATGCCTTTATTATCGAGATTATGCTCTTTGCAGTAGTTTTCGAGGACGTCTTTCAAGCCATCAAAGTCGCGCGCGTTATATTTTTTTATAGTGTGCGCAAGGCCGTCTTTAACTTGGGCGAGTCGAACATAGGTTCCGCCGATGTCTGCAATTATCTTCATAAAGCTATCATGCAAGGATTATACCCAATTTGAAAGTGGGTAATTTGGATTAGCTTTAGACTTGTCTTGATAAGGCGTTTTATGATGATTGTATGCAAAGTAACTCGCTTTTTGATGCTTCTTATATTGATCCTCATGACGTTTTATCCTCGATTTTTGGGTATGATAGTTTTCGTGGTGATCAAGAAGAGATCATTCGTGATGTGATAGCAGGGCATAGCTGCGGTGTTCTTATGCCGACGGGAAGCGGGAAATCGCTGTGTTATCAAATTCCATCACTCTGTTTGGAAGGGGTCGGTATTGTTGTCTCTCCGCTAATCGCGTTGATGCAAGATCAAGTCATGACCTTAAAAGAGTTAGGCGTTAAAGCGGCGGCGATCCATTCGGGGTTAGCTTACCCGCAGTTGCAAGAAAATTTGAGGGATTTGCGTAACGGCAAGCTTGATTTGGTTTATGTTGCGCCTGAGCGACTGGTGAATGATATGTTTCTTGATATTTTGGATGATATCAAAATCGCCCTTTTTGCGATTGATGAGGCGCATTGTATTTCGCAGTGGGGGCATGATTTTCGTCCTGAGTATCGACAAGTGTCCTTGCTTCGCACACGTTACCCCAATACGCCATGTATTGCTGTGACTGCGACGGCGGATCAGCCGACACGTAAAGATATTGTTGAACGTCTTCACCTGCCTAAGCTTTACGTTGCCGGATTTGACCGCCCGAATATTACGTATGAAGTTGCCATTAAGGATAATCCGCGGGCGCAATTTTTAAAGTTTTTAAAAAGCAGGCCAAGCGGTGAAAGTGGCATTGTTTATTGCCTATCACGCAAAAAAGTTGAAGAGACAGCGAATTGGCTTTCATCACAAGGGTTTTGCGCCCTGCCCTATCATGCGCGTCTTGATGCAGGCCTTCGTGAGCATCATCAAGAGCGTTTTTTGAAAGAAGAAGGCATTATCATGGTTGCGACGATTGCCTTTGGGATGGGGATTGATAAGCCGGATGTGCGTTTTGTGGCGCATATGGATTTGCCGAAAAATATTGAAGCATATTATCAGGAAACAGGGCGTGCTGGGCGTGATGGATTGCCTTGTGTTGCATGGATGGTTTACGGCCTGCAAGATTTGGCGTTGCAGCGACAAATGATTGAAGGGTCAGATGCGCCGCAAGAGCAAAAGAGGATTGAGCGACAAAAGCTAACCGCGTTTCTTGGGTATTGTGAGAGTGCGACATGCAGGCGACAGGTTTTATTGCATTATTTTGATGATCATTGCGAGCCATGCGGAAATTGTGACACATGCCTTCATCCTCCAAAGACATTTGATGGCAATATTGCTGGTCAAAAATTGCTATCTTGTATTTTGCGGACCGGGCAAATGTTTGGAACGGGTTATATTGTGGATGTGCTTTTAGGGAAGTCCAATGAGCGTATTCAAAAATTTGGTCATGAGGGGCTTAGCACGTATGGTATCGGCAGCGAATATAGCGCGCGTGAATGGCAGGGGATTATTCGACAAATGGTAGCGCGCGGATTCATATTGGTTGATATGGATGCGCATGGTGGTTTGAAATTGACGCAAGCAGGTGCAGATTTTCTTCGAGAAAAGCCGCCCCTGCAGATGCGATTAGAGCCCAAAACAGTAGGGCGTTCAGCGCGTTCAACGTCTAAGGCTGATCCGACAGAGGCGCTTGAATGTTCAGGTGATCAAGCTTTGTTTGAGTCGCTCAAGGCTTTGCGAATGAAGCTTGCGAAGGATCATAATGTTCCGCCTTATGTTGTTTTTCATGATAAAACTCTCATTGAAATGGTGTTGAGAAAACCATTAAATATTCATGCTATGGGCGGAGTTCCGGGTATTGGTCAATCAAAATTAGAGCGTTATGGGCAAGTGTTTTTAGATGCGCTTCATGTGGATGCATAATACGCTCTAAAAAATACATACATATGCAGTTTTCAATATGCGTTTTTTTCTAATCACTTAGAGTTTCGCGCACAAAGTGATATTATATTCTTTTTAAATACAACGTATTGGTGTTTGATGGTTTCTTATTTCAAATTACTTTTTTTATTATCTTTAATTGTTGCTGCACCCTTTGCATACGCATCTGAGAAGGGCGATGAGCATGATGCACCACTTAGTTTTTATTTACTCAATCCTGATAGTGGGAAAAGTAATTTTTGGAAGCTGTTTGAAGTTGGTATGGCTGATGCCTGCAATGATTTAGGATGTCATTTGATTATTAAAGACAGCGCACGCGACCAACATTTAATGCTTGAACAAATTCGTGACATTACTCGCATACGCCCAAAACCAGATGCTGTTTTTTTTCAATCTCTTAAAAGTAACGGACCGGAAGCCATTAAAACACTGGATCGTGCCGGCATTAATCATTTCATGCTTAATGCTGGTTTAACGAGTGAACAATCCGCAATTATGGGCCAACCCCGTGAGCAGTATAAATTTTGGCTAGGACAGATGATACCGGATGATTTTGAAGCGGGTCGATTGACGGCTGAGGCATTATATCGTGAAGCGAAAAAACAAGGGAAAACCGAAAATGGAAAAGTGCGTCTTTTAGCCATTGAGGGGAATAGGATTGACGGAGCGTCGATGCTGCGCGTTCAAGGTTTGAACCATTTTGTTGATAGTCGCGATGATGTTGAACTGCTTCAAATCGTTCAAGGCAAGTGGAATAAGATTGTTGCGAAGCGCATTGCTGAACGCTTTTTCATGCGGTATCCGGATGTTGATGTTTATTGGACTGCTTCTGATGGTATGGCCAATGGTGTTCTTGAAGCTTGTGAAGAGGCTTACGGGACATGTGATAAATTAATCGTCGGGACAGATTGGGAAGACGCCACGCTAGACCATATTCATAAGGGCAAAATTCTTGGTTCAACAGGCGGTCATTTTATGGAGGGGGCTTGGGCCGCTACGTTAATGTATGATTACATCAACGGTCATGATTTTGCTGAGAAGCATGGTGTTAATATCAAATCAAAAATGAGCCTTCTTGATCAAAGTAATGCTGCTGAATTTCGTCAAAAATGTTGTAAGCAAGGCTTTAAAGATCTTAATTTTCAGATGTATAGTGTTACACATCAAGGCCGTGATGTTCACAACACATTTGATGTTTTAGATTTGTTTAGCATAGGAATACCCAACACAGGATCGCAGCTTTATGCCGAGTGAGGCTGTTTCACGCATCAATGATGAGCAGAAAAAAGGCAAGGCCCTGCCTAGTTTAATGTCTTCATTGGCAAGATCTTTATTTGCAGGTCTTGTTTGTGTTTTTGTTTTACTGACTCTGTTGGTGAGCCTGTATGGTAGCAATCTTTTACGCTCTATCACCGATGAACGCCTAGAATATATTACAACAACACAAGCAAGTAATATTGCCGCTTTGTTGTGGGATTTGGAATTTGATAGCGTCGATATCATTTTGAACAATCTGATTAAAGATAAGAATATTTTAGCCGCCCAAATTACCGAAATCAGCAACAATAAAGTCAGTTTGTTTTCTCAAAAAAACTGGGATGCGGTTGTACCAAGCACAATAATTATGGAGCGCGATATTATCCATATTAAGCAGGATGGTGAAGAGCGCAAAATTGGCATTTTAGAAGTTGCAATCGATTATGGTAATATTAATCAGGAAATTCTAAGAATTGTTATTGTTGCAACGATTTTATTTGGTCTTGTTTTCCTTCTGCTTAGTGGTGTCATTTTGTATCAGCTTAAATTAAGCATTAAGCCGATTGCTGAGTTGTCCGAAACGCTGGCCAGTATCAATTATTTTACACACACAATAGAAAAGATAGAAACGCATACACGTGAAGTTGATGATCTGTTTAATGCGATTATTAATATGCAGGATATTGTTCAAGAGCAGACGCTTGAAATTCGTTCTCAGAAAATGACTATGGATACTGTTTTTGAGAAAATGCCGTTTGGTCTTGTTGTGGAAGAAGTCGATCCAAATAACAGCGATGATACAAAAATATTGATCATGAATACAATGTTTAGGCTTTTGCATAGTTTTAGTGTTGAGAATTTCAAAGGTCGTAAAATTCAAGACTTTGTACCTCAAGATAATGTTCTTCTTTTGGCATCACTTCATGATTCCGTTATCGAGAGTAAAAAGGTTAAAGAGGGTGAATATACAATTCCAAAGGGCGATAAGAGTACGTACATACAAATCACTAAAGCGCCGATTTTGAATTCTATGGGGCGTGTCTCTCTTATTGTTACGATTTTTAATAATGTTACTAAAGAACGCGAGTCGTTAAAGAAATTTAAAATAGCCAAGGAAGATGCAGAACGTGCCAATGATGCAAAAAGTGAATTTCTTGCCAATATGAGCCATGAGCTTCGCACACCTTTAAACAGTATTATTGGCCTCACGAACATGGTTGTTGAAGATGGAACAGCAAGCAATGAGCATGATGAAATGCTCTCTAATGTTTTAATTTCCTCGGAAAGTTTATTGAAGATTTTGAACGATATTTTGGATTTATCCAAAATTGAAACAGGCAATGCTGTACTTGAAAACACCGTTTTCGATCTTAATGAGTGCGTTGAAAAAGCCATTACAACACTTAAGCCGCTTGCCCACGAAAAATCGATTACTCTTGCTAATCATTGGAGCATTAAAACCAATCAAAAGGTTTTTGGTGATTATTTAAAGATTGAGCGCATTTTGATTAATTTGATCGGAAACGCAATTAAGTTCACTGATGATGGGGGTGTGAATATTGATTGTTCCGCTTTTCTTGATGATCAGACGATTATTTTCCAATGCGTTGTTAAAGATTCAGGCATTGGCATCTCACAAGGCCAGATAGAGACTATATTTGATAAATTTTCTCAGGCTGATGTTTCTATTACAAGAAAATTTGGAGGAACAGGTCTAGGCCTTACTATCACTAAGCAGTTAATTGAGCTTATGGGGGGTGAGATTTCAGTTGCTAGCAAGCTTAATACAGGCACAGAATTTAGCTTTGCCATTCCTTTACAGGCGCAAACCGAAAATCTTGTAATTAAAGAGGATGCAGAGATTATATCAGCGCCTGCTCCTTCGTCTTTATCACAAACAAAAACCCCTTTTTCAGATGCTAATATTCTTATTGCGGAAGATCAGCGCATGAACCAAATCATGGTGCAGAAACTGATAGAGCGTTTAGGATGTACACGCTACGACTTTGCTGAAACTGGCATAGAAGCCTTTGTGAAATACAAGAGTCAGACCTATGACTTGATTCTTATGGATTGCCACATGCCAGAAATGACAGGGTATGATGCAACACAAAAAATTCGTGAATACGAAGCCGATCAGGCTATTGAAGAGCCCATTAAAATTATTGCGTTAACCGCAGATGCAATGCAAGGCACAGAACAGAAATGTTTAGATGCAGGTATGGATAGTTATGTTGCAAAGCCAATCAGAAAGGCAGCGTTTATTGAAAAACTGCGAGACTGGTTTGATGTAAACGTTTAGTCACTGAACATGAAAATATCCGCACTTAATGCGCGGATATTTTTTATTCTTTACAATATTAAATATTCTTATGGATTGCCGATACCTACTGACCCAGTGCCCACTGGACCACCGCCAAGAACTCCGCCGCCCTCGGAGTCTTGAGAAGGTGTGTCATCATTTCCGCCACCTTCTGATGGTGGACGACAGCTACCGGTTGTATGGATATTACCAAGTTCGCGTCTAGCGTCATGATAACCCTCGCCTGATGTTCCTTCCAGATCGTATCTTGGCCTTTCTTCTTGGAGACCTAAGAAACCACGTCCCTGACCAGTATATGTTGCCGTACAATCTTCACCAATTTCTGTTGTTAGTGGAATTCTTGGTTGCACTGGTGGTGCCGTTGGCACTTGTGTTGCTGGTGGGTGGTTCGGACCACCGCTTGTTTCGGTGAATACCGGCGTAATTGGTCCGTCACATCCACATGGACCACCCGGTCCTACCTCAGCATCCAATGCTTCCCAATCTAATGTTCCATCAACATCTCTTAACGGACCAGCATCAGGAATTGTTAATTGTTGATCGGGATGGATTGTGTGAGCGTCTACGCCCTCTTCCATACCATTTGCAAAAGCAATTTTTGTGACTGCGATTTGTTCCGCATGTACGCGGGCCGCAAATTCATTATCTGTGAAACGTGGATCACCACTTTCCATTAATTCTTGTGTGTATTGATCAATGTCATCACCGTAAACTTCACGGGCAATCACAGTAAGATTGTCACAATCATCAACGATATAGCGTCCTTCTAGATCAACAACAGCAGACTCCAGCATATGAACAACGTCGTTCATTGGAAGATTTTGGATGTCGTCTAGCGTGACTGAATGACCAGCTGCTTGAAGCACTTCTACAATATCTGCTCTTGTACCCGGTCCAATCGCACCATCAATATGACTTTTTGGCATTACAGATGGGTCAATGATATTAACAAGGTTTTGCACATGAATAGATTGCTCTCTTGTCGCGTCAGCGAGTGTATCAGGGTAACCTGTTACTTCTGGCGCTGCTTCTCTTGCAATATCTGTTAAAACATTGATTGCTTCTCTGACTGATAGCTCACCATCAACCAAAGGTACGTATTCTGATAGAATTTCTCTTAAATCGTTTGTGCCTTCCGTTCCGAAGTCACCATCAATTCCGTGCACCGCAAGCGCCGATGGATCAATAATTTTAATGAGTGTCTGAAGTTGGCGCTGCTCCAGTTCGGTTGCATCGCTTTTGTCGATTGTTACTGACATATTTTTACCCTCTTACTTTCTTTTTTATTCAAAGTGACGTTACACATTGTGACGTTACACATTGAAAATTTCACACTTACCACAAACCCCTATTCTAAAGGGGGGTGGTTAAGAAACCGTTAATGTGCGGTAAGAAGCAGCTATTAAGCTGTTTGTAGT
This sequence comes from Bdellovibrionales bacterium, assembly GCA_045106175.1. GTDB lineage: Bacteria > Pseudomonadota > Alphaproteobacteria > Micavibrionales > Micavibrionaceae > TMED27. Next base: position 9,380 of record JBGCEF010000066.1, read on the forward strand.
TGGGTTTTTATGGGGTTTAGAACCTCTAGAGTCTGGGACTT
>JBGCEF010000067.1:0-2724 GCA_045106175.1 Bdellovibrionales bacterium
CCTATTCAGTTGGATGAGGATAATCCTCCCGAAATCTGGGGCGTCGTGGTCGGTGTTGTGAGGAAATATGTCTGAGCATATCTTCGCGCTGATTGATTGTAATTCCTTCTATTGTTCGTGTGAGCGCGTGTTTCAGCCTCATCTTAATAATAAACCTGTCGTTGTTTTATCCAACAATGATGGTTGTGCAATTGCCAGAACGCCGGAAGCAAAAGCCCTTGGTATCAAAATGGGGACGCCAGAATTTATGATCCGCAATGATGCCAAAATGCGCCAAACGCTCATATTTTCATCCAATTATACGCTTTACGGTGATATGTCACAGCGCGTTCAAGATGTTGTGCGAGAATTTGCGCCTGAATGTGAGGTTTATTCGATTGACGAGCTGTTTGCAAAATTGGAAAAATTTAAGAGCATTGGCATCATCAAACACGCTAAAAATATGCGCCAAGCCGTATTGCAATGGACAGGTATACCAACAGGGGTTGGAATCGGTCCGACCAAAACTCTCGCAAAAATTGCCAATCATTTGGCCAAACATACGCCAGATTGTGAGGGCGTCTTTTCTTTAATGGAGGAGGGGGCCAGAAACCGTATTTTGGATGAATTTCCGATTGAAGATGTTTGGGGGATTGGCCGCGCCAGTGCTGCAAAACTGAATTCTATGGGTGTTTATACCGCAGGTCATTTAAGAGATATGCCTGCGCGACAAGCCAGACAATACGGAACGGTCATAGCAGAGCGCACCATTTTGGAGCTGCGCGGTATTTGCTGTATTCCCTTGGAAGAAATTCCGCCGGTGCGTAAAGGAACGGCAGTTACCCGATCATTTGGAAAACCTGTGACATGCCTGGAGGAAATTAAACAAGCTATTTCAACACATGCAGCAAGAGGCGCAGAGAAATTGCGCAAACATGGCGTTCTTGCAGGCAATATTCGTGTGTTCATGCACACAAACAAATATCGCAAAACGCCTCAATTTTATGGTGTTGAGCGCGGTTCTTTGCGGCCATATACCAACGATACGCGCCAAATCATAAGTGAGGCTATGCGCCTTACGGATATCGCTTTTAAATCAGGCATCGAGTTTGGAAAATGTGGAATTATCTTGGAAGACTTATTGCCAGAGAGCGAAAAACCACAGGATTTATTCAGCGAAGAGTTGCCCCATAGCCCTGCTTTAATGAAAGCCCTTGATAGTATTAATCAAAAACATGGCCGCAATACGCTGCAAATGGCCGGTATGGGCATGAATAAAAAATGGAAGCAACGCTCAGAGCGAAAATCTCCCTGCTATACAACACGTATTGATGAAGTACCCACGGTGAGGGCGGGGTAACGCGTTTATTTATTCGCTTATTATAGTTTTAAATTAACCTTTAAGTTAATTATTCTTGATAATATTTAATATATAAGTTAATATTTATTAGAAAAAATTAATCTATAGGTTAATAAAATGAATAGAAATACAGCAAGAAAAGCATTGGACAACAAGATTGCGTCCCTGCCGCCATTGCAAAAATTGCAAAGGCCGCATAAGGGATGGATCAAGGCTGTGCGTGAGGCATTGGGGATGTCCTCAAAGCAGCTTGCCGCACGCCTTAAAGTATCTCCGCCCAGGATAACGGCTTTAGAAAAATCAGAGGTTGATGAAACAGTGACATTGGCCAGTTTGCGCCGCGCCGCTGAAGCTCTTGATTGCGCGCTTGTTTATTCATTCGTGCCTAAAGCCTCGTTCGAAGACATTTTACAAACCCGCGCGCGCCGCATTGCCGCCGAAGTGATTTGCAAAGTCGATCACACGATGCGCCTTGAGGCTCAAAATCTTGGCAAAGATAAATTGGATGATGAGATTGACACTTTAGCCGCGCAAATTTTGCGCGACCAACATAAAATCATTTGGGACACAAAAAAATGAATGATGATTTCGACGATATATTTGAAGAATCCGAAGATGGAACGGATCTTACCGAAGAAGAAAAAGAGGGGTTAATCCCGTCTTATATTTCTACGCGCGGGGAGCTTAATCAGGCTGAACAGCAAAATATCGTGAAAGGCGAATTATGGGCTTTTACTAAAAAGCGCAATCCGCTTGATACAGATTTTTTAGATATGCTGCACAAAAAAATGTATGGCGAGGTTTGGGAGTGGGCCGGAACCTATCGTAAAACTGCCCGTAATATCGGAATTGATGCTTATCGCATCGGGACAGAGCTGAAACAGCTTGTTGGCGATACTCAATATCAGCTCGATCATGCAACATATTCTCCGGATGAATTGGCCGCGCGGTTTCATCACCGGCTCGTTTTCATTCATCCATATCCCAATGGCAATGGCCGCCATAGCCGCCTTGCCACAGATATTTTGTTGCACTTTATGGATCAGGAAAGATTCACGTGGGGAGCAGGGGATATCACTAAAAAAGGGGAAGTGAGAACGTGGTATATCAACGCTTTGCAGGCTGCCGATAATCACGACATTGAACCTTTACTTGAATTTGGTCGCTCGGAATAAAATTTGTTTATGGGCGTTTCCCGCAAAATGCGGGTCAGGCTTTACTCGCCAAGGCTCCCCGAACCACTTTAAAGAAAAGCGTTTCGGCCCTTCGGGTGACAATCCTTAACGCAAATTGGATGGATGCAGAGTAACTCCACTCTTACCCCACATTACCCAATGCTCTTAGAACAATAGTTCTAAAAGCCATCTTATAATCTTCATGACAAT
>JBGCEF010000068.1:0-18508 GCA_045106175.1 Bdellovibrionales bacterium
GCTCATAATCACGATCCTTGGCTTTTTGTGCGTAATCAACTGCGATAGCGATTTCTTTATCAGTGGGGTAATCGGGCTCATCAATTCGGATCAGATATCCTTGAGTTAGAAGACTAATCGCTTCGTCAGTCAACGAATCCAAAAAATAGCATTGAAAACGCAAATCATCACTAGCAGCCATTAAACGCATAAGTTCTTATAAAAAATAAATTACCATAACGCAATATTTTTCATCATCCCTTGACTTATGCGCCCTATATGCAAATGTCTGGGTAATCAAAAACCTTGGCGGTGCATTTTTAAAAAATGCTGAGATATACGCCCAAAACTTGATCCGATTAAGCCCGGCGTAAGGAAAGGACAAACCATGCCCCATATTATCGTGGAATATAGCGACCATTTGGCGATTGATATTCCAAAGCTACTTAGCGAGCTTCACAACGATCTGGCCGCCCGTGACACCGTTACGATCAAGGCTATTAAAACCCGCGCAATCCCGATTGAGCATTGCGTCATCGGCGATATGGATACAGCAAACTCAATCATTCATATTGCCCTGAAATTATTACCAGGCAGGGACGATGCTCTCAAAACGCAAATGACCCAAGGCCTAGCGGATATCGCCGCCGCCCACGTCAAACGTCCCCAAAACCCTGAATGTTCAATCACCGTTGAATGTCTAACCCTCGACGCGGAAAGCTATATCAAATAATGAAAAAACCCGCACCAAAATCAACGATCACTGCTGCCATTGCATGCGCAATTATTGGCCTGATCTGTGGCTGGGTTCAAAACACATATTACGGATACATGGATGTGGATGGTATAATCCATGATAGCATCTTCTTGCCGCTCTCCATGATATTCATCGCGCTATCTTTCGGCATTGTGATCATCGCAATCACACAAATTCTCATCAATATTTTATCCTCAAAAACAAAGAAGGAAACATAAACCATGTCACCAAAAGATAACCCATCAGACGCAGCCAACGAAACTGGCGTATGCCCATCCACAACCCATGTCACACGTGGCGCACTAACGGGTTCACGTAAAGTCTATATTGGCGAACATAGCGTCCCAATGCGCGAAATCATGCTCGATGATCCAGACCAGCCATCAATCACCGTCTATGACACATCCGGCCCCTACACCGATGACAGCGTAGAGCTAGACATTATGAAAGGCCTCCCCACCCGCCGTAAAAAATGGATCATGGAACGCGGCGATGTCGAAGAAGTCACGGGCCGCGAAATCAAACCCATGGATAACGGCTACACAAGCGAAGAACAGGCCGAACGCCTAAAAGCCAAAAAGGACGGTGCCGCCCACTGGCACGAACGCTTCCCCGCCTCCCCCGAAAAACCGTTAAAGGCCAAAGCGGGGCAAAACGTCACCCAAATGCACTATGCCAGAAAAGGGATCATGACCCCCGAAATGGAATTCATCGCCATCCGCGAAAATCAGGCACGTGAAGAGGTCTATAACAAAGAACATGGCGGCGAAGGCTTCGGCGCAAACCTCCCCGATTTCATCACCCCCGAATTCGTACGCGAAGAAGTCGCCGAAGGCCGCGCAATCATCCCCGCCAACATCAACCACCCCGAAATCGAACCCATGATTATCGGGCGCAACTTCCTCGTCAAAATCAACGGCAATATCGGCAACTCCGCCGTGACCAGCTCAATCGGTGAAGAAGTCGACAAAATGGTCTGGGCTACGCGTTGGGGCGCGGACACGATCATGGATCTCTCCACGGGTAAAGACATCCATGACACCCGCGAATGGATCCTCCGCAATTCCCCCGTCCCCATCGGCACCGTGCCAATCTATCAGGCATTGGAAAAAGTAAACGGAATCGCCGAAGACCTCACATGGGAAATCTTCCGTGACACATTGATCGAACAAGCCGAACAAGGCGTCGATTATTTCACAATCCACGCGGGCGTACGCTTACCGTTTATCCAACTCACCGCTGACCGCATTACGGGTATAGTCTCACGCGGCGGATCAATCATGGCGAAATGGTGCATGCATCATCACCGCGAAAGCTTCCTCTACACCAAATTCGCCGAAATCTGCGAAATCATGAAGGCGTATGACGTGTCATTCTCCCTCGGTGATGGCCTGCGCCCCGGTGCAATTTTGGACGCAAACGACCGCGCCCAATTCGCTGAGCTTAAAACCCTAGGCGAGCTAACAAAAATCGCATGGGAACACGACGTACAGGTCATGATCGAAGGGCCAGGCCACGTCCCCATGCACATGATCAAGGAAAACATGACCAAACAACTGGAGGAATGTTACGAAGCGCCGTTCTACACGCTCGGCCCCCTGACAACCGACATCGCACCGGGATATGACCATATCACATCCGCAATCGGCGCGGCACAAATCGGATGGTACGGCACGGCCATGCTATGTTACGTCACCCCGAAAGAGCATCTAGGATTGCCAAACCGCGACGACGTAAAAATCGGAGTGATTACCTACAAAATCGCCGCCCACGCCGCGGATCTCGCAAAAGGGCACCCCGGCGCACAACGCCGCGATAACGCCCTAAGCAAGGCAAGATTCGACTTCCGCTGGAACGATCAATTCAATCTATCGCTTGATCCAGACACGGCACGTTCAATGCATGACGAAACCCTCCCCGCCGAAGGACACAAGGCAGCCGCCTTCTGCTCCATGTGCGGCCCCAAATTTTGCTCCATGAAAATCACGCAAGACGTGCGCGAATTCGTCGCAGCAAACCCGAATGGCGTGCAAGCGAAGGATGAGGCGGCTTAAGGATGACTGAAGATGAAGAGCAATTATTTAATATATTCTTCCCCTTCTACATAGAAAATAAAAAGCGTGTTCAGCGAGACAATATTCGATTCGCACATTATACGTCTTCTTCCGCTGCAATGAGCGTCATCAAGAACAAGGAGTTTTGGATGAGAGGAAGCAGCTCAATGAATGATTATTCTGAGGTGCAACATGGACTGCGATGTATTCAACAGGCTTGGGGAAGAGAACAGGCTCCACCAACAAAAATCCAGGAAGAATTAGAAATATGTAAGCCAAACATAACTTCAGAAATAGCACGTCGATTTAATCATTGGATGAAATCTTTTGAATTCGAAACTTATATATCTAGTTTTTCTGAACACGACAATTCTATAGAAGATGAATTTGGACGTTTATCAATGTGGCGAGCATATGGAGGTGAAAATCCTGCAGTATTAGTGATGAATAGTAGTGTTTTTTTTAACGAGTCTGATGCTCTTAATGGCGTATATACGAGTCCTGTTGCCTATAAATCACCAGATGAAGTACATGAATATTTTGATGCAGTTGCCTCTGTGATTGAACTGAATAGAGACTTCATTGCAACACAAGATGTAGAAGAAATTATAAATTCTGTTTTTCATCTTTTAAGGTTTACGATGCTTTGCACAAAACATCCTGGATTCTCAGAAGAGAAAGAATGGAGAGTATTTTATACGCCACTTTTTGAAATGTGCCCTCGTTTAACCGAAATTATAGAAGATATAAATGGGGTTCCTCAAAAAATTTATAAAATCCCTTTAGAAGATGTGCCAGAACAAGATTTAGTCGGTATAAAGGTGACCTCTTTAATTGAAAAAATTATTATAGGCCCATCAAATAATTCTTTTGATATTTTGAAGGCCTTTTCCAAACAGTTTTCAGAAGAAGGTTTCAGTAATCCATACGATAGGGTTAGGGTTTCTGATATACCTCTTAAAACTTAAAATTAAATCCATCACCAAGATACTTCGTGTAACTTCGTGCCCTTCGTGGTAAAAACTTTCCCATGACCGACCAATCCACCCAAATAGACGCCCTCATTCTCGCCTCTGCTCCGGCGGAGTTCACGAAAACGGCTGTGGTAATATCGGCTGTTTATGACGCGCTTGGTGCCGCAGGCATCACGCCACACACCGACACGGGCAAAGACATTGCCGAGCGCATCTACATCCTCGTCGATAATGGGCGTTTAGATGTGACAGGCAACATGCGCCGCTGGCGCGACAGCGAGATTAAGCTGATCAAATGACAGATACGCTCCCCCCATGTCCCAAATGCGGCTCCCCATATACTTACGAAGACGGCGCGCTCCTCATCTGTCCCGAATGCGCACATGAATGGTCAAGCGCGGAGGAAGAAACACCCGTCACCCGCGACGCGGTCGGCAACCCTCTTAAAGACGGAGACACCGTCACAATCGCCAAAGACCTCAAGGTCGGTAATAAATCGATCAAGGTCGGCACAAAGGTCAAAAACATCCGCATCCTGCCCCCCAATGAATGGATCGGCGACCATGATATCGACGCAAAAGTCCCCGGTTTCGGACCCATGGGCCTAAAATCCAGCGTCGTCAAAAAAATTACCGATTAAGTGCAGGAATTTGCATTTATAGTGGTCTCAATATATTGTCATAATTATACATGGCTAACGAAGATAACGATGTTGAAATATGCGAACGTCTTTTCCCACTGATTGCGACATGGGGAACTGCGATTGAAGAAGGACGCGATGCCGATGTGCCAGCGGCGCTAGATGCCCTGATGAAAGAATTCAATGATCATCCCCATGATCTGAAAATCGCATTACAAAACGCTGCTGCTTTTCAATCTGCAATGGCTGAAAATTCACCAATACCGCAAAATGCGCCTAATCACCCAAATCAACGCCTTGCGCGTATCCACCATATCCAAGGCATGCTTTTTGCCCACCCTTACGAACAGTCTTGATAAACATATCGATAAAATGAAAAACGCTAAACCCTAAGGTCCACGCCAAATCCACCCCGCGATTGAAGCGCAAGGCTCAATACATTATTCCCCGGATTGCTGGCGATCGACGCTAAGGTTTCTTGCGCCAGTAATAATTGCGTTTGTGAGGCAAGCAAGTTTAAGCCTTCCTCATTCTCATCCGCTAAGGTCAAATCATCCGCGCCGCTTTCAAACGCATTGATGCTTTCATTTGTAAATTGCTGACGGGTTTCAATAATATTTAAATCATTCGATAATGATCTAGAAAAGCTTTCAACTTCTCTCAACGCGCCGCGTACACTGGAAATCACCGCATTCAGATCATTTGCATCGTTAAAATTACTGCGACGTATATTAAAGCTATCCGATGAAAATTGCTGCCCTTCGGTCACAAGGCTGCTCGATAAATCAGGATTAAAATAAGTAACCAGACTGCTGCCTTGCAAAAGATTAACTCCTGAAAAGCTTGTATCCTGCAACAAGCTATCAACTTGGGATAAAACAGTTTCAAATTCGGAATTGCGGAATTCAATCCCGCCACTTAACGACCCAAAGCGTTCCGCAAAATCACTTTCGGTGAGCGCAGTGTTATAAATTGCAACATCCGAAATCCGCCCGTCGAAATTAAATCCGCCCGTGGCACTTTCCCCATCCGCAAATTGCACACCATCGGGCGCAAACCCAATACCAATATCACCACCATGGCTCGGAAATACAGCGCCCGCAACTGGCGCACTGCCAATTTCAACACCGTTCAAAAACCCGCGAAAACTGTTATCAAACTGGTTAAACACAAACCCAACTTGGTAGGTTTGCCCGGCATTAATGGAACTGCGAATATCCAGATCTTCAAAATCTCCTTCATCCGCCGCCGTAAGAATGACATCGCCATCATCAATATAAATCGTTAGGCCATTTACGGTCGCGCCCTCTTCAAACAGGACTTGCCGCGTGGTTACATCATCAGCGTTAAAGACAAGCTCCACTGTGCGTTGCGCATAAGTTGCGGTATTAATGAGCGCACTATCAGGGATACGAATACCACTCGTGCCGCCTGTAAATTCTGTACTGGATGTAGCGTTATTGCTGTAAAGTGCTGCGGCCCCATTCGTTGCACCACCCTGCAAAGTGCCGTTTAATGCACCGCCGCCTGACCCTAAATTAATCGCCGTGCCTACCGTATCGTTCAAACGATAATATGCAACGGGGTTATCGGCCTGAATAATATCACTGAGCGGCGTCGCAGTGCCAAGCTCTACCTCTAATAAATTTGGATCGATGCCGCCAGAATTAAGAATACCCAAACTATCCTGAGCAATTCCTTCCGCTTGGTTTAAAAGGCTACTTAACGCATCAATCCCATCCGAAGCACTCTGAATAACGTTAATGCTGTTTGAAATCCCATCCAAAAGGCGCGACAAATCCCGCGCATCACTATCTAACCGACGCGCAGTAAAGAAATTCTGCGGATTATCCGTTGCACTATTCACACGATTGCCCGTCGCAAGTCTTTCTTGCGTTTGTGCAATTTGTCTCTGTGTTTGCTGAATCGAAAACAAATTGACCCGCGTACTGCTACTCAGTACTGCATCAACCATGAAACACCCTTTAATTACCCTTTTTCCCAACACTTTTTTGAACAAAGCGCGGTTTGTATTACCCTGTACCGCAACACAATCGAGTATTACGATACTCACATAATACGCGAGATTGCTTAAAACCTATTTAAAGTTAGATACAATTTTATCTTTCGCCCAACCTAAAAGAATAGACTGCATATAAAAAAGACGCCCCAAACGGGACGTCTTTAAACAGGATAAAAACTCAAGTGGGATAAAAAATGAGATTATAAAACATCAAGCATTTCAGCGACTAACGGATGACGTACGATATCGCCATTGGAAAGACGGCACACAGCGATATTTGGAACGGCATCTAAACGCTTGGATATATCATCCAATCCGCTCATCCCTTCAAGCAAATCGCTTTGACGCGGATCGCCTGTAATCACCATGGTCGAATGCCAGCCAAGACGCGAAAGGATCATCTTTAATTGTCCATAAGTACAATTTTGCGCCTCATCAATCACAACAAAGGAATTATTGAGCGTACGCCCGCGCATAAATCCAATCGGCGCAATTTCAATCGTGCCGTCTTCAATATATTGACGCACCTTTTTGCCGCCCATGCGATCACCAAGACAGTCATAAAGCGGCCGTAAGTATGGCGCCATTTTCTCTGCCATATCACCAGGCAGATAACCAAGCGACTCCCCCGCTTCCATTGCTGGACGTGATAAAATAATCCGCTCAATGGAGCCTTTCTCTAGCGCTTCAGCAGCCTTTGCAATCGCAATATAGGTTTTACCCGTTCCCGCTGGCCCAATCGCTAGGCTAAGGGAATGCGTATCAATCGCTTTCATCAACTCGGCCTGCCCATCCGATCGCGGTTTTATGTTCTTCACATATTTTTGATCCCGCCTACCGTTAATGTCATCATCTAATGGATGCCACCCTGATCCTTGATCGCTACTTTCAAAAGCCGGGTGAACAATGTTATTGTCTTTACGATTTTTACGGGTTTTTTTAGCCATAGGTAAGGGTTCCTTATAGGATAGGGTTGGAGTGACTGAGAAATGAATTGTAGGAAATAAATTGAAAGGAATTTCGCTTGGTATCGATAATACCAAAAGTATGATTTCCTTGATATGAAGCAAATGAATAGATCAGAATATGTTCCTCAAAGCTGCATACAGCATAGCAGAGTTAAACAGTTTTTCCTAATTTCACGAAAAACAATACACATAATTTATTTTGACATAATGTTTTTAATGGTCTAAGTCATGTCACATGAGTAAAACATTAGCACTTATAACAATAAGCCCTGGACCAGTCACTGCTGCAGACCCACTTCAAGGTGTAAGACAAGCAGAAGTCTATGAGATAGCGTTGGGACTTAAAGGTGCCGCAAGCTCTTTTGATCAGATATTATATCCAAAAGACATGCTGGGTGCGCAGCAAGCCGCAGACATTATTTCCAGTGTTGGTGCCAATATGTTGCCGGGTTTCAATGCCTCCGCAGCAGATGAACCCGTTTCACATCATACAAATAATCTGCTGGAAGCAGATTGGTTAACATCTGAAGGAGTCTTAAATTTGAAAGAAATTTTGAACGCAAGCTTAGATGATGCTTCAAAAATATGTTTAGTAGCAGACCAAACAGTTATTGAACAAGCTCACCATGCTGTGGGTTTTAATTTACCAAAAACACAGTATGTCGTTGGTGCATCAGCATTACAATTCAGTGCAGATAAATGGTCTTTAGTCACAAACGATAATGTATCTAGCTCAGTCGTCATGAGACCGGAACAAGCCGCACGATACTATCAAACAGGACCGTTAATGCAGCAAATAGAAAAGCATCTCTCACGCTAATAGTGTTTACGTTCCAAAGAATTGCCTTTTATCTCAATCCATTATAACGTGTGCTCTTAAATTTAAGAGGAAAGAGCAATGACGCTCACACTAAATGATATCCAAAACGCATACAGCGCGATCAAAGATTCCACCATTCGCACACCAACGGTTAAGGCGGCGCGGCTATCTTTGCATCTTGGCATCGACCTCTATCTAAAGCTGGAAAACCTGCAACATACTAATGCGTTTAAAGCCCGCGGTGCCCTCAATAAACTTCTAACCTTAAGCCAAGAGCAGCGCAAAAATGGCGTGATCGCTTGCAGCGCTGGTAATCACGCACAAGGCGTCGCGTATCATGCAACACGTCTTGGCATCCCAAGCACGATCATTATGCCCGAAGGAACACCTTTTAATAAAATCCAGCGCACCGAAGATTTCGGCGCAACAGTTGTTCTTCATGGCAATAGTTTTGATGAAAGTGTTCAGTTTACTCTCGATATGGCGAAAGAGAAAAACTATACCTTCATCCATCCGTTCGATGATGAAACCGTTGTCGCTGGCCAAGGAACAATCGCCATAGAAATGTTAGAACAAGAGCCAGACCTTGACGTTATGGTCGTTCCGATTGGCGGCGGCGGATTGGTTGCGGGTATGGCAATCGCTGCAAAAGGGTTAAAGCCATCTATCGAAGTCATCGGCGCTCAGGCTGAAAAATTTGATGCAATGAAAGCTAAATTCGATGGTGGCGATACGCATTTCGGCGGCGCAACCCTCGCAGAAGGCATAGCCGTCAGAGAACCATCAGATAACAATCTAGCAATCATCAATAAAAACGTTGATCGTATCGACAGCGCAACCGAAGCCGATATAGAAGATGCTGTTTTTGATCTTTTATCGTCTGAAAAATTAGTAGCCGAGGGAGCGCCCGGCGCAGGTTTAGCCATTATTAAAAAGAACCTTGAGCATTATAAGGGTAAAAAAGTCGGCCTTGTTGTGTGTGGCGGTAATATCGACTCGCGCTTGCTGTCGACACTTATATTAAGGGGGCTTGTGCGTGATGGCCGCATAACACGCTTAACATTTGAAATTGATGATACACCGGGTCAACTCTCTGACATATCTCGCATCATTGGTGAAAGCGGCGCAAACGTTGTCGAGGTAATCCACCAACGTATGATGCAGAGCGTAAGCTTAAAACAAGCAGAATTAGAAGTTGTTGTTGAGGCACGCGACCTCCATCACGTCAAAGAGCTTGTCCAAATTCTGAGGGATCAGGGTTTTAAAGTCCGCACAGACAACGAAGTATAAATTGACATAATGCTAAAACCTTTATAATGTCCATCCATGTTTTTTGATCGTTTAATGACTATGTTTCCAGCTTATGCGGCACAAACACGTGCTGAAAGAGTAACGCGTAAAATCATGAGCCATATTGAAAACGGATTTACAAAGCATAACTGGGACAATGTAAATGGAACACTTGTCAGTATTGATGTGGACGATAACGATTATAGTGAAAAAGGTATAAGAGGCTCACTATCTTTAATACCCGACGGCAAACCATCAAGCACATTGCAATTTTCAGCAGAGTATTTAAATGACCCCGGGTGTAATGAATGTTTGATATTTTTCTTTCATGACAATCTTGATGAACCACCTATAGATCCTAAAGGCGAATTTTATGTCTCACTGCGTTCTGATCCAAAATTGGTTATTGATGCGTTAATAAGAAACACAAGATTACCGGAAATGATTCCCGATATCGCAGCTTAATATAAATTTTTTCAAAAAATTTATTCCGAAAAAAACATCATATTGTATAAAAATTCAATTACAGACACCATATATTGTGGTTACGAAAAATAATTTCAAAAAAAATCACTTTACTGAATCCTCTTAACCTTTTCATAACACTAATACGATTTAATGGAATCCTATCTTTTGAAACTAAATAGAGGAAAAAAACATGAAAATCAAAGGACTATTAATGGTGGGTGCGGCTTTAGTCGTATGTGGGGCAACTAATCCAGCGCAGGCTGCGGAACGTATTTCACTTTCAGAAGTGAATAATTTCGTATCAAAGCTTACAAATGCGGTGAATAGTCCTGACCCAGGTGTCGTACGTTCGTTTCTTAACAGAAATGTTAGCTCGAGCGGTACATACTCAAACACATTAAACGCTTCATGGATCGATGGTCGTTATGGCTACCGCGTATACAATGGTTACGCTGTATCTCCATATTATCGTTATCCATATGCTTACAACACATACTTGAAGCCAACAAGCTACAACGCAGTGGGTAAAGCAGGTTTGATCAGTCAGATCGAGCACAAGAAGACTATGGTTCCACGTTATCACCAGACAATGGACATTATCGGCACACGTATGCCTGCTGATGCGACATCTGCTTTGGTTGACGTAGATCTCCGTGAGTTTGGTTTGAGCTACGCAATGTCTCCATATGGTGTTCACCATGGTGCAAAAATTCAACATGCCAACTCACGTTGTCAGTTGAACTTGGCGAAATCAAACGGTCAAGTAATGCTTAAGAGCATGTCATGTAACACAGTTTCAGTAGCACCAGTGCTATAATTGAAACATTATAAAGTTTTAAAGCCCCGCAAATTTTTTGTGGGGCTTTTGCTTTGCGCGCAATAATTTTATTGACATAACATTAAAAAGTCGTCTATTGTCCCTTTATTCAAAAGATAAAGGAACGAAACCCATGCTGAACAAGGCTTTCAAACTCATTGCAGTATCATCATTCTGTGCAATCGCTGCTGCACTATCACTCAACCCTGCCGGCGCTAAATTAGATGCCATTAGCCAGGTGAAAAGCAATAACGCAGAATTTTCACAAATTTTGAATGCAAAATTAGACCCAGAAGTTCTTCTTGATTTCATGCATGACAAGATTGCAGATGATGCAAAAATTACAATCAGCGTGAAAGACCCTAAAAATAAAGACGCTGGTGAGATTGAGGTGAAGCTGACAAAAACAGACTACATCAACAGCTATCTATATGGCCCGCGTCAGGTAAAAGATTATCGCGCCGATATCAAAACGATGGATATCGAAGTTGACGAAAAAACAAATACATTAAAGGCAAAAGAAATATTGACCGAAAGCGGTATCATGTTGAACCCGTTCGATTACCAAGATCCAGGTGTTCCATATACAAGCTACACATCATGTGAAGCGGAATATAAAATCGAATCCGGTGAACCAACATTGCAACAAACGACATGCAATACGCAGATTGCTTATCAAGAATCTGTATAAACAAAAGTTCAAATTTTTTTTTTAATTCTGATAATCTAGAGGCGATGAAAACAAATCGCCTCTATTTTTTTGCCCTTGTGCTTATGCTCGTATCAAACGACGCTTGGGCCGCAAGCCGCAACATCCTTTTTAAACCTGTCCCTATTCGACAAGCATTAGAAGGTTATAAGCAAGTCAGCGGAGCTTTAGATGAATCTAATGACTATGAACGCAACCGCATTTTTCTAGAACATGACAGTTACGCACGCTCAGCCGACCTTGATTTAACGCAATGGCTTGATCGAAAAATTATCCATGGCGGTAAATATATCGGCATTCAAAAAGGAACCGAATTCCGCTTTTACGGCATGTTTGCAAACGCAGCCTACATTAAAAATTGTAAACGCGGTTTTGCCTTACAACGCGTCAAAGTCACAAAAGAATATTTCGACGCCAATAATAAACTGACTAAAACCGAAACGACATACCTAGTCGAAGCGTTTAAAATCTTGAACAATAAAATCAAAGGATTCGATGTCCATCACGGCAGTTACAGCCTGACACAGGGATCTAGAAAAATCACAAAAGAATTAGAATTTGGTTGCGGTGCGTTACCAAATTACGCGCAAGGATACCAATGGCCGTTTGCCAAAAACACATTGTATAAAAATATCACACAAGGCTATATCCAAAGTCCGCTTTTATATAATGATGTTAAATTCCAATTTTCGAAAAAATACAGCTACGGCGTGACCTTAAAAGACAAAAACAAATACGAATTCCGCCTACCAAATTTTATAACCACATTCCCACTTAAGAATTAAGCTTAAAAAGTAAGTTTACTGGCAGGCTAGACATTCGTCATACTGTAGTGGCTTTGGATTTTCCTTTTGGGCTTTATCGTAATCAAAACCCTGTAAGCGCACACCCGTTTCAGCCTTGCAGTAATACAACGATTTAACGCCTTTCTTCCATGCATCCCAATGCAGCGAATGAAGTGCAGCCTGATCGAGGCTTGAAGAGATATACATGTTAAGACTTTGCGCCTGACAAACATAAGGCGTACGATCACCCGCATGTTCAATCAACCAACGCTGGTCAATTTCAAATGCGGTTTTAAAGACATCTTTTTCTTCCTGACTTAAACAGTCAAGATGCTGCACTGAACCATCGTGATCATCAATGGAATCCCAAATATCGTCAGTATTGTGATCTTTTTGATCTAAAAGCTTTTCAAGATGCGTATTACGCACGCTATAAGAACCAGACAAAGACACGTGATCTGAAACACTCTTGGCAAAAGGCTCAATCCCCGAGCTTGTATTCCCGCAAATCGAAGAAATAACGCTCGTTGGTGCGATTGCAATTTTATTCGAAAATCTCTCCATTACACCATAATCGAGCGCATCCGGGCACGCTCCACGCTCTTCTGCCAAACAAACAGATGCGCTATCAGCTGATTGTTTAATATGCTGAAAAATCTTACGATTCCATACCTTCGCCATCACGCTGTCGATGGGCAGCATCTTACTCTGCAAAAACCCATGAAAACCCATCACGCCAAGCCCAACTGATCGCTCACGCATAGCTGAATATTTTGCACGTCTTAATGTATCCGGTGCTTTTTTGATAAAATCATTCAACACATTATCTAAAAAACGCATAACATCTTGAACAAATGTGGAGTGATCTTGCCACTGCTCAAACATCTCTAAATTAAGCGACGATAAACAACATACGGCTGTACGCTCACTCCCAAGATGATCAACCCCTGTTGGGAGTGTAATCTCAGAACATAGATTGGACATCTTAACATTGAGCCCAGCCATCTTGTGATGATCGGGAATTTTATCGTTCACATTATCAATATAAATGATATATGGCTCACCCGTTTCTATGCGTGCCGCCAATAATTTTGTCCAAATTTCATGCGCAGGAACGCTATCAAGAACCGCACCGTCATGAGGAGATTTCAAAGCATAATTCTCCTCATTCTCAACCGCCTTCATAAAGTGATGATCAACCAAAACACCATGATGAAGATTAGAGATTTTACGTGAAGGATCGACGCCGCTTTGACGGCGAATATCAATAAACTCTTCAATCTCAGGATGCCAAACAGGTAAATAAATAGCGGCTGTTCCTTGCCGCTGATTACCGCTCGAAATAGCCATGCTCATGGAATCCATAACGCGCATCATCGGCACAACACCGTTCGCTTTACCATGACGGCCAATATCCTCGCCAATTGATCTGACATTCCCCCAATAAGATCCAACCGCGCCCCCCATTGAGGTAAGCCAGATATTCTCATTCCAAAGCGATACAATATCTTCCAACGAATCTTGTGTTTCATTTAAAAAACATGAAATCGGTAGTCCCCGTGATGTCCCACCATTGGCTAAAACCGATGTAGATGGCATAAACCAAAGCTTAGACATGTAATCATACAGACGTTGTGCATGATCATTATCATCACCGTAATAAACCGCAATCCGCGCAAATAAGTCCTGATATCGCTCTTCAGGCATCAAAAACTTTTCAACCAAAAGCGCCTTGGCAGAATCGCTCAAAAGCCTGTCGCGAGTTCTATCAATCTCAACACGATTACCCCGTTCCATCTGCGCAATATCAAACATGAATAAAACTCCTGATAAATATTAAAACCACAATAAAATTTTGATGGCAGATTGCATGAAAACCACAATCTGTAGCGTCACAATATTTAAAACAATACTAGATGTTGGAAATACCAGCAATGTGAATACTATCCTATAACCATGGCAATCATGGTAAATAATGATTCGTATCAATGGGTTAGATTCATAAAATCAAAGAATAAAAAAACGCATATTCTTGTGAATGACTTTTAAAATGTTGCAAGCCAATTCAAATCAAGAACAATGATGAGTGGCTCAGCTATATATCATCATGAAAATTATGGTATAATTATTGAATAATATTTCAGGACAATATCAGTGACTTTATCGCCGCAACAAAAAAACCGACAAACAAAGATTCTTGCCACGCTGGGCCCTGCGACAAATACAAAAGAAAAAATACGTGAACTAATTAATGCGGGCGCTAATGCATTCCGCCTTAATTTTAGCCACGGCACGCACCAAGACCACCAAGCCATGCTGGATATCATTCGTAAGATCGAAAAAGATATTAATCGTCCCATCGCTGTTGTTGCTGATATGCAAGGACCAAAGCTAAGAATTGGTAGCTTTAAAAATGGTTCAGTATCAATGGAACGCGAAATGCGTATCCGTTTTGACTCAAACCCCGATGCTGGCGATGAAACGCGCGTATATTTACCACATCCTGAGGTTATGAAAGCGCTGGAAATCGACGGGCTGTTCTTTCTTGATGACGGCAAGGTTAGATGCCGCATTCGTGAAAAATCAGAAGATGATCACGGCCCCTATGTGGTTGCAGAAATTCGCGCAGGCGGAATACTGTCTGATAAAAAGGGCTTAAACGTGCCTGACGCATATCTCGAAATTCCTGCTCTAACCAATAAAGACAAAACAGATTTAACAGCAGCCCTCGATATGGGCGTCGATTGGATTGCCCAAAGTTTTGTGCAAACTAAAGAAGATGTTCAAGAAGCATTAGATCTTATCAACGGGCGTGCATTATTGATGGTGAAATTGGAAAAACCCGCCGCGATTGAAAATTTAAATGAAATCGTGGACCTTGCTGATGGCGTAATGTTGGCACGCGGAGATTTAGGTGTCGAAATCCCCCCCGAAGACGTACCAAGCGTCCAAAAACAAGTTGTTCGTTATGTCCGCAGCATAGGAAAACCAATGGTAGTTGCCACGCAAATGCTAGAATCCATGATCACATCATCTAGACCAACACGCGCGGAAGCTTCTGATGTCGCAACAGCTGTCTATGATGGTGCAGATGCGGTTATGCTGTCTGCAGAAACAGCCGCAGGCGAGCACCCTGTGCGATCTGTTACTATGATGCATAAAATTTGTGCCCGTACTGAACAAGATGAAATCTATGACCAATTCATGCAAGACACACATCCCGACACGATTGGCGATCCGTCTGATTCAATCGCAACAGCCGCTGGTTATGTTGCCGAAGACGTCGAGGCATCAGCCATCGTCACGTATACAATATCTGGCTCTACCGCACTAAGAATGGCACGACAACGCCCCGCTGTGCCGATCTTATGCCTAACACCCAATATTGATGTAGCAAGACGCTTAGGCCTCTCATACGGCGTCCACAGCGTCCATGATCCAGAAATTCAAGGCGATTTTAGCGGTCCGGTCCCGCATGCGTCTGAAATTTTACAAAAAGAGGGGATCGCCAACAAAAATGAGCGTTTCATCATGACCGCAGGCGTCCCGTTTGGCGTCTCCGGTACAACTAACATTCTTAGAATTGCTGAAGTGGAATAATTAGAATATAGCAGCTGGTGGCCTACATTCAGCCACAAAAACCTTATCACCATCTTTGAATCCATAGACTGTCTGACCTTGTTCAAAGCGACGATACACATCATCAATTTCGGGGCCATCAACTTCAAAAAACTCTCGTTCTGGGCCATCTTTAAAAACCTGAAGTGCATTTGCTGTCAAACCAACGGAAGCGTGTAATAATTCTTCTCCCTGACAAACGGCTGTCATGAGCGGCCTGGCAAAGTCTTTAACTTCTTGTTGTCGTCCAGCAGCACGAAATTCATTTTGCATTGTAATGGAAAAATTATCAGAGCCATCGTCTGTATTTGCATGACCAGCCATGAAGCATTAATCCGCACTTGCGACGATCGTCTTGGTTGGATTTTGGTGAAGCCACCATGCCTGACGATTAATCGAAAAGATCGGGCGATAACGACCTTTACGTTCCGCATCAACCAATGTTTTGATCTGATTATCAAGGATATATGCGCCTTCATCTGTGTAAGCTACCAAAACGGCATGCGGAATATTTTTGACTGTATCCTGAACAATAGCAACGCGTAGACGTTCTTCTGGGAAACCAAGCGAACGCAAAGCTGTATATTTTGCAATGGCAAAATCTTCGCAATCGCCGCCGCGCTTCAAAAACTCAACGGGTGTTGCCCAATAATCGCTTTTACCCCAATTACGCTGATCTACAATATATTGCGTGCGATTCACCAAATTATTAACCCCGCGCACCATATCCTTCATGGAACGCCCTTTATAGTGATCAACATCACTTTGAAATTTACGAATAACACTAATATTGGCTTGCTGTTTTAATTGGCGATCAAAACGGCTGAACATGCCTGTCCATTTTGTAAACGCACCTAAATTACGATCTTTCTTTTCAGATGTGCCCAATAATTTTGGATAAGCAGCAACACGGGTGAATTCCGCACTCGTACTGACCATTTGCACACCTGTCATAGGTTCTGAATGCGCACGTTTACTCGCGATGCATGACAGAGACGCCGTCAATAAGACAGCCGTTGCCGCAATACGAAGCGCAGATTGACGCATCAAAAGCATTTTTAATTCGAAACGAGAAATTGCTGCGCGCTCAACAAGAATTTGCCCCAAAGGACGTGCAGTCTCTTTTTGGAATGCTAGCGCGCTGCTGAGCTGACCAGCATCAATAATATTTTTTTGAATTAAAATCTCACCTAGCCTGTTATTGTCTAACGTATGGCGGATTGATTGTAAGAATCCTTGTGTGTGAACCATGTAATTAACCCTCTTTTACTCAGTATTCGCATTTACCCTTTCGCGAAATACTCATTCAATAGTGAACCCATATAACTAGTATGCATGAGAAAGATTGACGAATGCCTAACGAAACGGCATATTTCCCTAAAATTGTATATATTATTTGAAAATACCCTACATGAGTGAAGCATCGCATCTAAAAACATTGGTAAAATCCATGCAAGCCGCGCCAATCATGGTGATTGGTGATATTATGTTGGATAAATTTGTCTACGGGCATGTTGATCGCATTTCACCCGAAAGCCCGGTTCCTGTTCTCTCGATTAAACGCGAAGATAAAATGTTAGGTGGCGCAGGAAACGCAATCGCAAATTTAGCAGGTTTAAAAGCAAAACCGTTTATCATAAGCGTTGTCGGAGATGATGACTCCGCAGAGAGTATTAGAGATCAATTAAGAGCTTTAGAAGTTGATGATCACAATTTAGTGATCGAAAACAATAGACCTACAACTGTTAAAACAAGGTTTCTGGCCGGCCACCAACAGTTACTGCGCAGTGATTACGAACATAAAAAACATATTAGCGAAGCAACACGCAAAGAAGTTTTGGATAAAGCAAAATCTACCATACCGAATGTGAAAGCGCTAATTATCTCCGATTACGGCAAGGGTCTGCTATCAACAGAACTGATCAAAGACCTTATTCAAATCGCAGATCAAGCAGATATTCCAGTAATCGTAGATCCAAAAGGACAAGATTTCTCAATCTATAGCGGCGCAACATGCATCACGCCCAATAAAAAAGAATTATCCGAAGCAACCAAAGGCAGGCCAGTTGAACAGGATTTAGATATTATAAAAGCGGCTGAAGATGTCATGCAGACATGCAATATTAAATCAGTGATCGCAACACGATCCAAAGACGGTATAAGCGTTATTCAAAATGGGCAAGAGCCGTTCCATGTTCGTTCCGCCGATATCGAAGTTTATGACGTATCTGGCGCAGGGGATACTGTAATTGCTACAGTGGCTTCAGCATTAGCCGCGGGCGGCACCCTTAATCAAGCAGCCCAGCTTGCCAACATAGCCGGATCAATAGTCGTCACAAAAGTAGGAACTGCGCCAATTCGCGCTAACGAACTTAGCGATGCCGCGGGTAACGATACGCACAATGTAAAAACCACCAATCGTCAGGCAGATTATCTACAATGGGATGAAGCTGCAGAACAGGTAAAACGCTGGAAAGCTCAAGGGCTAAAAGTGGGTTTCACCAATGGCTGTTTCGATATTCTGCATTCCGGTCACGTACGCTATCTCGATCAGGCCCGCGGGCTCTGTGACCGTCTTGTTATGGGACTAAATTCTGATTCATCTG
>JBGCEF010000069.1:0-9203 GCA_045106175.1 Bdellovibrionales bacterium
ACAAACAAACATTTTAATAGTCCTGTTAAGCGGCTCTAATTGCGATTGGTTCTTATTACTATTTGCAATGTAGTGATTAAAAATGGAAATGCAAGTCATTCTCAAATAAAAATTTTTAATTTGTGTGTTTTTCTATGATGATGGCATAAAAAAACCCGCTATTACGCGGGCTTTCTAATTATTTTGAGGCTTGTCTTAATTATGAACCAGCTTCAGCATCAAGCGGGCTTTCGGAATTAAGTTGAATGTAGTTTTCAATGCCAATTTGTTCAATAAGCTCAAGTTGTGTTTCTAGGTAATCAACATGGCCCTCTTCGTCAGTAAGGATTTTTTTGAACAGATCTTCTGTAACGAAATCTTGAACGTCGCGTGCGTGTGCAATGGCTTTTTTGTAAGCGACGACGCCTTCGACCTCAATTTTAAGATCGCATTCAAGAATTTCTTTAACGTTTTCTCCAATGTGAAGTTTGCCGACTTCCTGAAGGTTTGGTAGGCCACCAAGGAAGAGGATACGGTCAATAAGTTCTTCCGCGTGCTTCATCTCTTCGATTGATTCGTTGTATTCGTGCTTGCCGAGTTTTGTTACGCCCCAATCATCGAGCATGCGTGCATGCAGGAAATATTGATTGATGGCACCAAGTTCCTTTTTGAGGGCGGCGTTAAGGTCTGCGATTACTTGTTTGTCACCTTGCATGGGTATCTCCTTATTCTGCTAATGCTCTTTCGATGATGCTTTCAATATTTTTTGTGTAGGCATCATAGCTAAAGATAGTGTCTAGTGTATTTTTGTCAAGTTTTTCAGTAACTTGTGAATCATTCTCAAGCGCATCTCGGAGCATCATGGTGCCTTTACCTGTGCTACGGTCTTCCCAGACTTCCATAGCGTTTTTTTGGACGATGCGATAGGCGTCTTCGCGGCTGATGTCGTTTTGTGTGAGGGCAAGCATGACGCGTTGCGAGAACAGTAGGCCGCCGGTCATTTCCATGTTGTGTTTCATGCGTTCTGGATAGACAAGAAGTTTGTCGATGATGCTTGCGAGGCGGTTGATTGCATAATTTGCAGCGACAAGGGCATCAGGCAGGATGGTGCGTTCAACAGATGAATGCGAGATATCACGTTCGTGCCAGAGGGCAACGTTTTCTAGCGCGGGTGTCACTGCGGCGCGGATGATGCGGGCTTGGCCGGTCATATTCTCTGTGCCGATAGGATTGCGTTTATGCGGCATTGCGCTAGAGCCTTTTTGTTTTGGATCGAAATATTCTTCGGCTTCGCGAACTTCGGTGCGCTGTAAATGACGAATTTCTACAGCAAGGTTTTCGATTGAGCTTGCGATAACGCCGAGTGTAGCAAAGAACATTGCATGTCGATCACGTGGGATGACTTGTGTTGCGACGGTTTCGGGTTTAAGGCCAAGTTTGTCTGCGACATATTCTTCGACTTCAGGTGGAAGAACAGGGTAGGTGCCGACCGCGCCGGATATTGTGATTGTGCTAACTTCTTCTTTGGCGGCGATCATGCGCTTTTTGGCGCGTGCAAAAGCGGCATAATGGCCAGCCATTTTCATGCCGAATGTTGTCGGTTCGCCGTGGATGCCATGGCTGCGCCCGATGCAAAGCGTGTCTTTGTGGGCGAGGGCTTGTTTTTTGAGGGCGGCGAGGAGCTTGTCGAGATCGTTGATCAATATATCAGCGGCTTGGGTAAGCATGACAGCGAAGGACGTGTCGATGACGTCGGAACTGGTCATCCCTTGGTGCACAAAGCGGCTGTCTTCACCAACAAATTCTGCGACGGATGTTAAGAAAGCAATGACGTCGTGTTTGACTTCGGCTTCGATTTCGTCGATGCGATTGATGTCAAAGTTACCTTTTTCACGCAAGGCTTTGGCGGCACTTTCGGGGACAATGCCGAGATCTGCCATTTTTTCGAGTGCTAGGGTTTCAACCTCTAGCCAGATTTTAAATTTGTTTTCCTGTTCAAATATGTTCGCCATTTCAGGGCGGGAATAACGTGGAATCATTTTTTGTCTTTCTTGATTTTTACAGAGCCAAATAAACACTAACGCCCGTTTTTATTCAAGTGATCTTAAATCTTCTTTAAATGGTTTTATTTATTATTAGGTAAAATCAGGTGGTTTTATGGTTGATATGAGTGATGGTTTTGAATTGGGGCAGGCATTTAGCGGTTGCGATGATTTGGCGCAGAGTATTGGTGTTATAAACTCTTACAATAATGGCACTGCTTATGGCCCGCTTGTTAACGTTGATGAGAATGGTGATATTGGTGATCATGTTTTGTTTGAAGATGAGATCGCTGGCGCTATGCCAATTCCCTTGGAAGATATCGCGCGGATGAGGCGTGATAATCTTGTTGATCTTGGGTCTTTATTAAAAGCGGCACCTGGTCTTGAACAAAAGTTGGATGAGATTGAAAAAGATCTGCCATATTGTGGGCCAGTCCTTCTTGGTAGTATTCCTGGCTTAGGCAACCCATCTACATAATTTTGTGATTTGTTTAATATAAAATGTTTGTTGAAGGCGTGTTTTGAAATGCGTAGTGATAGTCTTTAAGTAAAGGCTGTGGTGGGGTTTTTGTTTGTTCGAAAAGAATATAGCCTTTTTCTAAATTTTGCCATTCGTCGAACCACTGGCTTTGTGCATTTTTGTACATATTGCGTGGTGTCATGCGAAACGGGAATATGTGGACGGGTACATTTTTTCCATTTGCGATGGCTGCTTCGGTGAGGAGGTAGACTTCTTCCATGGCTTTATCGGTAATTGCGTAACAACCGATAGACTCGCATCCGCCATGCACCATTAGATTTGATCCGGTGCGCATGCGAGCTTGGTCGTATTTATTTGGAAAGCCTAGATTGAAAGATAAGTGATACTCACTCCACGGGTTTAATTGATCAGCTCCGACTTCGTAAAATCCTTCAGGGGCTTGTTCATCGCCTTCGGCTAGTTTTGGGCCTAAATGTCCGGAGAATTTGCAGATTGGGAATGTTTTATAAAGGGCGTATCGTTCTGATGAGTCTTCTTTTATCCATGTTTCTAAAATGCCTTCTTGTTTAAAGATGCGTATGAATGTTGGGTTGCCGATTTTAAGGTTCTGACGAGATGTTTCACTGCGTAGGTCATAGAGGCGCGTTTCTTTAACCGCGCTTAATCGTTCGGATGTTGGTGGTGAGGGGGTATTTGTTGTTTTGCACGCCGTAAGGCAACAAAGGCATAAAAGTATTGTTGTTATTTTGCGTTTTTGCAGCATCTAAATCCTGTGCCTTTATTGTATTGTTTTGCAGGATAGCGTCCGTTCGGGTGGGCAATCACTTCGCAGGCGATGGATAATGCATATGCTTTATCTGTCATGTGGGTGTCGTAATAGGTTAAGCCAACGACTTCGATTTTACCGCTCGCGCTTTTTGTAAATTCTGCCATGTTACCAATCATGTGATAGAGCGGAAGGGAGGGCGCGGTGCATTGAGGGTGGCTATCGGTTTTTTGAATGAAATCATCTTTTGAATATGGTTTGGCGCGGGCGAAATCACATGCCTTTGCCATTTGTGAAATTTGGTTAAATTTGACGGGTTTTGTATGACCGCCGCGACAGGCGGTTTGCCATTCCTCAGTTGAGCATAATCTTTTACCCGCGTTTTGACACATGGCTTCGGCTTCGCTGAACATAAGGCGGTCGGTTGGGACGTAACCTGGGACGGACCATGCGCGATTATTAGAAACAAGTGCCTCGAAGGCATCGATATAAAAGGGCCACATTGTTGATTTTTTTGGTTGAACAAGAACCATTTTATCAACGCGGTCTGACCATTTTTTCTCTTTAGCAATCGGATTTTGTGGGCGTTGTGAGAAGGGTCTGGTGTCTGATTGATAGACAAAGCCGTCTTTGTCTTTCTTTGTGTACATGTGGGATTGAGAATTGCTTTGTTGCGCGAGTGTGGTTGTTGCAGTGATTACGGCTATGAAGAGTGCTAAATAAGAGAATGATTTAATCATGGCTATATTTAACCAAGATTCTTTTTTTGAGTATAGTTTTGATGTTTTTTAAGCTTAAAATACTCACAAGGCATGCATGTTTAATATTTGTTGTTGCTGAGGGTGTTAGGCGGCTTGTTCAATATTGTTAACGGCTTTTGCCATGGCGCTTAAAAATGAAATTCCGATAAGTTCTGCTTTGCCAATGATGCCATCTGCGCCAAAATCGGTTGTATCTTTTGTTGTTTTTGAATTATGCGTGCCTGTTATTACGACCATTGGTGTTGTTTGCGCATGATGTCTGATGTCTTTTATGTGGGAGCAGTCACTTGTGTCGGGCAAATTTAGATCAACCAAAATTAGATCATATTGGTTTCTGTTTAAATACTGGAGAGCTTCCAATTTTGTTTCGGCATTGTCGATCAGAGTGAACGGGTAGTACTCACTCATAATATGCTTGATTAAAACTCTGTCGCATTTGCAATCTTCGATCAGCAATATACTTGGTTGGGATAATGTTTCCCGATTAATCATGCCAATAATATTTTTATTAATCGCCATTAGACCTTATCGTTTTTTGTTCTTATTAAATCTTAGCCTAAATAGTATATATTAATTCTTTGAATTTTACATTAAACTATTGTTTTTCATGCTGTTGTAACCATTACGGGACATGATGATATGATCATGAATTTTAATGTTAAACGGTTCGGCAGCGCGCATGATTTGTTGTGTCATGTCGATGTCGGCTTGTGATGGTTTTGGATCGCCGCTGGGGTGGTTGTGCATTAGTATGAGTGCGGTTGCCCCAAGCTCTAGTGAGCGTTTCATGATTTCGCGAGGGTAGGCAGGGGTATGGTCGACAGTGCCGGAGCCTTGTATTTCATCGGCAATGAGCTCGTTCTTTTTATTAAGAAAAAGGATGCGGAAATGTTCTTTTTTTTCATGAGCCATGGTTGCGTAGCAATAATCCATAAGGCGTGTCCATGAGTTAAGAACTGGTTTGCCTTCTAGGTCTTTTTTTATCATGCTGTTTGCGATGGCTTCTATCGATTTTATGGCGATAGCCGTATTTTCGGAAATGCCGTTTACGCGGGTTAGTTCTGGTATGCTTGCGGCCATTAGCTCCGAAAGTGTGTTGAATGTTTTTAACAAGTCTTTAGCCAGTGGTTTTACATCACGGCGAGGAATGGCCATGAAGAGTAAGAGTTCCAGTAATTCATAATCTTGGAGTGCGTCTGAGCCACCATTTACGAACCTTTCGCGCAAACGCTGGCGATGGCCTTTGTAATGCGGTTCATCTTTTTGCGCTTTTTGTTCTGGTAATAGTGATGTTTGTTTAGCGGTCATGATTATTTTTAAACCACAGATATACTCAGATTCACATATATTTTTTATTTAGCTGGGTACCTTGAAATACAGTGTTTTATAATTGACGTCGACAGTTTCGATGCAATATAGCACTGTGTCTGCAGTGTCTGTTTTGATGCAGTCATGCCCTCGCTGTTAAATCTTGCTTTCATAACTGCATGTCAATTTATGCGTAAGGTGGTTGTTTCCAGCCTTTGGGGGAGTAGGTGAAGATTTCAAAGCCGTCGTCGGTTACTGCCAGTGTGTGTTCAAACTGCGCCGATAGGCTGCGGTCTCTTGTGACAGCGGTCCAGCCATCGGATAAAACTTTTGTTGTGTAATCGCCGGCGTTGATCATGGGTTCGATTGTGAAGAACATACCGGCTTCTAGCACGGTTCCTGTATTTGGTGTACCAAAGTGCATGACTGACGGTGGGGCGTGGAAGACACGGCCTAAACCGTGGCCGCAGAAATCACGGACAACGGAAAAGCGTTCTCCCTCAGCATATTCTTGGATCGCGTGGCCAACATCACCAAGGGTTATACCAGGGCGAACGATTTCGATCCCTCTCATCATGGAGTCATATGTAACCTCACAGAGGCGTTTTGCTTTGACGGATATTTTATCGCCGACAAAATACATGCGGGATGTGTCACCGTGCCATCCATCTAATATAACAGTCACGTCTATATTGACGATATCCCCATTGAGGAGTTTCTTATCGCTAGGAATGCCATGACACACAACATGGTTAATGGATGTGCATATTGATTTTGGGAAGCCTTTGTAATTGAGTGGAGCAGGGATGGCGCCATTTTTCTCAATCATATTGCGGCAGAGATTGTCCAAATGTTCGGTTGTGACGCCTGGTTGGACGTGTTCTGTAATCATGTCTAAGACTTCGGCGGCGAGTTTGCCAGCCTTGCGCATGCCTTCAAAATCACTTTCGTTGTGGATTTGAATGCCGTCTTGATTATATTTAATAGCCTGATTCATAACTTAAAGGTTTTACAAGGTCGATCATGGAAAAACAAGCATGCAAAACATCTGCGCTTTTAATTATTGGGAATGAGATTTTATCGGGGCGGACCCAAGATAAGAATGTGCAATATATTGCCGAAAAAATGGCTGGTCATGGTGTTCCATTATCCGAGGTGCGGGTCATTGCGGATATTGAGGATGTGATTGTTCAATCGTTGAATGATTTGCGCGCGTTATATGATTTTGTTTTTACGACAGGCGGGATTGGTCCAACGCATGATGATATTACGGCGGCGAGTGTTGCGAAGGCCTTTGGTGTGTCGTTTGGACGCCATCATGCGGCGTATAAGGTTTTAGAAAATTATTATGGAGATGCGTTGACGGACGCGCGTGCGAGCATGGCGGAGATGCCAATTTTTGATGGTTTAAAGTTGATTGATAATCCAGTTTCTGGGGCGCCCGGTTTTAACATCGGTAATGTTTTTGTTATGGCAGGTGTGCCCAAAATTATGCAGGCAATGTTTGATAATGTGCTTGATATGATTGAGAGCGGTGCGCCGGTGATATCAGTAACGGTGATGGTGGAAAGGCCAGAAAGCGAGATTGCGCATATTCTAAGTTTTGTTCAGGCTTCATTTTCAAGTGTTGATATAGGCAGTTATCCGCAATTTAAGCAAGGCGAAGGGTGGGGTGTTAGTGTTGTTTTGCGGTGTGTTGATGGAGAAGTTTTGAAGGCTGCACAGCGAGCGCTTGAAGAGGCGTTTGTGAATGACGGTATTGATATTCGTTATTTGTAAGAAAATGCAACATGTATGTTGACCTTAAACGGTATTGGGCGTAACACATTTTTTATGAATGGTTGGAAACTTCATATCCATGCTCTTTTGATTGCCGCTATCGTTATGGTGGGTGTTTCGCCTGCTTGTGCTTTTATTTTGGGTGGTCAGTCATATATTGAAATTTGTGCGTCGGATGGAAGTATTCAGACGATTGAAGTTGATGAAAGTTTAGACCCATTTGCTGAGCGTCTTCCGTTGTCGCCAGAGCATTTGGAGCATATGGAGCAATGTGCGTTTTGTTTTGCAGGGGCGCATATGCATTTCGTTCCTGTTGATTATCAGAATTTGCAGATAGGTCAGCTTTTTAATTATCTCAAAATTTCATCTGGTACTACTGTTCCTCTTGGTTCTGAGCTTATTCATTACCACTCTCGTGGGCCGCCGCTACTCTCCTAATACACTTTATTTTATTTATTTTTTAATTTGTTTTGTAGGAGAGAACCATGAACAAAACATTACTTTTGGCGGGTACTGCCGCTTTATCATTATTCGTTTCACATCAGGCTTTTGCACAGGATGCTTCGCTATCTCTTAATCAGGATGGTTTGCATACTGGGCATAATCACCATCACAATCATTTAGGGCATAGTCACCATAACGCGCCACAGGCACCGATTGGCGTTATGGGCAGTCATCTGCATAGTAAGGGTGATTGGATGGTGTCTTATCGTTATATGCGGATGCATATGGATGGTAATCGTGATGGTACGGATGATTTATCGCCAACGGAAATTGCAACAACTGTTCCTAACCGTTTTTTTGGAACACCAATGCAACCGCCAACATTGCGCGTTGTCCCATTAGAGATGACGACGGATATGCATATGTTTGGCGTGATGTACGGGGCTACGGATTGGTTAACGCTTATGGCGATGGGAATGTATCTTGATCGTGAGATGGACCATGTGACCTTTGCTGGGGGTTCCGGACCAACAGTGCTTGGGGAATTTACAACTGAAGCTAAGGGGGTTGGTGATACGCGGCTTTCTGGTTTAATTGACTTATATAATGACGATACGCACCGTATTCATTTAAATATGGGTCTAAGTGTGCCAACTGGTTCTATTAAAGAGCGTGATAATGTGCTTGCGCCTAATGGGATGCGTCCGAACTTGCGTCTTCCATATGCAATGCAGTTAGGGACGGGGACTTTTGATTTTCTTCCAGGGATCACATATTCAGGTCATCAGGGACGCTGGGGCTGGGGTGCTCAATATATGGGTGAGGTTCGGTTGGAAAATGAGAATGACCAAGGGTATTCTCATGGTGACAAGCACAGCGTCACGGCATGGGGCGCACATCAGTTTAATGATTGGTTGAGTTCTTCTTTACGTTTTACAGCCACCACGCAAGACGAGATTGATGGTATTGATGACCAGATTGTAGCGCCTGTTCAAACCGCGGATCCAAATAATTTTGGTGGAGAGATGATTGAAGTCGGTGTTGGTTTTAATCTTAAAGGTCAAGAAGACTGGATGATTGGCCATAGCATTGGGGCTGAATTTAGTGTTCCGGTCTACCGCAATTTAAATGGGCCACAGTTGGAGCGTGACAATGTCTTTACTTTTGGATGGACAAAATCGTTTTAGATAGTTTTTAAGGCATGGCGGGGTAAAATTTCACCATGCTTTGGATGAATGCGTTTTGGGGGTTGAATTCCTTTTGCTGAAGGCTTACTGATATTTCCCAAGATGATGCGGGTGTGGCGGAATGGTAGACGCTGCAGACTTAAAATCTGTTGTCCGTATGGGCGTGGGGGTTCAAGTCCCCCCACCCGCACCATCTTTTACAGCCGATTTGGCTTTTTTGATTTCTCTTAAAAAAACTAACCGTGGTGCACTCTTGGTGCAATAGATGCCAAATTCACACAGTAATCGTGTTTTGTCATCTCATTTGCTGCTTTTTAAGGTTCGCCCATTTGACGATATTGGGATAGCGCACCAACAATGCGCGAGACCGTTGATAGTGCAAGACCAGTTCGGTTTGATAGTTGGGTGACTGATAATCCCTCGTCTAATGTGATTTCGCCGAGGCATATGGCGTAT
>JBGCEF010000070.1:0-29415 GCA_045106175.1 Bdellovibrionales bacterium
GCCTGCAACTAAAAATGCGAATAAGGGTAAAAAGACTGCAAGTAATTCCATGAAAACGCCCTACCCCTTCATATCCGCAATATCTTCAACTGCAATCGTGCCTTTATTGCGGAAAAACACCACAAGAATAGCAAGACCAATCGCAGCCTCAGCTGCAGCAACAGTCAAAATAAACAAGGTAAAGACCTGTCCGACTAAATCACCAAGATAAGAAGAAAATGCAACAAAATTGATGTTAACCGCCAAAAGCATCAACTCAACTGACATCAAAATAACGATCACATTCTTTCGGTTTAAAAACATACCAAAAACACCGATCGTAAAGAGAATGGCTGCCAAAGTTAGATAATGTGTAAGACCGACTTCTAACATTTAAACCCCCGTCCTTGGTGTGACTTTTTTCACCTTAAGAACATCCTCGGGTTTACGCGCATGCTGCTCACCAACATTCTGTCGTAAAACACCCGGACGACGACGATGCGTCAAAACAATCGCACCAACCATAGCGACAAAAAGAATAAGCCCCGCACCCTGGAACGCCAAAACATAATCTGTATATAGAACTTGCCCCAAAGCTTGAGTATTGGGAATCTCTTCACCAGGATTTGGTGATGCAATGTTAGATAATTTATCATCACTGAGTTGCCAGCTTCCAAAAACAGCAACGAATTCAAACAACAAAACCGCACCAATAATTAAACCTATCGGTACATATTGCATCGCACCCTTGCGCAAATCAGCAAAAGAGATATCAAGCATCATAACCACGAATAAGAACAGCACGGCAACCGAACCAACATAAACAATCACCATGATCATACCAACAAACTCGGCTCCCAAAAGAATGAAAAGCCCAGCAGAATTGAAAAAAGCAAGAATCAAAAACAAAACAGAATGCACGGGATTCTTTGCTGTAATCACCAACAAAGATGACACCACTAGAATGCCTGCAAAGAGATAAAAAGCTAAAGAAGATATGATCATGAAAAGAATGCTTTGTTTTCTTTATTTATTAGTCTTTTAAGCCTTCATCCGCAAGAGTCGAAGTAGAAAAAAAGCGTTAATATTCAATTATTTTAATATCATTAACATAAACCAATTCACAAGCGCCTGCACCAGTATCGTTGCGCGTTGTGGAACTCTTCCAACGCCAGCCATTCTCAGTCTTAATTTTCGTAAGAAAACCACGGATATGAACAACATCGCCATTTTTAACCGACTTAAGCTTATTTTCTATACCCTGATTAGCCGCAACCATATGCATATTAGCACTACTTCTTGCAATAACATGGTGTGCAACCGGCGGTCTTGATTGGTAACTGAAATAATAAAAGCGATTGGACTGGCTAATTTGGATAGATCTCAAAACATTAGGGTTAGACATAGCCCCCCACCCCAAAGCGAGATCAACTCTTGAATAACGACTTTCATGGCCACTTCCATAATGCATGGTCGACAATACGAGTGCTTTGACTTCAAATTCATGCGTAAAACTAAGCTGTGCGCCTTTAAACTGTATATTTTTTGCAGGGATAAGACGCTTTTGAACGGGCTTTTCCGGGGCAAGCTTTTTACCGGAAACTGTTTCTAATGGCAGACCGTCTTTATGAGGTGTTTCAGAATATTGAAAGTAAGCAACACCAGCGAGAATAAACAATAAAACGACTAAACGCATAACTAACGATAAGGTGCATCAGCAACTAAATTAGCCGCAATCTGCGCCTCCCAACGATCACCATTCGCCAAAAGCTTATCTTTATTATAAAAAAGCTCTTCTCGCGTTTCAGTCGAAAATTCAAAATTAGGTCCTTCAACAATGGCATCTACAGGACACGCCTCTTCACATAGACCACAATAAATACATTTAGTCATATCAATATCATAACGCGTCGTGCGGCGTGATCCATCTTCCCGCGGCTCCGCTTCAATCGTAATGGCAAGAGCGGGGCAAATTGCCTCACATAACTTACAAGCAATACAGCGCTCTTCACCGTTTGGATATCGACGCAACGCATGCTCCCCCCGAAAACGTGGGCTAATCGGGCCTTTCTCGTATGGATAATTGATTGTCACCTTTGGCATAAAAAACATATATTTTAATGTCAAAGCAAATCCCTTAACAATCTCAACCAATAAAAATGAATTCAAAAATCTATTCATATTAAACTCTTATTTTTTCTATGATGGTAACGCATCAAAAGTAATTAAAAGACCGGCCGTCAAAACAACCCAGAACAATGTAAACGGCAAAAACACCTTCCATCCCAAACGCATAAGTTGATCATACCTAAATCGCGGCAAAGTTGCACGTGCCCAAATAAACACAAACATCACAAGCAATGTTTTAAGAGCAAACCAGATAATCCCAGGAACAAATGATAATGCTTCAATACCAAATGGCGGCAACCATCCACCAAGGAAAAGAATATTGGTCATCGCCGACATTAAAATCATCGCGGAATATTCACCCAAAAAGAATAACGCGTAAGTCATCGCAGAATACTCCACCATAAACCCGCCAGTAATCTCGCTCTCACCTTCTGGTAAATCAAATGGTGCTCGGTTTGTTTCCGCCAAAATCGAAACTAAAAACACAATCAGCATAGGAAATAGCAGAATCTGCATCCAAACCGGACGCGACGCCTCAACTATCCCTTGTAAATTCTGCGTGCCTGTACAAATTAAAACACAAACAATAATCAACCCCATAGAAACTTCATAAGACACCATCTGCGATGCAGAGCGTAACCCACCCAAAAACGCATAACGTGAATTTGACGCCCAGCCCGCCATAATAACGCCATAAACAGTCATCGAAGACACAGCAAATAAATATAAAATTCCCGCATTAATATTCGCAATTACCCACCCCTTATCAAACGGAATAACCGCCCATGCAACAAGGGAAAGCGCAAATAACATCATTGGCGCAATGACAAACACAGGAGCATTTGCCTGCGATGGAATAATCGTTTCTTTAGAGAATAACTTGATACCATCCGCAATCGGTTGCAACAAACCAAACGGTCCAACGGTCATCGGCCCCTGCCGACGCTGCATCGCACCCATAATCTTACGTTCACCATAGGTATAATAAGCAACTGATAACAAAACACTGCCCGTTACAACCACGATAAAAAGAAGCTTTGATATCGTCCAATCAATCTCAAATATACCAGTAAATTCAATCATTATGCCGCTTCATCCTTTTTAACACCCTCTAAAAACTGCGCAATATCAGGCTTAAAATAATTTGGCCCTTTAAGAATTTTTCCATCCTCTTCACGAACAATCGGCTGTCCATCTTCACCAAGCTTAGACATATTAGAACGCTGAACTTCGTCAAACGCGTCTTCTTTAACAGGATGCAATCCAAACGACAAATAAGCGCCATCCAAAACATATTGAATATCCGTCAAAGCATCTAGCACCTCAACCATATCTCCCGCTTCCAATGCCTCTTTTAACTCATCAACCTCTTCAGCCAATAAATTAACGCGCAAAGCATTGGTTTTAGCATCAGAAATATCCGGCTTATCCTTAACTGAAAGACCATAAGTCTCATGAAAAATACGAACTTTGTCTAATGTCGATGTACTCATACTTGATATAACTCCTCAATCACGTCTTTTACTTCAAAAAAATCAGCACCCTCATTGTCAGTCGCACCAATAAATTTTTCAACAGGCAAAAGCGTCCATGAATCACCATCAAGGCTTTCACCCAACCAACGTTTCATGACCGCTGGAACATACTGCAACTGTGAAGGGTCGGAAAAATCACTAGGCATTTGATTGGCTTGCAAATCAACATCAAGAAATTTCTTATATGTACTGCCATCTAAAAACGTACAATATGGCTTTTGCACATCACGAAAATCCGTACCTTTTTTCGCACGCACCAAAAAGACAATATAATGAATATCGCTATCTAACTTCTTCAAATTAAAATGAAGTTCTTCGTCCTCGCCCGGTGCATCACCCGTTTGATGATCACCACTATGCATCACTTGTAGGCGATACTCATTACGTTTCGGCGATTGCGGCGAAATAAAATCAATCAAGGTCAAATCACTAGACATCAAACAACAACAAAAATCCAAATCATGGTTTTGTTTAAAAAAACCCTTCCCGTCAGGGTTCTCATCCCACCCCAAGCCAGCCAGTAAATTCTGCTGCGGATTGTCAAATTCTAGATACGACATCAAATTCATTATTCTGCCGCCTCTAACACTGCATCTTGCTCAACAAGCTCTGTGCTACACGCACGCATCGTATCCGACGCCCGACATACCGCATTTGTAAGGTAATAATGCGTCACGGGGTTAACAAGTCTTCCAACTTTAACACGTCCTTTACCGCCAAAAACAGCCCAATCATTAACCAATATTTCATCAACATTATCAATAATTTGAAACTCTTTATTAATGCGTTTTCTTAAATCATGCTGCGTATTGTATTTAAGTGTGGTGTTCAATGCGTCGGACAATGCCCTGAGAATTTTCCAATCCTCTTTTGCATCCCCTGGTGGAAATGCCGCACGTCGTGCAAGCTGCACTCGCCCTTCCATATTCACATAAATGCCGTCTTTTTCGGTATAAGCAGATCCAGGAAGTATAACATCCGCCATTGCCGCGCCATGATCCCCATGATGCCCTTGATAAATGGTAAATGTTTTCCAACCGATATGAGAACGCGCATCAAACTCATCGGCACCCAACATATAAACAGCCTTAATAGAACCATCGCGTGTCCCATCTAAAATACCTGCAAAATCACGCCCACCGACCTGAGGGACAAACCCTACATCAAGCGCACCAACGCGTGACGCCGCGCGATGCAAAACATTAAACCCATTCCAATCTTTGGTAACAAAACCCGCATCCTTCGCGACTTCTCCAAGAAGCTTATGAACAGCCTCCCCATCATCGCGCTCAAAAACACCGGAACCAATAATAATCATAGGACACTTAGCTTTGTGCGCTTTTACAAAATTCTGCGCATGCTTTTTAATGTCCTTAAGAGAATCACCAATATGCTCATACGAATAAGTCAGGTCAGCTTTCTCACCAATAACCGCGATCGGCACACGACGTTCAAACTGCGCTTTACGAATGCGCGCATTCACAATGCTAGCTTCTAAACGTGGGTTCGACCCAACAATTAAAACGGCATCCGCCTCATCAATTCCCGCTATAGAAGAATTAAAAACATACCCCGCCCGCACAGATGGATCAAACAACGCACCGTCTGTTCGACAATCCATATGCGGCGATCCTAAACCAACTAGCAAATCTTTTAATGCTACAATCGATTCGACATCAACAAGATCACCAACCAATCCAGCAATTTCATCTCCTTTAATACCCTTAAGCTTATCTGCAATAAACCCAAACGCTTCATCCCATGATGCCTCTTTTAGTTTATTATCTTTGTCATCACGAATATAAGGGCGATCAAGACGCGCCTTAGAAAGACCATCATAAGAAAAACGTGTGCGGTCCGAAATCCACTCTTCATTCACATCTTCATGCAAACGTGGCATAACACGTAAAACCTCACGCCCGCGAACATCAACACGAATGTTCGACCCAACCGCATCCATCACATCAATCGTTTCAGTCTTACGAAGTTCCCAAGGACGCGCTTTAAACGCGTATGGCTTGGATGTCAGCGCACCCACCGGACATATATCAATCAAATTACCCGATAGTTCTGTCTTCACAAGCTCATGAACAAATGTGCCTATTTCAGCATCTTCGCCACGATTAAGCTGCCCCAAAACAGGCGTACCCGCTACTTCTTCGGCAAAACGCACACAGCGCGTACAATTAATACACCGCGTCATCACCGTTTTAATCAACGGGCCAAGCTCTTTATCCTTAACTGCACGCTTATTCTCATGAAAACGCGAGCGATCAAACCCATACCCCATTGCCTGATCCTGTAAATCACACTCACCACCCTGATCACAAATCGGACAATCAAGAGGATGATTGATAAGCAACATCTCCATCACACCCTTACGTGCCTTTTGAACCATCTCGGAGTCGGTCTTTACAACCATCCCCTCACCACACGCCATCGCGCATGATGCCGCTGGCTTTGGCGGTCCACCTTCCACCTCAACCAAACACATGCGACAATTAGCCGGAACCGAAAGCCGCTCATGATAACAAAAATGCGGCACTTCAATACCAAGCTGTTGAGCAGCTTGTAGAATGCTGGTACCGCGCTCAACCTCAATTTCCTGATTGTTAATTGTAAGCTTAACTGTAGACATAAAGATATTCTCGTAGGAGAGGTGTTGAATTCAAATCACGTTTATTGTTTAATCCTGCCACAAGCCAAGATCAACCGCTAAAGTAAGAATATATGCCAACACGTATTGAAGTTCTAGCCCACAAAGACGATGGTAGGGCAAAAACACTAGAAAAATCGTTAAAATCAAAAGGAAAAGACGCATCTGTGCGTGTTGTGGATGTTTATACATCCGAACATCCCGCTGCATCTGCCCCAAATTACACAAAAACGCTATCCAATCCAGTCACCCAAGAAACCGATTCTCTACCAACTGATTTTGATTGGGCATTGGAAATAGGGTTTCTACCCGGCGTCACTGACAATATCGGCCACACAGCTTCAGAACTTCTAACGTTAAGCGGCGCAGATAATGATAACGATAAGGATGTTTTTTCCTCAAGGTTATATCTTATCAAAGGAAGCCTAAACAAATCCGACATCGAAGACGTCGCGCAAGACCTATCAAATTCACTCATTCAACGCGCATCCATCAAAAGCATCGATGAATTTAAATCAGATAAAGGAATGGATGTAATTGTTCCGCGTGTCACGCTTAACACCGCTGGCAATAACGCGGCTGATGCCGTTGACCTCAACGGCCTATCTGATGATGAACTGATGGAAATCAGCCAAAAAGGAATTAAGGGCCGCGGCCCCTTGGGACTGCCATTGGTATACATGAAGGCCATTCAAGAAAAATATAATGGACAAACAATCACTGATATTGAGCTTGAAACACTTGCGCAAACATGGTCAGAGCATTGCAAACACACCATCTTTGCGTCACCTATTGATGACGTCAAAGACGGTCTCTACAAAGGTTTTATTAAACGCGCCACAAAAGAAATTCGCGCAGCCAAAGGCGATGATGATATTTGTGTATCTGTTTTTTCCGATAACGCAGGCGGCATAATCTTCGATGAAAATTATCTCATTACCGATAAAGTCGAAACTCACAACTCCCCATCTGCGCTTGACCCATTCGGCGGTGCAATCACTGGGATTGTTGGGGTAAACCGCGATTGCATAGGCTTCGGGCAAGGTGCAAAACCAATCATAAATCGCTATGGCTTCTGCCTCGCCGATCCATGCACATCTCCCGAATATTACCGCGATAAAGCCTTAACAAACGCAATTCTCCCGCCTGAAACCATTATGAAGGGCGTGATCGACGGCGTAGAAAGCGGTGGAAACCAATCAGGAATTCCAACACCACAAGGATTTGTAAGTTTTGATGATCGCTTTGTCGGAAAACCACTCGTATTTGTTGGCACAATCGGCCTCATCCCGCTTATAATTAACGGCCAACCAGGCCATGAAAAGAAAGCCAATGCTGGCGATAAAATTGTCGTAGCAGGTGGGCGCGTCGGCCGTGATGGTATTCACGGCGCAACATTTTCATCCGTGGCGCTCGATGAAGGGTCCCCTGCAACAGCCGTTCAAATTGGCGATCCAATCACTCAAAAGAAAATGTCAGACGCCATCATAAAAGAAATCCGTGATTTAGGATGGTACAGCGCAATTACCGATAACGGTGCTGGCGGCATGAGCAGTTCAATCGGCGAAATGGCTGAACAATCCGGCGGCTTTCACGTTGAACTAGAAAAAGCCCCGCTGAAATACCCCGGTATGGCGCCATGGGAAATCTGGATTAGCGAATCCCAAGAACGCATGACCATGGCAGTCCCCCCCGAAAATGTCGAAAAACTAATTACGCTTTTCGAAAAACGCGGCGTTGAAGCAACTGTCGTAGGCACATACACCGATGATGGTATGGCAAAAATCACCCATGACGGTGAAACAATCATGAACATGGAAATGGATTTCCTCCATGATGGCAATCCGGAAACACCACTCGAGACAACATTCACACGCGGCAAGGAAACAGAACCAACTTTACCAGAACCAAGCAATTACGCAGATAGCTTATTAAAGATGATGAGCCGCCTCAATATCTGCTCAAAAGAATTCATATCCACACAATACGACCATAATGTTCAAGGTAATGCCTGTCTTGGCCCGCTCCAAGGCAAAGGCCGCATCTACGCAGAAACAAGCATCTCTAAACCGGTCTTTAACTCTGAGAAAGGCGTTGTTCTCTCACAAGGGCTCTTTCCGCGCTATTCCGACATCGACACAGGAGCAATGGCCGCCGCAGGCGTGGATTTAGCCGTTCGTAACGCAGTCGCCGCAGGATGCCCCATAGACCATCTCGCATTACTTGATAATTTTTGCTGGTGCTCCTCTGATGAACCGGAGCGCTTGGGTCAATTAAAACGCGCAGTCGAAGCGATTTATAACATTGCTGTAAAATACCAAACACCATTTGTGTCAGGTAAAGACAGTATGTTCAACGACTTCAAAGGCTTCGATAAAGATGGCCAGCCAGTCAAAATCTCTGCGCCCCCAACATTGCTTGCCTCATCCATCGGGGTCATTCCCAACGTCAACCGCTCCACCGACCTTGCTCCCAAAGCAATCGGTGATTTGGTGTATGTACTTGGCGAAACCAAAGACGAATGCGGCGCATCTGAATATTACGACATGAATAATGTAATAGGACAAAATGTTCCCGAAACAAATGATCATGAAAACTTACGACTTTATAAATTATATGGCCGCGCATCACGTGACCGTTTAATTGCATCTGCATACGCCATTAATCACGGCGGCTTAGGCATAGCCTTAGCAAAGAAAGCCATTGCAGGACAAATGGGTATGGACATAGATTTAAAAACAATTGATCAACGCGCAGACAAAGCACTTTATTCCGAAAGCACAGGCCGTATCCTTGTAACAGTCGCGCCTCAGAATAAAGAGAAATTCGAAAAGACTTTCAAAAACTTTGAACACGTACACCATATTGGACATATCAGTAGCACCAATAAATTAAGTATTCGCAATATATTAGACCTTGAAATTAAAGCATTAGAAGAGGCCTATAAATCACCACTGAGAGATTATTAAATGACAGCTAAAGCCCTCATACTTGCCGGATATGGTTTAAATTGCGAAGAAGAAACCGCATTTGCGTTTAACTATAATGGTCTCAATGCTCAAATTATTCATATCAATGACCTTATTGAGAATAAGCAAGAGCTCGAAACCGCTCAAATCCTTGCCATTCCTGGTGGGTTTTCCTATGGCGATGATACAGGCGCAGGAAACGCCTACGCACAAAAATTAAAGCTATCTCTTATGGAGGAGCTTAAATCCTTTGTAGAACGCGACACCCTTACAATCGGCATTTGTAATGGCTGTCAGATTCTAACAAACCTTGGCCTTACACCAACTAAAGACACTAATTATGGTGAACGTATAACAGCCGTAACATATAACGAAAAAGCAAGATATCAATGCCGCTGGATTGATGTAAAAATCACAAATAACTCTCCATGGTTACAAGGCGTAGACACCATGCATATTCCTGTTGCTCATGGTGAAGGTCGATTTATGATGGAAGATGAAACCCTTCAATCTATAAAAGATAATAATCAAATCGCGGCAATCTATACAAAAGACGGTGAAACTGCGAATGGCGAATTCCCTTACAATCCAAACGGCTCCGTCGCTGATATTGCCGCCCTAACCGACCCATCGGGCCGTGTGCTCGCCATGATGCCACACCCCGAACGCGGCATGCTAACAACACAACGCGATGATTACATGCAAATCAAAGATGCCGCACACCGCAACGGGTCAACTAGTTCAGAAACTGCAGACGGTATGACTTTATTCTCTAACGCTGCTATGTATTTTGAAGTTAAACTCCAAAAACAATACGTTTAAGCATTATGTTTATACAACTCCTTCCAGAAAAAACTGAGCACTCAAAAGGAGTTTTACCCACACACTTCAGACATCTAACCGAAAAAATTTGCATTCTTTTTTTGGTCATACATTTCTTATTTATTTTTATTTTTTATTTTACAGATATAAAAATATTAAGCCTTGCTAATTTATGTTCAGTATTTACCTATTACGTAGCGTTATGGCTGTTACGAAAAAATTACATAAACCTCGCTTTTTTCGTAATCTCCATAGAAGTCATTATACATGCATATTTTTGCTCACAATTTCTTGGTGATGCCGGCTTTACGGATGCACTCTTATTTCTCCCTGTCTTATTTTTTGTTCATCCATTTGCATCAATCAGAATAAAAATTTCATATGCTTTAACAATCATCCTGATATATATTACCATAAGGTATAACGATCATTTTCACACCCCCTTATATGACCTGCAAAACAACTTATTAGATATCTTTGCCGTAGGGACATCCGTTCTAATTATTGTGATAGATTCTTACATTGCTTACTACGCCTATAAAATAATCCAAAATCAAAATGATGTTATAATTCAAAAACAAAAACTTTAAAGAATTGCACTTATTGCCATAATATGTATATTGCAATAAGTATGTCTAATGAAACACCTCTAAAAAGAATAACAAACGACTTAAGTGCTATGACATTTGCACCAAGCGTTCATGCATTTCGAATTCCGAAAAAAGAAGAAATCATGCACCTTTTAAAGAAAGAGCCATACAATCAAGAAACCGCAATTCTAGCGCTCATTTTAGCGAGTCAATTAGCCGCAATGAAACTAGATACAACAAGCTACTTAGCTCCTGAAGACATAAGAAAGGCATTAGCATTAAAAAGCGTAGATACCTTATCTACCGCATTTGGATTAGCTGATCATTTTGGATTAGAAAAACAGATAAGACATCATAGAAAAATGGCGCTTACAATTATGGATGTATGCCAAATAGATTTACCGATTGAACACCCGCTGGCCTCTGACCTGCCGGGCATGCAAATCATTTAAGCCGCCGCAACCGCTTTCTTACGATAATCTAAAATACGTTCTTCCATTTCATCACGGAAATGTTTGATCAACCCTTGAACCGGCCACGCTGCGGCATCACCAAGCGCGCAGATTGTGTGCCCTTCAATCTCTTTGGTAACCTCATACAACTGATCAATCTCTTCAATCGTTGCATTCCCTTGAACCATGCGCATCATAACACGCCACAACCAGCCAGTACCCTCACGACAAGGTGTGCATTGACCACAACTTTCATGCATGTAAAAGAGCGATAAGCGCGCAATCGCATAGATAACATCTGTCGATTGGTCCATCACAATCACACCCGCAGTCCCAAGCCCGGTTCCAACCTCGCGCAAACTATCAAAATCCATATTGATTGTATCACATACAGATTTAGGCATCATCGGCGTCGAAGAACCACCGGGAATAACCGCTTTAAGATTGTCCCATCCACCGCGAACACCTCCACAATGCTTCTCAATCAAATCACGTAAGGGAATTCCCATTTCCTCTTCAACATTACAAGGCTGATTAACATGTCCAGATATACAAAACAGCTTTGTTCCTGCATTCTTCTCATTTAATCCAAGCTCAGAGAACCAAGAACTACCACGACGCAATATCGTCGGAGCAACAGCAATAGTCTCAACATTATTCACTGTCGTTGGACAAGAATACAATCCCGCCATTGCAGGGAACGGCGGCTTATTTCGGGGTTGCCCCTTCTTCCCTTCAATCGATTCGATCAAGGCCGTCTCTTCACCGCAAATATAAGCCCCTGCACCGCGATGCATATATATATCAAAATCCCAACCAGACCCAGCAGCATTTTTACCAAGCAAGCCCTTTTCATAGGCTTCATCAATCGCTTTCCACATTGATGAATTTTCGTTGTAATACTCACCACGCACATAAATATAAGCAGCATTTGCACCCATCGCAAAACCTGCAATCAAACATCCTTCGAGCAACTTATGAGGCTCATGACGCAAAATATCGCGATCTTTACATGTCCCAGGCTCTGATTCATCGGCATTCACAACTAAATAATGCGGACGACCGTCGCTCTCTTTGGGCATAAACGACCATTTCATCCCAGTCGGAAAACCTGCACCACCACGACCACGAAGGCCTGATGCCTTCATCTCATCAATAATCCAATCGCGACCCTTCTTAATGATCGCCTTTGTATTATC
Source organism: Bdellovibrionales bacterium (assembly GCA_045106175.1). Taxonomy (GTDB): domain Bacteria; phylum Pseudomonadota; class Alphaproteobacteria; order Micavibrionales; family Micavibrionaceae; genus TMED27. Next base: position 12,333 of record JBGCEF010000070.1, read on the forward strand.
CCAATCACCACGGGTCATAGCCGATTTAACATCGGCGCCTTCCCAACCATAAATGTTAGTAAATATGCGGTCTTCATCACGTAACATCAGGCAACTCCCGTCTTCTTTGCAAGCTCTTGCAAAGTTGTAGGACCAGAAAGAGCCATAGAAGCCTTACGCCCCTTTTGAGAACCTATCTTTGGTTTCATATCCTGCGAGAGATAATCAATAATTTCGCTCATTGTCTCCGCTGTCAGGTCCTCATAGTAATCGTCATTAACCTGAACCATCGGCGCATTCACACACGCCCCTAGGCATTCAACTTCCATCAGTGTAAATTTACCATCCTCGGTTGTCTCAAGCATCCCTACACCAAGCTTATCTTTACAAACCTTAGTAATATCATCCGACCCACATAACCAACATGGCGATGTTCCACACACCTGAATAAGATACTTACCAACGGGCGCCATGTTGTACATCGAATAAAAGGATGCAACTTCATATACTTTTATCGGATGCATACCTAAAATCTCAGCAATATGATCCATCGCCGCACGCGGAATCCAGCCACCGTAACACGGGTCAGCCTTTGCGCCCTCTACTGCTACCTGACGCTGTGCCAGATCAAGCAAAGGCATCACCGCCGATTGCTGTCGCCCTTTTGGATAACGAGAGATAAGCTCCTTTACCGCCTTTTTATTCGGCTTAGAAAACTCAAAGCTTTCTGGCTGATAATCCGCATCAATATCAAATTCTTTTTTCATCTATCTATCAATTTCTCCAAAAACAATATCAAGCGATCCAATAATCGAAACCGCATCCGCTAATTGATGCCCCTTACTCATAAAATCAAATGCCGCCAAATGCGCAAAACCTGGGGCACGAATGTGACAGCGATACGGCTTATTTGTGCCATCCGCAACCAGATAAACGCCAAACTCACCCTTCGGCGCTTCTACAGCTGTATAAGTCTCACCCGCAGGAACGCGATATCCTTCAGTATATAATTTAAAATGATGAATCATCGCTTCCATAGAGCTCTTCATCTCTGCACGTGGTGGTGGCGTAATCTTGTAATCATTCACCTTGCAAGGGCCATCGGGCATATTTTCAATCGCCTGACGCATAATCTTTATGCTTTCATACATCTCCGCCATACGAACAAGGTAGCGCGCATAACAGTCACCAGTCGTCCCCGTAGGAATATCAAAATCAAATTCCTCGTATGAATCATAAGGCTGACTCTTACGCAAATCCCAAGCCACACCGGAACCACGTAACATAGGACCGCTAAAGCCCCAATCAAAGGCATCTTCTTTACTAACTGTACCAATATCAACAGTGCGCTGTTTAAAGATACGGTTATTCGTCAAAAGCCCCTCAAGGTCCTCAAGGAATTTCGGAAGTTCATCGCACCATTCTAAAATATCATCCATTAAACCCGCAGGCATATCGGAAGCCACACCGCCCGGACGGAAATAATTAGCATGAAGGCGCGCACCACAAACACGCTCATAAAACTCCATGCCCTTTTCACGCTCTTCAAATCCCCAAAGGGCCGGCGTAATCGCACCCACATCAAGCGCAAATGTCGTTATATTCAAAATATGACTTAACACACGCCCAAGCTCGCAAAACAAAACACGAATATATTGCGCGCGTTTTGGCGGAGTAACACCAAGCAACTTTTCTGTCGCTAAAGCAAACGCATGCTCCTGATTCATAGGTGCTACATAATCGAGTCTATCGAAATAAGGCACGGCCTGCGTATATGTTTTATATTCAATAAGCTTTTCAGTCCCGCGATGAAGTAATCCAATATGCGGGTCCGCACGCTCAACAACCTCGCCCTCCATCTCCAAAACAAGACGAAGCACCCCATGCGCCGCAGGGTGTTGAGGCCCAAAGTTCATTGTAAAAGGCTTAATCTGAGTTTCCTCAGAAATTTCCACTGTTTGCTTTTCTAAACTCATTCAGCTCTCGCCTTTACTAACTTTATAACCGAAGCGACATATGCCGCCATAAACATAAGAACAATTACAGGAAGAAATATAAACCCTCCAAGTAATAAAATTAAGAATAAGATCCCCGGATTTTGACTTCCGCCTCCCTGACAAAAATCGTGCATGCTATCGAAATAAGAGCAAGAAACGCCGAGCCATATCAAAAACACAATCGTTACTATCCATAAAATGATTGTGACTTTATTAAGTAAACCAATAGATCCTTTTTTCTTCCAAAGCGCATAATTGCACCACAAATAACCGCCTACAAAGACAAATAAAACAAACAATGCCGCGTAATCAATTTCCACCTAAATACCCTTTTACAAAGACAATCCAGCACCCTTTTCGTACAATCAAGATTGCTTGGACGCTTTCCAACCATGTGCCGGCGCATGCGGAGAAACCTCACCTGCGGCCAACTCTTCTGCCTTTTCATCTCCAGGTAGTAATTGATTTTTCTGAACATCCGTAATGCCTTCCCAAGGAGACAGATAATCAAAACTACGATAATCCTGCGCCAATTTCACAGGTTCATAAACAACCCGCTTCAATTCCTCATCATAACGAAGCTCAACATATCCAGTCAGCGGAAAATCTTTGCGCTGCGGATGTCCTTCAAAACCATAATCTGTTAAAATACGACGTAAATCAGGGTTGCCATCACACATAACCCCATACATATCCCAAATTTCACGCTCATACCAAAGAGCGGAATTATAGACGGTCACAACAGACGGAACCAACGTCTCCTCACCCGCCAAAACCTTTACACGAATACGATGGTTATGACGCAAAGACAAAAGTTGGTAAACAACCTCAAAACGATCATTAACGCGATCGGGATAATCAACACCAGTAACATCAATCAAAATCTGGCACTGTGCTTCTTTATCATCACGAAGAAAATTCAAGACCCGTTTGATAGAATCGGTTTGAACATTAAAAATAAGTTCACCATGCTCAAAAACATGCCCCTGAACAGCCTCAAGCTTCTCCTCAACATATTCCGCTAAATCTTCAAGCGCATCAGACATAAAAACTACCTCGCAATACGTGTGTCTTCACGCTGAATTTTTTTCTGAAGCTGCAACAATCCATAAACAAGCGCTTCCGCCGTAGGCGGACAACCAGGAACATAAATATCAACAGGAACAATACGATCGCATCCACGAACAACAGAATATGAATAATGGTAATACCCACCGCCATTTGCACATGACCCCATAGAAACAACCCAACGTGGCTCTGGCATCTGGTCATAAACCTTACGAAGCGCAGGTGCCATTTTATTCGTTAAAGTCCCGGCAACAATCATAACATCCGATTGCCGCGGGCTTGGGCGGGGAATAATGCCAAAACGGTCTAGATCATAACGCGACATATACGCATGGATCATCTCGACCGCACAACACGCCAATCCAAATGTCATAGGCCACAAAGAACCAGTGCGCGCCCAATCAAATAAGGCATCAGTATTTGTTAATAAAAACCCTTTTTCATCTAATGTTTTAGATATAGCCGCAGGAACGACATCCTGATCCTCTGGCTTAGGCACGGGAATAGATGTTTTTAAATCATATTCTGGCGCATTTAATATCGTTTTATCGTGTCCCATTCATTACTCCCAATCCAAAGCGCCTTTTTTCCATTCGTAAATAAACCCGACAGTCAAAACACTAAGAAAAACCATCATAGACCAGAACCCAAACATTCCAATCTCACCTAGTGATATAGCCCACGGAAACAAAAATGCAATTTCTAGATCAAAAATGATGAACAAAAGACAAACCAAATAAAAACGCACATCAAATTTGTTGCGTGCATCCGTAAAAGCGTCAAAACCACACTCATACGCAGATAATTTTTCACTATCCGGATTTTGCTTCCCCGCTAATAGGGAACCCGCAATCATTGCGATTGAAACAACCGTTGCGATACCAATAAAAATCAAGATTGGTAAATATTCTAATAAAAAAGCGTTAGAAGCCATAAAACATGAGATAAATAAGAATTAACAATGATTAAACACTAGCACCGACGTTATAAAAACAAAACCCCAAACACGCAATAAGCAGCTATTTAGCACCCAGAATTTTTTTTCAACTGAGATAAAAAACTTTTTGGCGTAAAAGGCTTCACAACATAGCCCGACGCACCGAGGCTTAGAGACGTTTGTATTTCGAAAACTTGTCTCTCGCCTGTCAACATAATGACTGGAATGATAGAAGTTTTATTATTGCTTTTAATGCTCTTTAAAACATCATGCCCATCCATCTGAGGCATGTATCGATCAAGAACAACACAGTCAAAAGTCTCTTTCGCAAGCATATTTGAAACAAGTGAAGGGTTCACAACGCCAGTCCCTGTAGCACCGTTTTGCTTCAGGACCTCTTTGACGATATCAACTGTCGCTTGTTCATCATCAACAATAAGAAATGTTTTATTCTTTAAAAAATCGTAAGCCATGCTTTAAAGTTTTATCGTCCACGGAATTTCAGATTGATTTAAACCACAAGGCAACGGTGTAATGTCACCAACCTCAGTTTTAATTTTAGAAACACTACTCGCTACCCTGCTTAAGGTAAATGTCTGCTCGGAATGTGGCAAACCATAAAATTCCACACCATTATGACATAAAAAACGCTCAAACTTTGCTTGAGCATCTTTCGACGCCATATCTAAACCGGCCTCCTCAAAAGCTTGAACATAGAGTTGCGGGGCAATGCCGCCTGTAAAACAACCCGCCGCACAACCACACTCCGTCGCTTTAACGGTATGTGCCGCACTATCCGTTCCCGCATAAAATTGTGTATTAGATGAAGAGGTAACAGCGTGCCTTAAAGCATCTCTGTCTTCTGAAAACTTCAACAAGGGCAAACAAAAGAGATGATATTTTAATCCCATCAACAAATCACCAACAGTATATAAAAGATGTTGAGGCGTAACCGAAGCAACGGTATTTGCACCCGCCCCTAAAACAAAATCAACAGCAGCTTTCGTAGTCACATGCTCACAGGCAATCTTTAAATCAGGATACGAATCGCGCAATCGCGGCATCCATTCACGATAAAAGAAATCTTCCGCATTTGTATCCGCTTCAAAATATTCATCACCACGCATACCATGTTGCTCACCATGTATACAAAGGACAATGCCATGATCCGACATAGCTTGAAAAACGTCTTTCTCCAACATGTCAGCCATAGGAACACCAAAATCGGCCCCTGTTGTGCCATGCGGCGGATAATATTTAACCGCTCTCAGAACACCAGAATCAGCCCCCTCGCTAATCATGGATACGGTTGTATCTTTCGTAAGATAAAGCGGTGTAATAAAATCATCAAACCGATCACCTCCCGCTTTTGTAATGGCATCACGATATTCTTCCAAAGACCAATAAGGCAGATCATCCGCTGCAAACACTTTCGCCGCTGGTGGTTTGGTATTGGGCATTGCAAGAACACCGTAACACCCCATATCCAACTGTGATTGTATAATAGGGGCGAGCAATTCATCCTGACGAAGGTGTGTGTGAAGATCGAACCATTTGGGGAGTGTGAATTCTACAGTCATAAACTTGCTATTTCCCAAACTTCTTTTATCAGGAGAACACTGGTTCTAAATGCCGCGCATTTAAAATTGTATCGGGCAAGTGCGAGACGGGTGAAGCCCGAAAGAAAACAAGAAAATATCTTCTACATTTCAAAAACAAAAACTTAAATGGCGCGAGTGACGAGACTTGAACTCGCGGCCTCCGCCGTGACAGGGCGGCGCTCTAACCAACTGAGCTACACCCGCGCATTTAAGGTGAAGATTATGTATCAACTAAACCCATCAACTGTCAACGGCGATTTTGCTTAAAGATGCTTTTTTGGGTCAACAAATTCCAGATTAAGGCTATCTGCGACTTCCTGATGGGTAATATCACCATGACAAACATTCAAACCAGGAAGAAATTGCTCCGAATCAGATAACGCCTGCCTCCAACCTTTATTCGCAAGCTCAATAGCATACGGCAAAACAGAATGATTAAGCGCAAGCGCAGAGCTGAGCGGAACCGCACCCGGCATATTAGCCACGCAATAATGAACAATATCATCAACAACATAGGTAGGATCATCATGCGCTGTAGGGCGCGAGGTCTCAAAACATCCACCTTGATCAATCGCGATATCAACCATGACAGCACCCTTTTTCATACTACCCAGCATATCTTTTGTAATTAATTTCGGTGCGGAGGCCCCTGGAATTAAAACAGCACCAATGACTAAATCCGCATGCTGAATAACATCTTCTAAAATAGCGGCATTCGAATAAACAATATTCGCCCGCCCATGAAAATATTCATCTAAAAACCGCATCCGGTCATTATCACGTTCCAAAATAGTAACATTCGCACCAAGCCCGGTTGCCATTTGCGCCGCATGAAAACCCGCAGTTCCTCCGCCCAAAATTAAGACATCCGCTGGACGCACACCCGGAACGCCCCCTATAAGCCGCCCTAACCCACCTTTGTGCTTTTGTAAGTTATACGCACCAACCTGCACTGATAAACGCCCTGCAACCTCACTCATCGGCTGCAAAAGTGGAAGTGAACGACCATCACGCCCAAGCACCGTCTCATATGCAATCGCAACACACCCCGAATCCATTAAGCCTTTCGCCTGCTCAGGATCCGCGGCTAAATGCAGATACGTAAAAAGAACCTGACCGTCCCTTAACATTACAACCTCAGAAGCTTGAGGCTCTTTAACCTTAATAATCATATCTGAAGCGTCAAAAACGTCATGCGCACAAGCCACAATAACTGCACCAGCATCTAAATAGTCACTATCACTAAAATTAATGGCTTCTCCGGCACCAGTTTCAACAAGAACGGAATGCCCGTTACGAACAAATTCAACAACTGACGACGGCACTAAACCAACGCGATGCTCTAATGTTTTGATTTCCTTGGGAACACCTATAATCATATTTCATGATATCATGTATTAGCGTACCAATCCTACACGCAGCGCAGCATTATGCTAAAGATATTATTATCAACGCGATGCCCTGCAAACTAATAAAATATGTGTGTTTTGGTAAAGGTATGGTGGGTGATGACAGGCTCGAACTGCCGACCCTTTCGGTGTAAACGAAATGCTCTACCAACTGAGCTAATCACCCATACCACTAAGATTATGATGTTGTAGGGAGTATCAAATTAAAAATCAAGACCAATTTGCGAGAAATCATATTTAGTACCAGCATCTCCCCGCAATCCTTCAAGTGTAAACCCCATCTCATAAGAACAAGCAATAGCACCTGAATAACAATTAAAATCCGTTAAAATATTGAGTGTCATATCAGAACGACGTTGAGGTAAATTAAAAGAAACATATGACGCCATGGCACGCCCTTTTGCCCAAATACCCCTGACAAAATCATCACCATCATCTAACTTTACCGTCTGAAAATTTTCTCGCCTATGAAAAACTTTGGGTTGAGAAACTGGTTTAGAGCGCCAACGATTAAAATTGAAATCAGGCGGGATAAAAGATATGGCATCTAATTCATACTCCTGATTTGCCTGAATAAGAGCCACATTAGAATCATAAACAAGCCCCTCACGGGGAAGGTATCTTCCAACTAGATGTAAACTAGCGTGCCCCATATCTTGCAATATAATTTCCATAAAATTAAAGAAACATATTTATGATTAATACGTCAATAAAAAGTATCACAAAGAAACATCAGAAATTGAAAAACGCCAATGCGGATCTGGCGGATCGACATCTACAGAACGCTTTTGTTGCCAGTCTAGCTTTTTATAAACAAATTCTCCCGACGCAAAATCCCCGAATTTATCTTTACATTCCACATGACCGACAACTGATTTTTTATCATCATCAGAAACCCTTAAAGATATGCTCATTCTAACACTATCTAAATCTGCAGGCTCTCTCTGTAACACTAATTTTTTAACTTGTGTTGTCACAAAAGCATTGCACATATTCTCCCCATCGAACTGCCTTCCCTCATGCGCAGCAAGAGCAATTTGATAATCTTGGTCTGACAACAACTCCCTATAAGCGTATAAACCCGGTAAACGATCCATAAAACCAATAATATCTTCTATTGGATACGGATCCGCCCTATCTAAAGACGATAAAGCCAGCTGATGATTACTGCCAACATTAATAAGCCCCGTCGTTGCAGGGTGAGTAACATCAGGATTATATGATGATATCTGAATAGTGCTCGATCCATCGCTCTGCTCTTGAAGCTTTGTTCTATCACCCCAAAACTGAATTGGCTTGCGCAATTTAACAGCATCACGAAAATTAAAATTTGTGACCATGAAAAGAGGAATATTACCACCCCTGCCCTGAACGGCATGCTCATCCAAAGACAGTGTATCTGAACCCGCTGTATCCGAAACCAAACGAAAAGCAGCAACAATCGACAAAAAGATTGTACGTCCACCAAAACCGACTTGCCCCGTCAAATTACAATGACGTCGAGAATCATAAACAGCCGTTAAAACTGGCTCCGCATCACCGTTAAGGTTTTCGCCACCAAGTGTATAGAGATTACGCTCCATTAAATCTCCTCTAAAAGATAGAAGATAAATTACATAACTAAGAGAAAAAGCACAACAAAAAAGCCCTACCAAATTATGGCAGGGCTTTTAAAATGAGAAAAAGCGTAAACTTACTTGTTGACTGCTTCTTTAAGCTCTTTACCAGCTTTGAATTTAGGCTGCTTAGAAGCTGGAATCTTGATTGGCTCACCAGTACGTGGGTTACGACCTGTTGTCGCTGCACGTTGTGCTACTGAGAAAGTACCAAAACCAACGAGACGAACATCGTCACCGCCCTTAAGAGCACCTTTTACAGCTTCAAGAACAGCGTCCACTGCTGCTGCTGCTTTTGTTTTTGAGATGTCAGCGTCTGCTGCAACTTTTGATACAAGATCCTGTTTATTCATTTTAAAAACCCCTTCGGTTTAAAGTTAAAAAATTGCCCTGCTTGCACAGAACGTAAATGAACAAGAAAGAAAAGAGGAATTTCTTCGAAACGCCCGCCTACCTTTCTCTTTGTAAGAATCAGTTGTATATGGTTTTAAGACCTACATCAATGACGAATTACGTCATCGCCCTTATTTTCTGCGGTTTCTGTAGATATATGCTCAATTCCTTCACGAGAATCACTATTTTGTGCATTTGGCATCTCAATTAGCGCGTGCGCAAGCACTTCTTCAATGGTTCTAACGGGCACAATTTCAATGTTTTTCTTAACAATCGCAGGAATATCAGGCAAATCCTTCTCATTTTCGGAGGGAATCAAGGCCTTTGTAATACCTGCGCGAAGTGCCGCTAAAAGCTTTTCTTTCAATCCACCAATAGCTGTCACATTCCCACGAAGGTTAACCTCACCAGTCATGGCTATATCCTTATGAATCTCAATCCCTGTCAAAGACGACATAATAGCTGTCACCATAGCCGCTCCTGCGGATGGCCCATCTTTAGGCGTCGCGCCTTCCGGCACATGCACATGAAGCTGCTTTTCTTTCAATTCATCATAATCAATTCCAAATTGTGCAGCACGTGATTTAATAAGCATCTCGGCCACAGTGACAGATTCTTTCATCACATCCTTCAAATTACCCGTCACAGACAACTTGCCATCCTTACCGGGCATTGTAACCGCTTCAATAGATAAAAGATCACCACCAGATTCTGTGTAGGCCAAGCCATTAACAACGCCAACACGATTTTCATCCTCAATCTCACCATAGCGGAATTTTTTGATGCCGGCATATTTACCAAGACTACGCGGCGTAATCGAAATTTTCTCTTTACCCTTCATCAAGATATCTTTGATCGCTTTACGACATAAATTCGCAAGCTCACGCTCAAGATTACGCACACCCGCTTCACGTGTATAATAGCGAATAAGATCACGCACAGCATTATCACTGATTGAAAATTCTTTTTTCTTCAATCCCGCTGCTTTCATTTGTTTCGACAATAAATGACGTTTAACGATCTGCACCTTTTCATCTTCGGTATACCCAGAAATGCGAATAATTTCCATACGATCCAACAACGGGCGCGGCATGGTCGCCAAATTATTGGCTGTACAAACAAACATGACATCCGAAAGATCGTAATCAATCTCCAAATAATGATCTTGGAATGTCGCATTTTGCTCAGGATCCAAAACCTCTAATAAAGCAGAGCTAGGATCACCACGATAATCCGAGCCTAACTTATCAATCTCATCGAATAAAAAGAGCGGATTAGTCGTTTTCGCCTTTTTCATACCCTGAATAACTTTACCAGGCATCGCGCCAATATATGTGCGCCGATGACCACGAATCTCACTCTCATCACGCACACCACCAAGTGACATACGCACAAAGTTACGATTAGTTGCCCTAGCAATAGATTTACCAAGAGATGTCTTACCAACCCCTGGCGGCCCCATTAAACATAGAATAGGCCCTTTAACTTTCTTTGTACGCTGTTGAACCGCAAGATATTCTAAAATGCGCTCTTTAACCTTCTCAAGACCATAATGATCCGTATCTAAAACCTTCTGAGCCAGCTTAATATCTTTCTTAGTCCGGCTGCGCTTACCCCACGGCACATTAATAATCCAATCAAGGTAATTACGCACAACCGTGGCTTCGGCTGACATGGGGCTCATCTGACGTAATTTTTTAATTTCATTCTGCGCTCGCTCGCGCGCTTCCTTGGAAAGCTTGGTCTCTTCTATTTGCTTCTCAAGCTCGCCCATTTCATCAAGCTCACCATCACCATCACCAAGCTCTTTTTGAATAGCCTTCATCTGCTCATTCAAATAATACTCACGCTGAGTTTTCTCCATCTGGCGTTTTACGCGCGTTCGCACACGCTTTTCTACCTGAAGAACACCAATCTCACCTTCCATAAAAGAAAAGATCTTCTCTAAACGATCCTGAGTATTTGCAAATTCAAGCAAGTCCTGCTTCTGATCAATTTTTAAGGCCAAATGCGATGCAATCGTATCGGCCATCTTTGATGGCTCTTCAATCTGATTAACTGATACAATAACTTCGGGTGGAATTTTTTTGTTTAACTTTACATACTGCTCAAATTGCCCGACAACCGTGCGCGAAAGCGCTTCAAGCTCATCATTTGCAAGGCTGGCATCCTTAATGACACTAACAGATGCCTCAAGATAATCTTTCTCAGATTTAAAAGAGGAAACTTTAACCCGCTCACCACCTTCAACAAGCACCTTAACAGTACCATCGGGAAGCTTTAAAAGCTGTAGAATCGTGCCAACAACACCGACATCATAAAGATCTTCTGCTTTAGGGTCGTCTTCTGACGGTGATTTTTGTGTAACAAGCAGGATCTGCTTGTCCGCCTGCATAACATGCTCAAGGGCATAAACAGATTTTTCTCTCCCCACAAACAAAGGAACAATCATATGCGGAAAAACCACAATATCTCGTAATGGAAGTACTGCGTAACTTGTGTCTTTTGATCCACCCAACATGGCTTATCCGATCTAATTTAGCTGGTTAATTTAGTATAAGGCTAAAATGGCAATCATGCCCTATAAAATCAAGGGCACACATACTCATTTATAATAGGGTAAAAACCTTACCTATTTCTTAGCATCTTTCTCGCCAAGATCATCAGGATGACTTTCGACAACATTATCGATCAGCCCAAATTTCTTCGCTTCTGCCGCGCTCATGAAATTATCGCGCTCCATTGCACGTTCAATCACATCGAGCTTCTGCCCTGTATGGTAAACATACATGTCATTCAAACTCTCACGAAGGCGTAAAATCTCTTTCGCTTGAATTTCAATATCAGTGGCCTGACCACGCGCACCACCTGATGGTTGGTGGATCATAATCCGTGAATTAGGCAAAGAATAACGATGACCTTTTTGCCCAGCCGTCAAAAGCAACGAACCCATTGACGCCGCCTGACCGATACATACCGTATGCACTTCTGGCTTGATATATTGCATCGTGTCGTAAACCGACAATCCAGCCGTCACAACACCACCAGGTGAATTAATATAAAACGAAATCGGTTTTTTCGGGTTTTCTGATTCTAAAAACAGAAGCTGCGCACAAAGAAGGCTTGTAACATGGTCATGAACCTCTCCCGTAAGGAAAATAATACGCTCCTTTAATAAGCGTGAATAAATATCAAACGCACGCTCACCACGATTGGTTTGTTCAATCACGGTTGGAACCAATGTATTGTTATAAACTTCTAACGGGTCGCGTTCATTAAAATCTGCGGTCATGTGAATCATTCTCCTTAACTGATACTCAAAAGTAACCAGCCACCTGCTTCACATCAACACATAAATGATATCTTGCACAATTACTTTTGAATATGTAAATAATAACTATGGATAATTTTAGAGACCTCAACGAATTTGATATATTATGCTCATTCAAAAAATCCGCAGCAATGAGGCGCCTACACATGCTCACAGAAAGGCGAAATATCGTAAAAATTAGCCTGATAAGATCGCTTCGCATTGCTGACACGACTTTTTTAGGGTTTAAAAATGCAAAACTATCAATAAAAAACAAAACAATATTAGATTGCGCAAAACTCTTAAACGCCAACGCTAACCATCTCACAGATCTCTCTATTTCTGATGAAGATGCAGTAACTGCAATAGCTTTAGAGCCTTTCGAGTTATATTTTGGTGTCAGAATTCACAAAGGAACGCCTTTATTACCACCACCAACGAAAGAATAGGAATAATACAAAACAAAAAAGGCGCCAATCAGGCGCCTCTCATAAAAATCTTTAATAAAAAAACTACTTTTTATCGTCTGATTTCTCTTTATCTTCCGGCTTTTTCTTAGCTGCACTTTTTTTAGGAGCAGCCTTCTTTTTCGGCTTCTCTTCCTTTTTGGCTTCTTTCTTATCCGAAGCATCATCATCTTCTTCTAAAATATTAGCCAATACATCTGCTGTAACTTCTTTTTCACTTACATCAGCAAGCTCAAGAATGTAATCAACAACCTTATCTTCAAATAATGGCGCACGAAGTGATTCAACAGCATTACGGTTTTTAGAATAATAATCGAAAACTTCTTTTTCCTGTCCCGGATATTTCTGGGCCTCACGAATAACGGCTTGCTGCAATTCTGGGTCAGCAACAGTAATATTCTGATCCGTTCCAACCTGAGATAAAATAAGGCCAAGACGAACACGACGCTCCGCAATCTCTTTAAACTCTTTTTCTTCTGCCTTCGTCAAATCTTCACTCTCACCATTACGCTGACGATCCAACTTAATCTGATCTAAGATGTTCTGATTTTCCATCTCCAACATTGTTGGTGGGATTTCAAAATCATGTGCATCATCAAGAAAATCAAGAAGATCCTTCTTAAGCGCCATGCGTGATTGACCTTCATATTCATTTTCCAACTGCTCACCTACAGCTTTCTTAAGCGCATCAACGCTATCCATACCAAGAGTTTTTGCAAAATCTTCGTCGATCTGCGCTTCTGTCTCTTCATGAATTTCATGAATTTTCACATCAAAAATCGCTTCGCGCCCTGCAAGCTCTGCCGCCTGATACTGTTCAGGGAAAGAAACCTTAACCGCAACATCATCACCAGCCTTTTTGCCAACAAGCTGCTCTTCAAACCCAGGAATAAACTGACCTGAACCAAGCTTAAGCTTAAAGCCTTCAGACTTCATACCATCATGATGAACATCATCATCAGCCGTACGACCATCAAAATCCATCAATACGGTATCACCGTCTTTTGTTTTGCGATCACCTTCAATCTTTTTTGTGCCTACATTATTTGCGGCAATACGTTTTAATGCATCTTCAATATCTGCATCAACTGCCTTCGCAACTGGCTTTGTCAATTTCGCTTTTTTAAAATCCGCAACCTTAAAGTCGGGAAGAACATCTACCGCCAATGTGTAAACAAGATCATTACCATCACCGAAATCTTTGCTCTTAACTTCAATTTTTGGCTGCATCGCAGGTTTAATCTTCTGCTTATCCATGGCTTCTGATGACGTTTCATTAACCGCAGCTTCCAAAACCTCACCAAGGATCGCCTTACCGTAACGCTCTTTCAACATCTTCAACGGAACCTTACCTGGACGAAAACCAGGAATACGAACAGTCTTACCAACTTCTTGTAATTTCACATCAAGGCGAGCATCAATGTCATTCGCAGGAACAGTAATTTCTAGCTCGTGGGTCAAACCTTCGGACTTTAATTCTTTAACTTTCATAGTATCTCTTCTTCATGTTATCGCACTACGCGAAACTTATTATGAGGTCAGCAAAGCAAACCATAGGCTTGTTTACCACTTAAAAATGGGGCGACCGACGGGGCTCGAACCCGCGACGACTCGGATCACAACCGAGTGCTCTACCAGCTGAGCTACGGTCGCCACATATACAATGTGTTGGAATGTATAAAGTTTACATGCCCACAAGGTCAAGTAATTCTTTTGCGTGTTTTGACTTGATTTTACAATCGTTACGAATTATTGATACCGCCATAACCCAGTGTGCGGCTGTGGTGAAATTGGTAGACACGCTAGATTTAGGTTCTAGTGCTTTAGGGCGTGGGGGTTCAAGTCCCTCCAGCCGCACCATCTTTTCTCTAAAGATGATTTTGTTTAATAAGGTTTTAACTCAAAACTACCCCCTCGAAACAAAATATAAATTCCGTTAATTTACTTGCCAAGCCTATGCAATCTTTTGCAAGATCAAATCATGCAAATAATCTTGCATCTCAGCGTTTGAACAAAAGCGACTTAAAAACCACATGACTTTTCAGTCTTTCAAAAAAGACACGGACTTCCTTAAATTTCTCAAAGACCAAGACATTCAATTCATAGACATGAATTTCACCGATATGCGAGGTAAATGGCAACACACCGCAGAACATGTTAGCGCCTTTGATGCATCAAAAATTAAAGAAGGCATCTTTTTTGACGGCTCCTCCATCGCGGGATGGAAGAAGATTAATGAATCAGACATGCTTTTGAAACCAGACCTTACAAAAACATGCTTAGATCCCTTTGCCGCACAAAAGACAATCAAAGTCTTCTGCGACGTCATTGAACCTGAAACAGGCAAACCTTATGAACGCGATCCACGCTACATTGCTAAATCCGCTGAGGCACACCTCAAGAAAACAGGGATAGGCGACACAGTCTATTTTGGCCCTGAAGCAGAATTCTTTATTTTCGATGATGTAAAGGTTCATAACACACCTAATCAAATAGGCTTTGAAATTGATTACGAAGAATCTCCACAAAACAGCGGCAAATCTTATGTGACTGGCAATATGGGCCATCGCCCAAAAGTTAAAGGCGGCTATTTCCCCGAAAGCCCTTTAGACAGTGCATCCGACATACGCGGAGAAATGGTAACCGTCATGCAAAGCATGGGTGTTAGCGTTGAAAAGCACCACCACGAAGTCGCCCCAGGCCAAAACGAAATCGGCATTAAATTTTCAACATTAACTGACTCCGCAGATAACATTCAGCTCTACAAACATGTCGTCCATAATGTCGCCAACAGCTATGGCAAAAGCGCTACATTCTTACCCAAACCAGTTGTCGGTGATAACGGGTCCGGCATGCATTGCCATCAATCGATCTGGAAATCAAATTCTCCACAATTTGCAGGTAAAGCATACGCAGGCCTTTCAGAAACCGCTTTGCATTACATTGGCGGCATCATCAAGCATGCCAAATCACTCAATGCCTTCACAAACCCCGCAACCAACAGCTATAAGCGCTTGGTCCCCGGGTATGAAGCACCGGTATTGCTCGCCTACTCCGCGCGCAACCGTTCCGCCAGCTGCCGCATTCCCTATCCATCGTCACCGAACGCAAAACGTGTAGAAATTCGTTTCCCCGATGCAACAGCAAACCCATATCTTGCATTCGCTGCGCAGCTAATGGCTGGCTTAGATGGTATTGAAAATAAAATTAACCCCGGCGAAGCGATGGAAGAGGATCTTTATGATCTAAGCCCAGAACAACTATCAAAAATTCCAACCGTTGCAGGATCATTACGTGAAGCACTCGACAGCCTAAAATTGGATAATGAATACTTACTAAAAGGAAACGTATTCACACAAGCAATGATCGACGCTTATATAGATCTAAAAATGGAAGAAGTTGAACTTTACGAAACAACAACACACCCGATTGAATATTATCTCTATTATTCAGCCTAAATTTAAATAAGTGGCTTCACGCCTTCAACTAAAAGCCTGAATGACTGGGTATTACGCGCCCAACTAGAATAATCATCATCACGCGATGGTGTTAAAAGAGATATGAAATAATAATATTCACCAGAATATAAAACCGCGAGCCAATATTCGTAATCTTTAACAGACTGTTTTAAATCAAGCGCTCTGTAAGATTTAATTTCAATCACCTCTATATTCTCATGAACAGTAAAATCCTCATGTTCCTGAATCATATCCTGGACATTCAACTCTTCAACACTGGTATCATTTATAAATGTCTGAATATCGTCATCGATATCCTCAATGATATATTCCGTTAACAAATGAACCTGCATACGCCCCTTCAAAATCCTTTTGCTAGAATATTTATTGAGGGCCTCAACATTGAGAAGTGAAATTGACATCCTATCGGCAGAACGAAGAGGTTTAGCCTTTAGTTCCCATGAATCAGGATAATAAAGCTCAGATATATCCAAGAAACGATAAGGCGTCATTTTTTCAACAGGAGATGTATCAATATCCTCAAGTGAAAATGATTCAACGATTGGCAAAGCAACTTGTTCTTCTTCTTCCCAAGCATCCGAAGGTGCAACAAATTGTGCAAATATCACCTTATCACCTGTCGTCTGCGCAACAGCCGTCGCAATATAAGTAATATCACGATTAATCAGAACATAAACGACCTCAACACGATGCTCATCAATGGTGCGAATACCCTCGATTGTATAACCATTTTCAAGTAGATATAAGATTAACCATTGCTCCGCCTTAAGCTTATATTCCATCGCCATCGTCTCAACAGAAAAATAACTCCTATCACCAATACGAAC
>JBGCEF010000071.1:0-30270 GCA_045106175.1 Bdellovibrionales bacterium
TTTATTCTTTGGGACGCTGGTCAAAAACAAGTTATTGGCATTACTGTTTTAGAACATGCAAATGAAGATAATGCTGTCTTTGCGCATTCTGATATCATCGTACGTATGCACAATCAGAAACTATCGCGGCTTTTATATGAAGCGCGTTTTCGTTTGCTCAGTGAGCAGAATTTTGAAGGTAATATCCATGCGGAAATCGCATCCAGTAAAAATCCTTCCATAAAAGCAGCCATGCGGCATGGTTTTAAAAAATCAGCAGATATGGTGTGGAATTATTGTCATGAGGGTTTTGTGCCAATGCCAGAAAACTATGATCTAGAGAGCCATCGAAGCGCAATTCTTGAGCCGCCAAAACCGAGGGTTGATAATCCGGTTCTTCAGCGCTAGTTTCTTTCGCATGAAGCAAAAAACAAAAAATAGAATCATACGTATTGGTTGCTTATCGCTTGTAGCGATTATTGTTGCCGCGGCGACCTCTTATTATCAGGATAAGTTTCAAAAAGCGCGCGTTTTAAGCGAAGGGGTTAGCTCGCAAGGGGCGATGCCGATTGCAGGTTTGCAAATTGGCGGGCCGTTTAGCCTGACTAATCATTTGAACGAGGCCGTCACACAAAACGATTATGCGGATCAGTACAAACTTATTTATTTTGGATTTACGTATTGTCCGGCTATTTGCCCGACTGAGTTACAAAAAGTATCGCGTGTTACAAGCGCATTGGAAAAGAATAAACCCGATATTGCTGCGCAATTTGTTCCGTTATTTGTGACGGTCGATCCGGAGCGTGATGATGTTGAAGTGATGAAGGATTATGTAAGTTTATTTCATCCGAAACTTGTTGGATTAACAGGGACACGCCCGCAAATTGATTTTATATCTAAGTCGTATCGTATCTTTGCAAAAAAGGTCAATGACCCTGAACAAAATGATTATACGATTGATCATTCCAGTTATCTGTATTTTATGGGTCCAGATGACAATTTGCTTGGGCTTTATCGTATGAATGATGATGCTGATTATATCTATAATGATATATTAAAGCGTGTTCCTCCAACAATTTAGATTTTCGATTTACGCATGATTGTGATAAATTTATCACATATGTTGCCGCGCAGCATGTTCGCTGCTACTTTCAAGGTGCATTTTTGATTATACTTCTTTTATCGAGTTTCAAAAATCGTTCCCAAGGAGTCTTATTCATGCGCAATGTCACAAAATATCTTTCCATTCTTATCGTCGGAACAGCTTTAGTGCCGATGACGGCAAATGCAGCCGGATTTTATGTGCAAGAGATTTCTAGTTCTAGTGCGGGAGCCGCGAATGCAGGGGCTGCAGCTATGCCACGTGATGCCTCTGTGATTTTCCACAATCCATCAGCCATTACACATTTAGATGGAGCACAAGTTAATGGTGCGCTTCACCTTCTCTACACAGATACTGAGCTTGTTGACCAAGGATCTACGATTGGGGGCTTTGCGACATCACTTTCAGGGTTTGGTGATGATGGTGGTAACCCAGGCGGTTTGACGACCATCCCTAATCTCTATGGTGCACTTCCGATAACAGATACTAATGATGTTTGGCTTGGTATTGGTCTGACGACTCCGTTTGGGCTTGGGCCTGAATATGATAATGGTTTCTTTGGTAGCCTTTTGGTGACCGAAGCTGATCTTTCTGTGATCGATATTACACCCAGCATTGCTTATCAGGTTAATGATTATCTATCGCTTGGTTTGAGCGGTATTGTTCAATATGCGGAGCTAAACTATCAATTTGCCGCAGTGACCGCGCCAGTAGGAAGCCGCCGCGTAACCGCAGATGATGTTTCCCTTGGCTATAAGGTTAGCGCGACGTTAACGCCTAACGATGATCTTACTGTTGGGTTACAATATCGCAGCCGTACAAATCTTGATTTTGAAGGTGATTTGGATGTTGCAACAGCGCTTACCACCAGCGCCGCGGGAACCTTAAACCTACCTGATATTGCAACATTTGGTATCTCTTATGATGTTAATGACAAATGGACAGTCATGGGTGGGGTCGAATGGTTTGGATGGAATGAAACAGATGTTGCGACTATCCGCACAGGTCTAGGCAGTAATTTGCCTGTAGCTTTTAATTATGAGAACACCATCAATGTTTCAGTAGGTGCGGAATATAAATATGACGATACATGGACGTTACGTGCAGGATATCAATATGATGAAACACCTACGACAGCGCAATCGCGTTCCCCGCTTAATCCTGATGGGGACCGTCATTGGATTGCGGCTGGTGCTACGCAGACGATTAATGAAAAATGGAGCCTTGATTACGGTGTTACATATATTGATATCGAAGATGCCAATATCAATCGTACGCTTGCCGCAGGAACAGCCGTTATTGCGGAGGGGACAGATAGTTTTGCAGTGATTGGTACGGTTGGGGTGAATTACAAATTCTAAATTCTGCCTGTCATCACCAATAATGATTTAAAAAAGCCGCAAATTCAGCGGCTTTTTATTTTTGGGATTTTTCGATTTTAATTAGTCTTCCAAAATCGCGTTAAGTTTCATCGCGATACCCATTGAGCCTTGGACTTTTAACTTTCCCATCATAAAAGCAATGTTGGGGTCTTGTGTGCCCTCCAAAATCCCTTTGAATGTATCGATAGATGTTACAAATGTTGTGTCTGCGTCATCGTCATCATCCGACAATAGCGGCGGGTTTTGTGTGGCATCAATCATCACAACACCTTCGTCACCAAAATCAAATTTTACTTTCGCATCTAATGATGAGGCCAAAGCCAATTTTTCTTTTATCTTTGCCATGATTGCTTCATTAGACATTTAAAACACTCCTCTTTGATCAATAATTTCTTTATAATTTTAACATGTGACGCCAATAAGTAACACCATATTCATTATATCTTACCGCAAAGTCTTTCTAAGCCTTGAAAAAAACGCCAAAAGTGTGAATGATATGTTTAAGATATTTTGTAAACTCAAAATACTAACTGCTTAAGTAGATATTGGATTTTTTATCATGAAAACATTTAGACGATCTTTGCTGTTTGGTGCCGTTTGTGGATTAGCATTATTTGGTCATTCCGTTAGCGCAGAAGAGCCTACAAATTCATTGCCGCATTTTTATCCAGCTAAAGCATGGGAAATTGGTTCTATTAAGGCTGTTGTCACGGATTATAGCGGCGAATGTATTGTTCAAAATGAGTTCAATAATGGCTTTTTATTGCAAATTAACGGGTCTAGTAATTGGGTTCAGCAGCTTAATTTAAATATCCGCCAAAGTGCTTTTACCGTCGGTGATAATTATGATGTGTCCCTTATCGTTCCTGGGATCGCACAGGAAACAATTTCAAGTATTGCGAATCGAGCAAACATCATTAGCGTTCCGCTTAAAGGGCAAAAAGAGCTCTATAAAGCGATGCGTGATCATGGTGTTTTGGATGTTAAAGTTGAGGGCAACACATTCCGCTTCTTTTTAACGGGTTTCAATAAAGTTTCTAATCAGTTTGAGCGTTGTATGGCTGGCGCAGCGCCTGGTGTAGTGGCAGCAAAGAATGTTCGCGGCGATTTTCATGATGAACCCGCCCCGCAAGACATTGTGATTGAAAGTAAAAGCAGTGATATTGTTGTTACCTCTGACGCGTTGTCGGAGTCTGAGAAAAGTTTTCTTGTTAATGAATCGATTGCTTTTGAAAAGCAAGAAGTGGACCTTAACACGGAAATAAAAGAAAAAGCTGAAGCCGAAGAGGCACTGGAAAGTCTGACCGCAAAAATAGAAGATGACAAAAAGGCTCAAGACATTATTCAAGAAGAAGATGCGGTTGCTGCTTTGAATGCAAGTGCGATTGAAGCTTTTAATGCACCCGCTCCAAAGAATTCTGAGGAAGCGCCAGTTTTTGAGCGCGTTAATAATGAAAGTGTAGCCGAAACAGATAATAGCAATATTAAAATCGAACTCGCGCCATCAGACTCTGAAGGTAAGGGTGAGTTATCAGACACTCCTGTTGAAGATGAGAGTCAAACTATAGAAAAGTTGGATGATACGCCTTCAAGCGATGATGAAGTTTCATTTAACACGGTTCCTAATTTGATAGAGCCCAGTGCAGGCGATGCTACTCAGGATATTGGGTCACCTGAAGCAGATGTTATTTTATCTTCTGAGCTTTTGATGAAGGATGTTGAAGATACGCGTGACGTAGAAAAAACAGAACTATCAGCGCTCGATATACCTCTTGAGGTTCAAGATATCGCAGATGTAGCGAGCGCCCCTATCATGCCAAATTCAGATGTTCAAATCTCTGAAGCGCTGCTCGCGGAACCTGAGAATTCGATAGATATGCCTAAGATTAAAGTTAAAAAGGAATTTTCAGAAGGTAGAATGGATTTTAGCCAAGCAAAAATTGAAAATGCAAACACTAAAGCTTTAGCCAGGATTGCTGCACTGGAAAATGAGTTAGCAAAAGCACGTGCAGAAAATGTTTCTCTTCATGAAGAATTGAAGGTTTCTCTTAAAGAGGCACAAGAGGAAGTTCGCAGTATAGAGAGTGATAATTGGAATTTAGAGCGTGCGACCAAGCGTTTTCATGAGGTCGAACGTCAGATGAAAAGTTTAGGTATGCAATTACAAAAAGAGCGCGCGCAATGGGCTGTTGAGAAGCAAGAGATTGAGTTGATGCTTTTTGATCCTGAACTGACTAGCCAGGAACAGTTGGCGAAACTCTCTCGACTTGAAAAAGCGCTTGATGATGCAAATACCGAATTAGAGCAACTTCGCGCTTCTAAACAGTAGTCATATAAGTATTATTTGAACCTCAATTTTATTGTGTTACGTTGCCTTCTTACAAAGATACTAAGAGGACTTTCATATGTCTATTTTTTCTAAATTTTACTTAACTATTTTATCGGTTTTGGTGATTTGCGTTTTTGCCGTAAACGTATCTTATGCGGAGCCTGTTGCTTCGGGATCATGGACAAAACAATCACAAAAAATAAAAGGCAGTTGGGCCATTGTTCAAAAAGAGGATGGATACTACGTACAGCTTGATGAGGATTTTAAAACTAAGAGCGCACCAGATTTAAAACTTTTTCTTTCGAAGAAGCAGCCAGATGCCCTTAATGGTAAAAACGCGACTGATGGTAGTGCTTTTCTTGCGAAGTTAGACTCAACAAAAGGTGCGCAGGAATATAAAATTCCTGAAGATGTGAATATAGAAGAGTATGGAACGATTATTTTACATTGTCAGAAATTTAGTAAGCTTTGGGGCGCAAGCAGCCTTTAGATATGCTGATCAAGCTTAGGCTTACACATATGATTTTTAAAAAAGCCCGCTCAGTTTTTAGTGGGCTTTTTATTTAAGGCGTTTAAAAGCCGCTTGCTTCCATCTCCATGAGTGTATCAGCACCAGCCATTACCATTTTGAATCGGCCATCCGCTTCAGGTAGCATACGTTGCATGAAAAAGCGTGCAGTTTTGAGTTTATTTTCGTAGAAATCTTTGTCGCCTTCACCACCATCTTTTATGGACTCTAGCCTTAATAAAGCTGCTTTAACCATTAGGCACCACATGTAAGCGAGCGCGACGAGGGCAAATTGGCGCAAATAATCAGAACTTGCAGCGCCGGCTTCATCAGGATTTTTAAGACCTTTTTGAGCAATCATTGCAGTGGCTTGTTGTAGTTTTGCAAATGCTTTAGCCAGCGGGAAAACGAATTCCTGCATTTCGGTGTTTGCTTGATTTTCTTGAATGAATTCTTGAACTGGGTGAAAGAAACGACGGAGCAAACGGCCAAAACTCTGCGGCATTTTACGCCCAACAAGATCGAGCGCTTGAATGCCATTTGTCCCTTCATAAATTTGTGCAATGCGGGCATCACGGACATATTGTTCCATGCCCCATTCGGCGATATAACCATGGCCGCCATAGACCTGCAGGCATTCATTGCCAATTTCGGTGCCCATATCGGTGAGGTAAGCTTTTACGATTGGTGTCAGTAGCGCAACAAGATCGTCGGCTTCTTTTGCCTTGACCGGGTCTTCGCTTCTCGTGGCGATGTCGAGCTTCATGCCTGTCCAATATGACAGTGCCCTGCCCGCTTCTGTGACGGCTTTGCTTTTGAGCAACATGCGGCGAACATCGGGGTGGACGATGATTGGGTCTGCCGGCTTTTCTGGGGCTTTTGTGCCTGTGAGGCTACGCATCTGTAAGCGATCTTTAGCATAGGCTAGGCCGTTTTGATAAGCAACTTCGCAGATGCCTAGTCCTTGCATACCCACGCCAAGGCGCGCCGCGTTCATCATGACAAACATGGCTTTAAGGCCTTTATGTGGTTCGCCGACAAGCTGGCCCCATGCATCATCGAAATTCATGACACATGTTGAATTCGCGTGAATACCCATTTTATGTTCGATGGAGCCACACATGACGCCGTTACGCGTGCCAATGCTGCCGTCATCTTTAATCATGAATTTGGGCACGACAAAGAGTGAAATCCCCCTTACGCCGTCGGGTGCATCAGGTAGTTTAGCCAGCACAAGATGGACGATATTTTCGGTTAAATCATGCTCACCCGCAGAGATAAAAATCTTTGTGCCGGTTATTTTATACTCGTTGTCCTTTCCTTCGATAGGATCTGCTTTTGTTTTGATCAGGCCTAAATCCGTTCCGCAATGTGGTTCGGTCAGGTTCATTGTTCCTGACCATGTTCCTTCTATTAATTTAGGTAGATATAATTCTTTTTGTGCATCGTCGCCAAAATGATGAAGCGCTTCATATGCGCCTTGGCTGAGGCCCGGATACATGCCAAAGCTCATATTTGCAGAGCAAATCATTTCCTGCATCACAGTGTTGAGGAGCACAGGCATTCCCATGCCACCATATTCTGGATCACCAGACAAACCGCACCAACCACCTTCGCAGAAGGTATCATAGGCTTCTTTGAAGCCTTTGGGTGTGCGGACAACACCATTTTCATATGTGCAGCCTTCTTGATCGCCCGATTGGTTGATTGGGAATAATACTTCTTCACATATTTTACCGCCCTCTTCGAGGATTTGATCCATCAAATCTTCTGAGACATCTTCATAGCCCGGAAGCTCGGACAGGCTGCTTGCATTTAAGACATCATGCAGGATGAATTTGATATTCTCTGATGGTGGCGTGTAGACAGGCATAAAAATCTCCTTTTGCTATTTAATAATATAGCGCAAAACCGTTAAATTTCGATGTGTTTTGTTCAAATTTTCATCGTACCTTAAATTTTACATAATTATTTTACATTGCTAAAAAACACTATGAAAGCGTTAACCAAGCAAACAGATTATAATATTTATGTCGCTTGCAGCCCATCTTCATGGGCGCTGAATTATGGGCTTCGTCATGCTGCTATTGGATTGGATGTTCTTATTGATGGGCAAAAAGAGATTATCATGACGGATTTTGGCTCCGCGGTCATACCATCATATGGCGATAAAATTGACCCAGAGGCCAGAGAGGAAGCGCATCAGCATTTTTGCCAACGAAGTTTGAAAACTACATTAGAGGCGAGCACCATAGTCGGAACTCAACTTATTGCATCTGGACATTGGGCGGAAGCACTAGCATCCATAATCACTATTGGTTTTGTTGGGCTTATGTATGCCGGACATAAGCAAAAGCCTGGCGCGCTTATTACACAAGATATTGCCGCTAGGCCAGATTCCTATCAGCGCAGTTATTTTCAAATCAAAGTGAATGAAGGGCAATATCGGAAGCTGTTTGATAAAATTAGACAAGATGAAGGCAAAAGGCCGTTTTCTGTATGGCACAAGAATTGTTCGACAAATACATTGAATGGTCTGAGGTTAGCGGATATCTGGGATGAAGATTTCCCAGTTCGTAAACGTTTGGGCACTTATTTATTGAATATTACAACACCGCGGTATGTAGAGCGTGTGATGGAGCATTTGCAAAGAAATGATTTGGATGTAAAGAAACTTAAATTGAATGATGATGGCCTGCAGCAGGATATCGCCTAATTCTTGCTATCAAGCATCCATTTAAGCTCATCTAGCACTTTGTCGACGTCGGCACCTTGGATGTCACGTTTGGCGCGTTCCATTGCAGATTGTTGTTTCTTTGTCATTGCTGCGGCGATTTTATCGAGCGTATCTTCGCCTATATGCGCTCTCGCGGAACGAACGTTGGCCATGGCTTTTGCGCGTAGCGCATCCCCTGTTAAACCATGACCCCCGCTGTCTTTATTCCCCACACAACTCGCTTTACCGCGTTTGTCCGATGTTTTGTTTTTAGTTCCCTTTTTATTTTGGGATTTTTTATCTTTGTTCCAAAACATAAACATACAATACATTTGTGTTCTTAATATTATGTGAATAATAGATTGAATTTTATCTATTAGCCTAAAGTTCTCTCGCTTCGTACTGTCCTTAAAAAATTTACTTTTTCTTGGCCTGGCGCTAAAGGCATAGGAATATGCTCTGCGGCTGCTTCAATTCCAAATTCTGCAACAATAGGGTGATCTGTGCCACGGTGTTGTGTAATGCATGGGCCTTCCAAGGCATACCATTTATTATCAATTAAAAATCCAATACCTGGGCCTGTTGCGTACATATTGTCTGTTCTTTGGTCATTTCCATCACGATGCGAGCCATGATCATGGACATATTGTAAGCCTGTTTTTTGTATGATTAGAGAATAATATTCTTCGGCGCCCTCTCCCGAATTAAAATTTATAAATCGACCATCTTCCGTTAGTACGCATAACCCGTGTCTTTCTTCATCTTCCTTGGATAAAGACTTCAAACCTGTTGTTAAAGGAGGAGGATTTATCATCTTGCATTGTCCTGACATTCTTCCTGTTGCTTCTAATGCAAATGGCAGAAAACGTGGCTCTAGCGTTGCTACATTTCCTTCGCCTGCTAGTGAGAAATCTGCACGGTAAAATTTTTGCGCCATTTCTTCGGTATTTCCTAATACAGCATTTCTAAATGCTCTCACTCTTTTACAAGATTGATGCAATGGAATATATGTTACTAATACATTTGGATCTGTATCTATAACCTCGCGCCCTTCTCTGAGGTCACTGACCATGCGTACATATTGGGTGGGTGCATCCCTCAATGAATTTACAGAATTTAAATCAAACATATTGATACTTTTTCAAAATCATATTTTTTAAAAACATGAAATTAAATTAAATGTATAGTTTTGTCAAATTATGTAAATTATTTAGCGTTTAAAATATAGGCTCTTGCGGAGAGGTATAAGACGATAGCGTTAAGGCAGTGCCATAGGAAGTGGGTGCCGAAGGGGATTATTTCACATAGCATTTCATCGATTGATCGTAATGTCATCGAGATTGCAAATAATGCGGCAGTGGCTAGAAGGCTCCATTTTTCTTTTTGCTTTGTGACATAGTGATAAACACCAAAGCCTGTGACGAATATCAGCGCGGGCGCGTATTCAAGCGTACCGTTAAGCCATTCTCTGGGGAGTTGCATGGATATATACATCAGCAAAAAGAACACACCCAAAAGTGGGAAGGTCCATTTGCATGGCATGCCCATGACGCGCTGCGCATAAAATTGAATAAATGCGATTTGGAATGCAAGAATAGGTAAAACGTCGCTCATCATGGCCCAGAATGTTGCGAATGTGTGAAAAAGGCTTGAGCCAATGCCCATTGCAAAGATCATGGCGATTAAAAAGCCGCTACGCCAATTTAGCGCATTTTTTTGATGCACGTATTTTACAGCAAGAAAACCAGCGATAATGAACGCGCCATTTGTTAGCGCATTAAGGGGTTCTGCCCACAAGCCGGGTTCCAAACGTTCGCAATAAATATCGATGTAATGATTCAGCATATCGTTATTATTTTGTTTGTCCGTAAACCATAATGAAAGACCCTGCCATAATTAGAGCTCCGCCAAGTATAATTGTCCAGTCAATGGTCCGCAAACCAAAGAAAATAAATAAGAATAACAACGTGAATAAAGGATATGAAATTTCTGCAAAAGAGGCATAGCTTGCAGATGTGGTTTTTATAGCAAACATGGTGAAGACCCAGCCCAGTGTTGGCGCCGTAACAGCTGTTAGCACTATTACTAAGCTTGTTTTATCAAATGCAAAATCAAATGATAACGGGTCACCTTTTAATTTAATATACACACCCATAACAATGATACCTGCGATAGCACTTAAAGCCATGTAGGTGGCTAGATTCGTGAGCTTTAACGCTTTTTCAGTGAAAGCAAAAGCAAGACCATAAAACATGGCGGCGAAAATGGGGAAAAAGGCGTAAATCATAGTGTGTTTTGAGAACCGGTTTGTTCTATAGGTACTCTTTTATTTCTTTTTCTAAATTTAGCTGCGTAAGCACGTCGCTGCTTGGCAACTTCATATAAGACAATGCCAGAAGAGGTCGCTAGGTTGAGGCTTTCAATCATACCGTACATTGGAATTTGCACACATAGCTCACTTGCTTCAACAGCCTCTTGTGTGATCCCTTGTGATTCATTGCCAAACCAAACGGCTAATTTTGTATATTGTGTGAAGTCGCCTTCATCTAAGACAACGTTGTCTCGCCCTTTGACATGAGGTGACGTTACTATTGAAGTGAAATTATTTTTCTCTAAATGTGCAATGCAGTCTGCAGTACTATCAAAGCGTTTTACAAAGCTCCATTTTACAGCAGACACAGATGTTGTGAAAATCTCATCTTTTTTAACGCGCATATCATCCCATTGATCAGGCAATTTTTTCTTTGGATCAATAATATATGTTTTTTCAACACCAAGCGCATTTACATTGCGGATCACAGTCCCAATATTTTTAATAAGTTTTGGGTTTTCGATTACCGCAATAAGGTTTTTGCAGCGAAAATCTCTAATTTCATTTGCTCGCTTACGAACACCCGATTTTTTCTTTTTTTCTTCCATAACGAAGGTGTTTATAGATTAGAAAAATCAATTCCGCAACGGTTTGCCTTTTTCGAGCATGTGTTCAATGCGGGCGAAGGTGCCTTCCTCGTGGAGGAGATGCATAAATTCGGCTAGCTCTAATTTAAGCAGGTCATCTTCGCTTAACGTTTCGGTGTAATCCTTATCACCACCGGATAAGACATTGGCGAGACGATTGGAAACGACCACATCATATGGTGTTGCTTTGCCAGATTTTCTTAAATCACCAACCGCCAGATCAAGAGCAGTTTTACCCGTTGCGCCAGGCAGGCGAATATCTTCAGCTTTTTCAGGCGGCACATAGTCTTTTGCCAATTCTAATGCGCGTTGTTTCGCATCATAGAGAAGGCGATCGCGGTTCATTGTGATCCCGTCTGTTTCGCGGAAATAACCGATATCTTGAGCTTCATGTGCACTTTTTGCAACGGTTGCCATGCCGATGGTTTCGAACGCCTTGCGGGTTGCACCCATTGGCGTTGTATTCGGTGAGAACCAGAGGGCATCGCGGCCAAATTTACCAATTTTGCCCTTATGTTGAGCCTTCTCGCGTTCTTGGAAACGAAGGATCATCTCCTTACAGCCGCCCCAACCAGGTATAAGGCCCACACCGACCTCGACTAAGCCTGTATAAGTTTCGGCGTGCGCTTGGACGGCGTCAGATGTTAATAGAATTTCACAACCACCGCCAAGCGCCATACCGCTGGGTGCGGACACAACAGGGAATGGCGCGAATTTTAAACCCATAAAGACGCGTTGACCGCTTGCAACGAATTCTTCAACTTGTGGGTACATGGCGATATTAATCATGAACATCGCAAGGCCGAGATTTGCACCTGCACTGAAATGGCTTGCCTCGTTGTAGATAACAAGCGCCTTATAATCGTCGGATTTTTCGATTGTTTTTTGTGTTTTGACCAACATTTCGAATATTTGCTCATCAAATGTATTCATTTTTGATGTTTTTTCGAAACATAAAACGCCATCGCCAATGTCCCAGACGCTTGCTGAGCCGTTTTTCATGACGGGTTCGGAAGAAAGTTTGATATCGCGGAGCAAAAGCACGCCATCAGGGCGAATAACATCGTGGTATTGACCATCGGTGCCAAAGAATTGAATTTTTCCGCTTTGGATTTTATAGAATGTACCCTCGCCCAAATTTTCAAGGATTTTTGGAACGGTAATGCCTTCTTCCTTTAGCTTTTCAGCAAACCAGGCCGGGCCGAGAGCATCCAGCATTTCAAACGGGCCTTTTTTCCAATTATAGCCAAGTTTCATGCCTTCATCGATATCGAAGACTGTATCGGCAATCTCACCGACAAGATTTGTGGCGTAAGTGAGAGTGTCGCGCAATACTGCCCATGCGTATTGGCCACCATCGCTTTCGGTTTCAACAACGGCGCGTAAGCCTTTGCGGCCTGCCTTTACGGCAGGGTCTGCACCAGCGGCTTTTTTGATGGATTTACCATACTGACCTTCGTCGAATTTGGCTGCGTCAATTTGTAATGCTTGTTTTTCTTTTGTGCCCTTTGGTGCGTCAGGATTAAGACGATAAAAACCACCTTTTCCTTTGCGCCCTGTGTATCCTGCGTCGATCAAGCCATGAACGAACGCATGATCGATAAAGACATTGCGGTATGCGTCATCTTTAGGAAGCGTTGACAGGAGGCTTTCGGAGAGTTTAGGCATCAAATCAATGCCAACAAGATCAATCAGGCCGAAAACTCCCGTTTTTGGGATGCCGACGGGTTTTGACATGACGGCATCGGCAAGCTCTATCGGTACATTTTGTTTGATGGCTTCGTTAACGCCAGCCGTCAACCAGAATACGCCAAGGCGATTTGCGATAAAGCCGGGTGTGTCATTACATTGCACGACACCTTTGCCGAGCTTGACATCGCAAATCTCGCGGATGGTCTGAACTGCTTTTTTATCTGTCTTTTCACCAACAATTAATTCAAGCAAACGCATATAACGCGGCGGGTTGAAGAAGTGAGTGATCATAAAATCTTTTGCGAAAGAATCAGGTTGGCCTTCAACCAGTTTATACAGCGGTATTGTTGATGTGTTAGACGATACGATCGAGCCTTTTTTGCGAGCCTTTTCAATTTTTTCGTATGTTTGATGTTTGATTTCTAGTTTTTCTAAAACAACTTCGATAATCCAGTCGCAATCACTGATCATATCAAGGTCATCATCGATTGTGCCCGTTGTGATCATTTTCGCATTACGTTTACGCATGAAAGGCGCGGGATCGGATTTCACCATTTTTGCAACCGCGTCGGCGGCAAGGTCTTTACCTTCAACTTTGATGTCGAGAAGGACAACAGGGATGCCAGCATTTGTTAGCTGGGCTGCAATTCCGCTTCCCATTACACCCGATCCAATGACTGCTACTTTTTCTATGCTCATTTTGAATAAACCCTTTTTATCCAGACACCCTTAAATAAGGGCAATGTTAATGTTGATGCGATATAAGCGATGACGGGAATTCCAGCGTGGAGCCATGCATCTTTTACGCCTAAATATTCTAAATAACCCCCGATAATCACATATGTCCCAATCGCAATAATTGCGCGCCTTGTGAGGGATGTTTCCCAAGCTTTATCCACTTCAACGCGTGCGTTTCTTTCTGTGATATCGGCGATATCATTCATCTTGTTAAATCGCCTCCAAAACGGTTGCAACGCCTTGGCCGCCGCCGATGCACATTGTGGCAAGGGCATATTTTGCGCCTTCACGTTTTAAAAGGCTGGCGGCTTTTCCGGTGATACGTGCGCCGGATGTGCCGAGCGGGTGGCCCAAAGCGATTGCACCACCATCAAGGTTAATTTTAGAGATATCTGCGCCAAGTTCTTTAATGACTGATAATCCTTGCGCGGCGAAAGCTTCGTTAAGTTCAATCAAGTCGATGTCGTCGAGTGTGAGGCCGGCGCGATCCAGAGCTTTTTTTGTCGCAGGCACTGGGCCGATGCCCATGATATCCGCGGCGCATCCAGCAACAGCGATCGATTTAATCCGTGCTAATTTCGGCAGGCCGTGTTTATCGGCATATTCTTCGGATGCCACCAAAACGGCTGCTGTTCCGTCGGTTAATGGTGATGACGTTGCGGCTGTCACGGTTCCGTCTTCGAGGAAGGCAGGTTTAAGTGTTGCCAGTTTTTCAGTTGAAGAATCACCGCGAATTGTTCCATCGGCTTTTACATCGCCGATTGGTACAATTTCATCATCAAATTTTCCATCCTTTGCGGCGGCGGCGGCCTTGTGATGAGAATTAACTGCGAATTCTTCTTGGTCTTCGCGTTTGATGTCATATTTTTTCACTAAATTTTCAGCTGTCTCGCCCATGCCGATATACGCGGCGGGATGTTTTTCGAATAAAGCGGGGTTTGGCATTGGGTTGAACCCACCCATCGGAATGCGCGACATGCTTTCGACGCCAGCGCAAATGAAGACTTCACCGGCATCGGCATTGATTGCGCCAGCCGCAGTATGGATTGCTGTCATTGATGATCCACAAAAACGATTAATTGTCGCGCCCGCAATCGAATCAGGCAGGTCAGCATTTTGAACAACTAATTTTGCGATATTAAAGCCTTGTTCAGCTTCGGGGAATGCGCACCCCATGATGAGGTCTTCGATATCGTTCACATCAACGCCTGTCTCGTTAATGAGGGCTTTGACAATTTCAGCCGCCATATCATCAGGACGTGTTTTGGCAAGATCGCCTTTATTCGCGAAGTGCATGGGAGAACGTTTAAAACCACAAATGACAACTGATTTTTGCATGGGATACCTTTTTAAATTCACGGTGAAATTTCGTTACAGAGCAATTTGCGCTGAATCTTCTATATCTTACAATGATATAGCTTTGGGGTCGAGTGGTTTCAAATATGATTGCATGCGTATCTTTAAAAGACACATGATCGACTTGTTGTTTTTATTCAGCTTTTCATTTGACAGCGTCATAAAAATCGGGCAATTCCAGATCACGATATTTAATTTTTTAAAGGAGAAATGGCATGAGTGCTGTTGCAGATGTAAGAGGTCTAAAAAGAATATGTGCGTCATGTGGGACCCGTTTTTATGACATGAATAAACGCCCGATCATTTGTCCATCATGCGGCAGTGAATTTACTGGTGACATTAAGGTTAAAGCACGACGTGGCCGCGCCGCCATTATTGAAGAGGAAAAGGCAGCCGCCGAAAAAGCAGCGCCAGAGACAGCAAAAGAAGACAGTGATGACGAAGTTGAAGAAGCAGAGGGTGTTGAGGTTGTGAGCCTTGATGATGCTGCGGCTGGTGAAGATAATGACGATGATGCCGAAGACGTTGCTGAAGCGGACCTTGATCTGGATGCTTTAGATGATGATGCCGAGTCTGATGACGATCTTTCGGGCCTTGAAGGTGATGTTGATCTTTCCGTTGATGAAAAAGAATAGTCGTACCCCTTGTATACGGTTCGTCTTAAACTTCCCGCTACAATAACTAACGATAAAGTTCCGCATTTTGCGGAGCTTTTTGATTCTGTTGGTTTTAGTGCGGCTCGCTTAAATGAAAAGAACCAAAATGATCATACTGCACCATGGGTTTTGGAATGGATTTGTGAGTTTGCACCGAATCTTGATCATGTAACAGATGCACTCTCCATCATTTTAAATGCCAATAATTTAGCAAGCATTGCCGGTGATTTTTATATTGAAAAAACGCCTGATATTGATTGGCTTTCCCATTCCTATCAAGCTTTTCCTGCATTTGAAGTTGGGCCATTTTTTATTTATGGGTCGCATTATGATGGGGATTTGCCAAAAGACAAATTAGGTTTACAAATTGATGCGGCGACGGCTTTTGGTTCAGGTGAGCATGGAACAACGGCTGGCTGCATTGAAGCTATGGAGTGGTTGGAGGCACAAGGCCTCTGCCCTTGGCATGTTTTAGATATGGGGACAGGCAGCGGTATTTTGGCTATCGCGGCTTGGAAGCTATGGAAGACGCCTGTACTTGCTGTTGATAATGATGCTGCAGCTGTTCGGGTTGCAGAACATCACCGTGTTTTAAATAACGTTCCTGATGGTAAAATGAATATTTTATGCGAAGTTGGCGATGGATTTGCTGCCGACATTGTACAACAACGCAGGCCTTATGAGCTTGTGATTGCCAATATTTTGGCTGGACCTTTAAAAGAGATGGCCGCTGATTTATGCGCGGTTCTTGACGATGGTGGGCGTGTCATTTTATCCGGTATTTTGAATGAGCAAGCGGATAGCGTGCGTGAGGCTTATGAAGGTCAAGGCATGGCTGTGCTTAAGGAGATCAAACTTGATGGTTGGACGAGTTTTATTTTAAGCGCGTAATGATTTAGCTACATTGTTTATTGTGCGGTGTGTCATATGATTTTTTTGACATGCTTCATCAGATGTTTTTTGATGAAATAATACAATTTAGAGTAAAAAATGGCGTTTGATGATCAAAACTGGGATCAAAGTCCCGGATCAAGACTTTCTTCATACTGGCAAGCATTAGCAGACGATAATAATCGTATTTGCCTGTATGAGGAAGCTAGTGTGCTGGTTAAAACTATACGCATTTATGATGAATATCAGTACCGACCCATTGGTGTAAGAGATAGGAATACCCCACAACCCAGTTCAGAAGACATTACATTGGATCGCCATTATGACGCTAAACGCGGTGCAGATATTATTACACGTCTTCACAATGGTTTGAGGATTGATGAAGATGATCGTTTTTTAGCAAAACAGCTAGATGATAAAATTGCCAAAACTGATGTCTATATTGGCGATGAATGGGCATTCCCCAATATTTCTCAAAGTGATTTTGTTGTTAGGACTGTCTATCATTTGGATGATGGAAATTATCAGAGTTCAACACAACCTATTGATCGTGGATCTTATAAGGGGGCCCATGTGAAATCTTATCATTTTGATAACCCACCTCCGCATTCTCAATTTACGCGGGATGTCGCTTAACGCGCTGCATGAGTCCTAAAAGATATAAAAGCACGAAATAATAGAGATATAATTCTTCAATTTCAGCGGCACGGGTGAAGAGATTGTTATCGAACATGTCCTGAATTTTATCAATGATTTTAACCGTTAATGCAAAACCAGCAGTCACAGATAAAATTGCGGGTGGGTATATGATGGCAAATTTTTGCGGCAGAGCGCTTGGTCTGAATTTTGCAAGTGTCGGAATGATTAAACCACCAACAATCGTGCCCATTAGCAAAATAAGGCGCGGTTTTTGATCAAGCCAGCTAGATGTATTATGCAGGTTTGTTTCGCCTTGATCATTGAGGCCCTGCCAAAATTCAGGTGTGCCCCAATCGAAAAAATGTTGGCCCCAGCTAACTTCTTCTCCTGCAACATAAAAAGAAGCAAGTGCCGCAATAGCGACCCAAAGGCTCAACCACATATTTGATTTTTTTATTCTAATCAAAATGAGAATTGCCATGATGAACGCAACGGCGATAAATATAAATTGTAGCGTTTCATGGGGCCCGCCCTCAGAGTGCAATGTCGGGAGAATATCTTTTGGTACCAGCAATTCTATTGCTATTTGTGCAATAAAAATAAAAACAGGAATAATCAGCCATAATAATTTGTGCATTTTGATATCTGCCATGGCGTTTACTCCACCGTAACGGATTTTGCGAGATTACGTGGTTGATCGACATCTGTTCCTTTGCTGACTGCGACGTGATAAGCAAGAAGTTGTATTGGGATTGCGTATAAAATGGGACTTACAAAAGTATGTGTGTCTTGAATTTGAATGGTCCAATGCGCGAACTCATTGAGGGTTTTTTGTCCCTTTTCATCAGACACCAGCAATACTTTTGCGCCACGCGCTACATTTTCTTGAAGGTTGCTTGCGGTTTTTTCAAAAAGCGGATCATTCGCGGGGGCCAAGACAACAATCGGCATATGTTCATCAATCAATGCGATAGGGCCATGCTTTAGCTCTCCTGCGGCGTAGCCTTCCGCATGGATATAGGACACTTCTTTAAGTTTAAGCGCACCTTCCATTGCCAGCGGGTAGAGTAAATTGCGCCCAAGATAAAGCATATCGTCACTTTCAAAAATATCGCGAGCTATTGTGATGATATTTTTGCTAGCTTCTTCCTCGTTTAATATCGTTTGGATTTGTGCAGGAAGATGGCGCAATTCTTCGACGATTTCATATGATTTTTCTTTTGAAATAGCGCCTTTTTTCAATGCGATTGCGAGCGCTAAACAGGCGAGCGTCGTAAGCTGTGTTGTGAAGGCTTTGGTTGAAGCCACGCCGATTTCAGGGCCGGCGAGCGTGTGTAAAACCAGGTCAGATTCACGTTCGATTGTGCTTTCGATTGCATTGACTATGGATAAAATTGTTTGGCCTTGATCTTTGCAATAACGCAACGCTTGAAGCGTGTCTAACGTTTCGCCGCTTTGTGAGACGAACAGGGCTAGCCCGTCTTTAGGCATTGGTGGTTCGCGGTAACGGAATTCTGATGCGATATCAATTTCACACGGAATGCGAGCGGTTTGTTCGAACCAATATTTCGCTGTCATGCATGCATAGTAAGCTGTTCCGCATGCCACAAGGGTAATACGTGATGTCTTTTCCAAAGCTTCAAGAACGTTAGGCGGAATTGAAATATCGCCCGTCGCAGGATTAATGAATGAATTGAGGGTATCGCCAATGACTGAAGGTTGTTCATATATTTCTTTGAGCATGAAATGACGAAAATTGCCTTTTCCTGTGGTTGCTCCACTTTGTGCGGTGATGCGAATGGGGCGCTCAATATTATCGTTATCAGCGTTATAGATTTGCGCTGCATCACGGGTAACGGATACGCGGTCTCCGTCTTCTAAGAAACAGATTTTTTTGGTGAGTGGGGCAAGCGCGTAAGAATCGCTTGCGACAAACATTTCACCTTCACCATACCCCACAGCAAGTGGCGTACCATGTCGGCATCCGATCATTAAATTATCTTCACCCGTAAAGATCATGACGATGGCATAGGCCCCTTCGAGTTTGGCGAATGTTTCATCAGCAGCTTGTCGGGGTGATTTTCCTTGTTTTAGATAATCATCCACCATGTGCGCGATAACTTCGGTGTCGGTATCGGTGTCGAAGCGAATTTGTTTGTCTTCTAATTCTTTTTTCAAGGCAGCGTAATTTTCAATGATACCGTTATGCACGACGGCGACCTTTTCAGTAGCGTGCGGATGTGCGTTATCTTCGGTAGGTCCGCCATGGGTTGCCCATCTTGTGTGCCCTATTCCCGCTGTGCCATGGATTGGTTCATTTTCTAATTTCTTTTTTAAATTCGCAAGCTTGCCTTTGGCACGGGTGCGTTGAATTGGACCGCCGTTAAGCGCAGCAATTCCTGCACTGTCATAGCCGCGATATTCTAATCGTGAGAGCCCTTCGATTAAGCGAGGGGTTACATTTTCTTCAGAGAGTATTCCAATAATTCCGCACATAATAAATGTTTAGCATTTTTGATCGTAAGCTCAACTCACAAGGTATTTCAGAGCGTTACAATTATGGTTTTTGTGATTGAGGTTTTTGTGATTTTGCTTGAGCTGCTTTTTTCGCATGGTATTCAGCGACACGTTTTTCAAGCTCATCGAGGTCTTTATTCAAACTGTTGAGATGCGGCATAGTGCTTTGTTTTTGAGCTTGGTTTTTGTGATGGGCGAGTAGTGTTTTTTCTAATGCGCCCATGCTTGTCTTAAAGCCTTCACAGGCCATTGATACAGACGTTGAGGCGACGAGCATGACGATTACAAGTGCTGTTTTCTTTGCTGCGCTTTTTATTTTTCGATATTTTGCGGCCCAGCCTTTTTTAACTTCGGCATCAGGTCTAGTCATAGCGAGAGCATTACTTTCAACATCACCCGTTAAGGTCGATCCGGCGGCTAAAAATGCATCATCACCGATCGTGATAGGCGCCACCAAAGATACTTTTGATCCAACCATGACATTATCTCCTATAATTGTTTTATGTTTTTCAAACCCGTCATAATTCACGGTGATAGCACCACATGAAAAATTAACATCTGCGCCCATTTGCGTGTCACCAACATAGCCGTGATGATTGATTTTTGAGCCTTTGCCAATGGTGGATTTTTTAATTTCGACAAAATTACCAATGCGGACATCTTCTGCGATCTCGGTCTCAGGGCGGATGCGCGCAAAGGGGCCGATTGTTGCGCCGCTTTTTATAGTCGCGCCTTCGATATGACTGAATGCTTTTATTGTGACATTGTCAGCGATTTCAACATTGGGTCCGAAAAATACATTCGGCTCTATTGTTGTGCCTTGGGCAATTTGAGTGTCGTAATAAAAATAGACCGTATTAGGGTCAATCATCGCAACACCATTTAGCAAGGCTTTTTCCCGTAGAATGGTTTGCGCCATTTTTTCATGAACGGCAAGCTGGATGCGATCATTAACACCCCATGGGCCCATCCAGTGACTTGAGATAACCGTTGTTTCTACACCGTCTTTTGCCGCAATAACAGGTAGGTCGGTGAGATATATTTCGCTTTGGGCGTTATTTTCATCGATCTGATCTAGCCAGTTTTGAAGGTTTTCAGACGGAATACAGTAATTTCCTGCATTGCATAACGTGATGGTTTTTTGATCATTGGTGCAGTCGGCTTCTTCGATAATCGTTTTAAGCGTTCCGCTCTCTTTTAAAATTATACGACCAAGGCCATGCGGAGTTTGTGTTTGAAAGGCTTGGACGGCTAGCGTTTGTGCTGCGGCTAATTGCTGTAGGGTTTTAAGCCCGACTAGAGGCTCATCGCCCATGAGGACAAGAAGTTTGCCCTTGAAATCTTTGAGTGCAGGTAATGCGCATTTTAATGCGCCGCCAGTGCCATTGCGGTTTTCCTGGATAACTGTTTCATGGGGCGCGACTGTCTTTCGAAGTTCCGGCATATCAGGACCGATGACAGTGATTATTTTTTGCGGGTTTAAGGATTCGCATGTTTCTAAAAGCCAACTAATCATGGGCTTTCCCGCCAATGTATGCATGACTTTTGGTGTTTCGGATTTCATCCGCGTGCCTTTACCGGCGGCGAGGATAACAATAACGAGGGGCTGTGTGCTCATAGCAATATTGTGAAAAGGCAGGCGGCGAAATACAAGCGTTTATTCTGCTTCATCCTCAAGCACGCGCTTTTCCGCGACTAGTTTTGTCTCACCATCTTGATATTCCGCTAAATGCATGAACATTGCGCCATAATCTGTTTTTACAAAAATTTTAACCGGAATAGCGGGTGCATTTTCTTTCATTTGTGCAACCCAAACGGTTGGCATTGTGCCTTTCTTGCGGCCTTGCTCTTGAATTGACATCCAACCGCGAGGCTTTGAGTGCCATTTGCCCTCTTTTGGAGTAACCTCAACGGTGCATTTTGCAGTTGGCCCCTCATAGATGTTGTAACGGGTGGCTACTAGATCCTGATTGCCTTGATGGACGAATTTTTGTTCGAAGCTTCTTTTGCCATCAAAAACAAGTGAAGTGCCTTCGCATTTTTGCGTTTGATTGAAATTTTCTAAAACAAGCAGCGTTGCAGTAAGCGCATCAGTTGTGCCTTTGGTTATAACAGGATCAATATCTTTGACTTCAGGGGGTTTGTCATGCTCATCGATAGTAAGAGATTTGAATGACCCATTTTTGGCATAGGCGTAATCTTTGGTTTCGACTTCTTTGCGCCATTCACTCATGGATTTATGTTGTTGGGGGCGCATATCGCCGTCGTTTAATACCCAGCCATGGCTTTCGAATGTGCCGAACCACGGCACAAGACCGCCTAAAAATCCGCGGGTTTTTGCGCTTAAATCGATGCTGTAGCGGTTATTTTTTTTAAGATCGAGTGTTAACGTTGCTTGTAGACCATGAATACCGCCTGCATATACCTCATATACAAGAACTTGTTTGGATGGTTGGATAGTTTTCGCGAATGATGGGGCGCATGACAAGCAATAAGCTGCGCTAATTGTAAATACCGCTAATTTTAACGGCTTCACCGCCCATGCCGGATTTAAATCTTTTAACGCCTTTAGCCGTATCATCGTTAATGCCTCCCAGGTCAAAATCCCTGATTTTTTTAAATTTTAAGACTCCTAAAGCTTGCCACAACAATAGGTGGTGTGCACCGTTATC
Source organism: Bdellovibrionales bacterium (assembly GCA_045106175.1). Taxonomy (GTDB): domain Bacteria; phylum Pseudomonadota; class Alphaproteobacteria; order Micavibrionales; family Micavibrionaceae; genus TMED27. The sequence goes on from JBGCEF010000071.1 coordinate 22,136, forward strand.
TCTTCCCTCTGGGGAGGTGAAACCGATTTGATACGTTGCAGCATTACCATGACAAAGTATCAAAATTCCTGCAACTTGTTTTGCGCCTAATGATGCCCTTCCAATTAGAAAATCTCCTCTTGGCACACTATATTTGGCAAGAGTTTTCAATAGTTTTACGGATGGGCCATCGTAACCCTTTGTTTCTTTATCAACGGCATAATTTTGTATCAGCCACGGCAATAGTTCGCCCTTGCTGTCCCATTCAATTTTGTAATTAAGGTTTTCTGCTTTGTTAAGACTACCTCGCCAGTTCTTTTTTAAAGATTCTCTCAGAGCGTCTTCTGGTTTTGTGACATCAAGCCATATGGTCTCATAATGTCCGCCATGTGGTTGAAACCCTAGATGCGATATATCATGGTCTGTTTCTGCAATAACTCTTCGCTTTCTGCCCCAACGTTGAGGGAATTTGCGGCTTATCTCATGAAAGAAGGCTTCAATATGTGCTTTATCTCCGAATCCATCGAACCAAAGGGGGCCACGGTCTAAAATTAAGGCATGGATCATATTTTTTAAAAGCCCAGCTTCCATAATCTGTACGCATCCGGCCTCTATTCCATCGATCAAAATCAAGCCCCAGCGCGGTTTTTGATTATTTAATGCTGCCATGGTTTGTGCGTAAGGGTATGATTGCATTAATGTTGAACGTTTTACGCTTTTAAATCTTTGTTCCCATTCAGAAAAATTTAACGTATTCCAGTTTATAGTACAATTTGGAGTTTTGGGCATTCGAGCAGCTTTTTGCGCGTCTTTAGGCTTCATAATAAGGGTAATACCAAGCAGGGTGTGTTTATTCAATGAATCAAATTATTAATGCCGATTCGCATGCGCTTTTGTCGTGTTTTTTTCAGGAATGTGAAAGTCAGTTTCGATTCCTTGAAGAAACGCATGGGTTCTTATATCTCAGCGGACTTGCGGAGTATCAGAGTCATTACAAAATTATCAAACCGTATTCTAATCAACTGAAAGATACCCCCTATCCGTTTTATGCGATTACACGTTATGAACGAGATAATCAGGCGGTTGAAATATTTTATGGTGATCACAATTACGCTTTAGAGGTTTTTATCTATCCTGATTCAATGCGTCGTTTAAATCTTCAAGATATTGTTTCAGCGATACGACAAGAGACGAGTGGTAACAAAAATTTATCTTACTTAACCGAAGAACAAAATATTAGTCATTCTTTAGAATGGTTTTCTAAAATTATAGAATCTAATCCTAAAATTTTAAATCCTAATGAAAAGCTGATCAAAAAAACCGAAACAATGCGAGAGAGATTGTTGGAGCAAAGTGTGCGTTCCCATCTTGAGGCTTTGGTTACAAAAGCCAGCGCGCGTGCTGCAAAAGCATTTACACGTAAAGATTATAGTTTAGTTGTTGAAATTCTTAGTCTCTACAAAGATTTTCTTAATCGTAGTGATCTTAAAAAATTGCAAATTGCGCAAGAAAAACTCTCTTAATATAAATGTATCTGAAAGCCTTGATTCGCGTTAAAGATCGTGGTCAATTACATCATCTTAAAATCAACGCTACAAGGATACGACGCATGAGCGATTTGCAAAGCATTATTGAAAAAGCATGGGACGCACGAGCAGAGCTTAGTGAAGATACTCAGGGTGATTACAGAGATGCGGTTGAAGACGCCCTCAATCAGTTAGATGCAGGTCAAGCGCGTGTTGCAGAAAAGATCGATGGGTCATGGGTTGTGCATCAGTGGCTTAAAAAAGCGGTATTGCTATCTTTTCGTCTCAATCCAATGCAACGCATTTCGGGCGGTCCTAACCAATCGAGCTGGTATGACAAGGTTGAAAGCAAGTTTCACGGATGGGATAGCAAACGTTTTCAAGAAGCAGGTTTTCGCGCAGTCCCTAATTGTGTTGTGCGTCATGCATCTTTTGTCGGTAAAGGCGCAGTTTTGATGCCGTCTTTCGTGAATATTGGTGCTTATGTTGATGAAGGTACGATGGTGGATACTTGGGTGACGGTTGGATCATGTGCGCAGATTGGTAAAGACGTTCATTTATCCGGCGGCGTTGGTATTGGTGGCGTTTTAGAGCCTTTACAAGCGAACCCAACGATCATTGAAGATAACTGTTTTATCGGTGCGCGTTCAGAAGTTGTCGAGGGCGTTGTTGTTGAAGAAGGCTCTGTCTTGTCGATGGGTGTTTTTATTAGCCAGTCTACAAAAATTATAGACCGCACAACGGGTGAAATTTTTTATGGTCGTGTTCCCGCCTATTCAGTTGTTGTGCCAGGTTCGATGCCAGGTAAAGATTTACCAGATGGATCGCCAGGCCCAAGTTTGTCATGCGCTGTTATTGTTAAGCGCGTTGATGAGCAGACGCGCTCAAAGACAAGCATTAATGATCTTTTGCGTGATTGATATCATCTAAAATTATTACATAATAACATTAGTATTTTTTCATATACATATTTTTCTTGTGATTACGGGAAATCATGTGTTATCGACAATGTTTAATCATACTTTTGCGTATCTGAGTTTTCATGGGTTGGAATAAATCACTTACAAAATTATTTGCTTTTCGTAGCGAAGAAGAGCTTCACAAAGATAATGGCAAGCACCTGATTAGGGTTGTTGATGAATTTTTGATGCCCAAAACTCAGGAGAGCGCTTCGGCCCTTTCTGCGCAATGGCGTTATTCATGTAATGGGTTATCTGCCAATATTCTTGGCATGGCCTGTGCTGATCTTGTTAAAGGTCTGAAAGGTGAAAAATTAAGAAATGATGGAAGCCCATCTATTGTACATGAATATTCTCAAATGTTTTATTTGCGCGCCCTTTTGCAGCGCGGCTTTCATATTGATCGTCCTGATTTGGTGGCTTGTGTTGCGGCGATCCATGATGTTGGAGAAGAATATGGCAAGACGACCAATGATATCAGGCAATATTTAACTGATTATATTAATAAATATGGTGATTCTATCAATCCTGGAATGCGTTCAAGCCTTCAGCAAGATATTGAGACGATTGTAAAATCTTACTTCGCGATTTCACGAGAAATTGAAGGCGAAAAACCAAAGATGAAGAAAGTCGATTACATTGAAGGCGTCGTGCATGATGAGATTGCTTCTATCGTTAAGGTTCTTGATCGTATACATAATATCTCAACGCCGAGCGCAAAAGGAGCAGGAAGAAAGATTGATGAGACGGGTTCTCTATTCATGTCTGCTCAGTATCCGATTGATAAATGTGAAGATAATTGTGATTATTTTGAAGCTGCGGCCTTACTTTATCCGCATCATGAAGAACTCTTTAAACATTTAAAGAGGGTTGTTGGTACTGCTCTTAATCTTCGTATAGCACATCGCGATAACAAAAATAGCCTTGAAAGAAAGGGTGAACTGACAATCGAAGACACTGATCGCATGATTGTTAAAAGTTTGAGAAAAACAGAGCTACCGCATGTTTTACGTCCTTTACGTGTTTTAAAGCACAGGCTTGATGAGCAAATCGAAGCCGCAAGGCTTGAAGCTGTTTAAAAACAAAGAAAACTTGCGGAACATCACAAAACGCGCATTATATGATCATATATGCTAAATGTTGTAGAACTTCTTGAAAAACTCATACGCTGCCCTTCCGTCACACCAGAAGACGCGGGGGCACAAGGGATTTTGTCTGATGCTCTGACCTCTCTGGGGTTTGAATGTCATCATCTGCCGTTTTCAGATGAGACAGGTACAGTTCCTAATCTATTTGCACGTTGGGGCTCTCAAAGTCCGCATATTTGTTTTGCCGGTCATACCGATGTTGTTCCCGTTGGGGATGAGGCGGCCTGGACGTCTCCGCCATTTCAGCCAGAAATACGCGATGGTGTTTTATACGGGCGCGGGTCGAGTGATATGAAAGGCGGGGTTGCGGCTTTTGTATCTGCGGTCGCTTATTATCTTGAAAATCATACGCCGCAAGGTTCGATTAGCTTTTTAATCACGGGGGATGAAGAAGACCTAGCCGTGAACGGAACAGTTAAAGTTTTGCAGTGGATGAAAGAAAACGGTCATACACCTGATGTTGCGATTGTTGGTGAGCCCACTAATCCAGATCATTTAGGACAAGAAATTAAGATTGGGCGGCGCGGATCATTAAGCGGACATTTGTGTGTTAAGGGTACTCAAGGGCACGTTGCCTATCAACACCTGGCTGATAACCCTCTGCCGCGTTTGATTAAGTTGGGGGATAGTCTGGCGTCTTATGAATTTGATCAAGGGAGTGAGTTTTTCCCCGCGACGAATTTAGAAATCTCCAGCATTGATGTTGGTAATTCTGTAACCAACATTATACCAGCCGAAGGGCGTTTAGATTTTAATGTACGCTTTAATGATGGGTGGAGCAGCAGAAGTTTAAAAAGCAAGATTATTGAACTTTTAGACGCTCATGATTTTGATTATAAGCTGGAGTTTGAAGGCAATGCCGAGAGCTTTATCACTCAGCCCGGCGCGTGGAGCACGATTGTGCGTGATGCGGTTGAGGATGTGACTGGGAAAGTTCCGACATACACAACTAATGGCGGAACCTCTGATGCGCGCTTTGTTGTGCAACATTGTCCGGTCATTGAATGTGGCGCGATTAATGCGAGTATTCATCAAGTTGATGAAAATGTGCGCCTATCTGATCTTGAGGATCTAACGCGTATTTATGAACGAATTTTAGTGCGTTATTTTGAGGCTTAATTTAAAATTTTAGGTTAGTCGTCTGCAATTTCGAACATTGCATTGGCCAACCCACGACTGACCGTTCCTGATAAACGTCCGCGTTCATATTTAAATTCAACATTACGAAATGGTACTGCGACTGTTTCGCCTCTTAAGGTTCCGTAAGAAAGTTTTGCGTAAATTGCACTCGCAATACCTCCATCGGCACCAAATAGAACATTTTCAACTTTACCTAAGCGACGCCCATCGCTTGATCGTAAGGATGATCCGATAATTGCGCGTGTAGAGAAAGTTACGTTATTACGGCCCGAAGCTGTTTCAATGTCAGCTAAAAGACGTGGGTACATATCCGCGATCTCATCGGCGTCCATATTCATTTGATATGCGTCTGACGTTGTTCGAATTCTTAAAGCGCGAAAATTCAAGCTTACTAAATTACCAAGACGCAAACGATCAAATTCAGTGTTAATTCCTGAGATTGTTCCATTTTGATTAAGGATGACATCTTGGACAGTTCCGACAACTTTATTTTTCCGGTCAAGTATTTTGCGATCGAGTACCTTTTCAACACGATCAAATTCAGGATTCTGGAGAGGTTTAATACGGTTTAGCGTGCTTAATTGTTCAAATTCACGGTTATTTTGCGCCATTGCATCCATCGAGGATAAGGCAAACATGATGATTGTGCATAAAAGGATTTTTGTCAGGTTCATTGCTAACTCCAGAATTTATTTGCAACATGTATAGACCAAATAATAGGAAATAGCAAATTATTTTTCATAATTACTATAGATTGAGATAATCTATTCTTACCAAATATAAACCATCCGCAGGCGCGGTTGGCCCCCCTTTTGTTCTGTCTTGGGCGTTTAATGCGCTAATGATGTCTTCCGGTTTCCATTTATCTTCACCGATGAGGGTTAATGTTCCTACAATATTACGGACCATATGATGCAAGAATGACATCGCTTCGGCTTCAATGAATATTTCTTGAGCGCCTTCGCTTGTTTGAAAGCTTTGCACGTCTAAGCGGTCTAAAGTGCGCACAGGGTTTTTGGCCTGGCATTCAGAATCGCGGAATGTTGAAAAATCATGTTGTCCTAGTAAAAGTTGCGCTGCGTCGTGCATAGCTTCGGTGTTAAGGGGTCGACGGATATGCCACGCACGATTTTGATCAAAGGTCAAAAAAGATGGACGATTAATAATACGGTACGCATATAATTTGTTTTTTGCGGTAAATCGGGCGTGAAAATCATCTTCAACGATTTCGGTGCTTATGATCGCGATGGGTTGCGGGCGTAAATGTGCGTTAATTGCTTTTGAAATGGCGTAGCCGTCCATTGGTTTTGAAAAGTCTTGTAAATCAACATGGGCAATTTGACCACGTGCGTGAACGCCTGCGTCTGTCCGCCCTGCGGATGTGACTTCCACTGTTTGACCGGAAAAGGCATGAATAGCTTTTTCAATTTCTTCTTGAATTGTTGGTAAGTCTGGCTGTTTTTGCCACCCATAATATCCAGTACCCTGATATTCGATTGTTAGCTTATATCTGGTCACGGCAAATGCTCGCCGATTTTTATATAGCCGCCATTTATTGCCGATGCGATATCCATGGGTTTTTTACCAGCAGGTTGGAGGGTGTTAATTTTTAAAATTGTGCCTTGGGCGCATGCAACTCTGCCTTTTTTATCGATCAAGGTGCCGGTGGGCTTATCTGTTTTTTCATCTAAAGCTTGCGCGGATTGTATTTTGATACGAGTCTTATCGTCGCTCATGAATGTTCCTGGCCAAGGATTAAGGGCGCGAATTTGGCAGTCTATTTCTTTGGCTGTTTGCTGCCAATTAATTTTACCGTCTGATTTTTTTAAAAGCGGCGCATAGCTTGATTGGCTGTCATCTTGAGGGGATGATTTTAGAGATCCGGTTTTTGATAGCTCATTGAGTGCGTCAATAATCATATTCCCGCCGAGAGTTGATAAATCATCATGTAAGCTCTGCGCTGTTGTTTTATTTGTAATTGGTATCTTTTGTTTAGAAATTTCCGGGCCAGTGTCCAAGCCTTCATCCATTTGCATTAATGTGACGCCTGTTTCTTTATCACCTTTCCAGATTGCGTGCTGGATCGGTGAAGCGCCGCGCCAACGCGAAAGCAAGGATGCATGAATATTGATACAACCATATTGCGGACTTTCTAGGATTACTTTTGGCAGGATTAAGCCATATGCGGCAACGATTGCAACGTCCAGATTATGGCTGTCGAATTCTTCTTGTTGTTCTTTTTGTTTCAGCGACTTTGGATGAAAAACAGGGATGCCATGATTTTGTGCATATTGATGCACGGGTGATAGCTGCACCTTATGACCTCGCCCTTTTGGACGCGGCGGTTGGGAATAAACACAAATTAAATCATTTGGCCCTTCATGAATTGCTTTTAGGGCCGTTACCGAAAAGTCAGGAGTTCCCATGAAACCGATGCGCAATATTTTATCCATGTGTCTTTAGATCAAGTTTTGTTTTTTCATTTTCTCAACTTTGCGCAAGATCATATTGCGTTTCAATGATGAGAGATAATCGATAAAGAGCGTGCCATTAAGATGATCAATTTCATGCTGTACGCAATGGGATAAAAGCCCCTCTGCTTCTAGCTCAGTTTCTTTACCATCGTAATTAAGGTATTTGACGCGCACAATCGCAGGGCGCTCAACTTCGGCGTATTGTTTTGGAATAGATAAGCAGCCCTCTTCCATCACGCTCATTTGTTCAGATTCATAGATAATTTCAGGATTTGCCATACATATTGGTGTCGGTTCTTCACCGTCGTCGGTGCGAGCAAGGTCCATCACAAGCACACGATTAAGCAGACCGACTTGATTTGCGGCCAAGCCTATACCTGGCGCGTCATACATTGTGTCTAACATACGATCCATTTGCTTTTGGACATCGGATGTTACGCCATCAATCGCGTGGGCGGTTTCTTTCAAAATGCCCTGCGGAACTTTTACGATTTCATATAATTCACTCATAAGCATTAGGTAATGTGATTTTAGCAGGGGGTCAAGGATAAGAAATATATTGCATTATGAAAATATATAACTATATTGCCGGCATGAGTATGGTTACGAGAAGACAAGCATTAGCGACTTTATGGGGTGGGTGCGCCGCGGCAGCCACGTATGGGGCAAGTGTTAAGGCAGGTAAAATGGCGGCTGAAGCGTTTGAGCCTGAGCCTATTGATTCATGGAATCTTTTTACATCAATCCGATCACTTTACGCGGGTGAAAGCATCATTGCCACAGAAGATGAAAAAGATCAGTATGCTGCCAATCTTACCGATTTTGTCATGCAGTTTGAAAATGATGCTTCTGATCGTGATCCAGATTATCGTAATGCTGGACTATCCATGCTTTTAAATGCCTGGAGCG